>SFLA01000076.1 GCA_004553575.1 Clostridiales bacterium
CGACACGGGGCTTACCCTGCCTTCGCCGCTTCTGTTCGCGGCTCCGTCCGGGAAGAACTCCTTTATTGCCACTCTCTGCCTTAAAACAAGGTCAAGTCCAATGTATGTAATGCCGAAGCCGCCCTCACCGAGCGCGCCTCCGACAAGATAGCGCCCTTTAAGCACGGTGCCGACGCGAAGCTGATGCGATGCGTTGCGTGAATCGAGTCTTTCTCCGCAGGCAAAGCAGTATTCTCCATATTTCCGCTGTTCGCTCATGCAGTGCGGGCAAAACCTGTTTGCTTCCATGCTTGATCTCCTTTTTTACCGCTTATTCCTCGTCCCATTCCCACCGGTAAACCTGTCGCTTCTCATACTCGTATGAGCATGTATAGGTTGAAGTCTGCTCTTTGTTATTGTAAGTAGTTGATATCGAAGAAACCCGTCTTCCCTCTTTGTCATATTCGTGCACGCTCTCGCTCCGATAACCATATTTATACGTTTCCTGAATCATGCTGATCAAATTTCCGTCTTTGTCATATGTGTATTCCGTTCGGCTTGTAGAATTTCCCTCATTATCGTAATAGTTTATGACTATCAGTGTACTATCTTCCTTCCGGAATCTTTCATGAACACGGTATTCCTCCAGAATTCCGTCAGGATAGTAGAAATATTCGGTATTGCAGCTGTAATCCTCTCGCTTCTCTCCAATTACGTCAACCGTCCATCCGTCAAGTACACCGTTTGTATATCTGCACTCTACCTCAGTCCCTTCCTCTTCCCGGTACTCCATACGGTATTCTGTGCTTTCGGTATTTCCCTGATAATCCGTAAAGATATACTTAACCATTTTGCTTGAGCCGTCGTCATTATGTTCCCATACCGACCTGCTGGAATAACTGTAAGATGTTTTTCCCGAGTAATTGGTTGTTTCAGTTGAAACCGAATATCCGTATTCGTCGTAATCAGTTTTAATTTCAGTACATACGTTTCCGTTCTCATCCTTCTGGATTTCCCGTATCGCCAGATATTTCTCTCCGAGCACCCAGCGTCCGGTGCGCTCTTTCTCCGGCTGAGCAGTTTCCGTTCCTCCCGGTTCAGGCGCCGTAACTCCGTCTTTGTTCAGATACCATACGGCGCCGATGCCGCCGAGCAGAACGATGAGCGCGGCCGCGGCGGCGATCACCGCCTTCTTCGGGCTCTTTCTGCGCGCCTTCGGTTTTCTGCTGCCGTTCAGGCACTGTGCCAGCTCCTCCATGCTCTGGATTCTTTCCTTTGCGTTCACGGCAAGTCCCCGCAGCAGCGCCTGTTCCTGTTTCGGTGTTATCGTGGCCCCCAATTTTGACGGGGGCACCAGATTGTCGCTGACCATTCTGTCCGTTGCGGGCGGCGGCGTCTGACCTGTGAGCAGCTTGTATACGGTCGCACTCATACCGTAAACATCCGTCCATGGGCCTTGCTCTCCGTTGCGGCGGTACTGCTCCTCCGGCGCATAGCCGTGCTTGAGCATAACGGTAAGGCTTTTCTCGCCCGTAAGGCTGATATTTCTCGCCGTTCCGAAATCCAGAACCTTCACCGTGCCGCTTTCAAGCAGCATCAGGTTTTCAGGGCTGATGTCCCTGTGGATAAGACCCTTTTTGTGGACATGGTCCAGCGCCTTCATTGCCGGCTCAAGAAGCTCCATCACCCGCTCAAACGGCATGGGGCCCTCTTTTTTCAGCAGTCGACCAAGCCCCTGTCCGTCCAGAAACTCCATGATAATGTAGCCTGTGCCGTTTTCCTCGAAGTAGTCCTGAACGTGCACAATATTCGGCTCGTCCGAAAACTGCGCCAGCACACGGGCCTCGTCCAAAAAACGGCTTATGCCTTTTTTAAAAAACTCCTTTGTATTTGCGTTTGGCATGACGGTCAGCGTCTCGGTGCGGGTTGTCTGCCCGGACACGAAGAACTCCTTTATCGCCACGCGGCAGCCGAGCTTCAGATCCTCCGCCTCGTATGTGATGCCGAAGCCGCCCTCACCGAGCACGCGACCGATAAGGTAGCGTCCGTGAAGCACGGTATTCACCGGGAGCTGATGCTCCTTATTTTTGTGTTTTTTGTATTCGTCCGCGGTGGCGGAGTTTATTTCCGTGTCATGGTTGTTCGAGTTGGTTTTGAGCGAATCCATATCCTCACATCTCCTCCGTCTGATATTCAGTCATCCCACTAAGTATCTGTTATTATGCAGCCATTGCGATTTCATGCGTTATTTTCACCGTGCGCCGTTATTACGCAAGTGTGCCGACGCGGACGTCACCGAACGGATAATTCCCGTCACCGACTATGACCGCTCCCCATCTGTAGCCGTTAAAGAAAATACTGTCCAGCTTATTGCAGCCGTAAAAGGCGTACTCCTCAATTTCAACAAGCGTTCCCGGCAGTGTTATGTGGTTGAGACTGCCGCAGCCAAAGAATGCGTAGCCTCTTATTTTCCTGACGGAGTCCCCAAGTGAAATATCGGAAAGCATTTTGCAGTTGTAGAACGCGCCGCCGCCGATATTTGTCACTCCGCTAGGAAGCTCTATACTCTCAAGCTGCCCACATTCGCTGAACGCGCGGATGCCTATCTCGGTAATGCTCTGTGAAAGACTTACGCTCTTGAGATTGGAGCATCCGGCAAACGCATATTCCGGAACACTGGTAATTTCTCCGGAGATAACCACTCCTTCGATGCTGTCCCTGAACTCATACCACGGCGCTCTTCTGCTTGTGTCGTTGTAATTGGTTGTCAGACCCGAACCGTCTATTGTGAGAACGCCCTCGGAGTCGAGCTCCCATGTGATACGGTCTCCAATATCGCCGGAATGAAGTACGGTTCTCTGAGGAGACTTCGTTTCCTGAGGCTGCGTTTCCTCGGAGTAGAGCTCCCATGTGATACGGTCTCCGATATCGCCGGAATGAAGTACGGTTCTCTGAGGAGACTGCGTTTCCGGCAGCTGAACGCCGCTTTGTCTGTCGTCGTCATCTACGGTCTTCTCACCATGATTGCATACGAGCTTTTCGACGTCCAGCTGGCCGGCTCTGTTATCGCCGACGGCAAGAATTCTGCCGTCGGAGCAAAGCGCGGTCGTGTTATACCAGCTTGCGGATACTGTGGTCACATTCCGCCACTCGGAAACATTGCATTGTCCGAAGGAGTTATCACCGGCGGTGACAACGGTACCGTCTGCTCTGAGCCCGACCGTGTGCTTCCACCCCGCCGCTATGGAAATGATGTTGTCCCAGCCGGAGACCTCGCACTGCCCGTAAGAATTGTCCCCCGCCGCAACAACGGTGCCGTCCGCTTTCAGGCCTACTGCGTGTTTTTCACCGACGGCAACGGACACGATATCCGTCCATTTTCCGACCTCCTCCTGCCCGAAATCATCACCGGATGGGAGATTCGTACTGCAAATAACCGCTGTTCCCTTGCGTGTCAGCGCAAGGCAGTTGCCCGCTTCGGTGGAAACCATGACGATTTCGCTGCCTTCGTCAAGAATCTTCCACTCGTCCACCAGTGCTCCGTCGGACCGCACCCCGACGAATATGACCTCCGCATCGAAGTCCGTGATATCCGTACACACCCAGTCTGTGTCGTCCTCTCTTGTGGAAACCATCGTTCCGTCGGCTTTCAATCCGTATGTGGCGTCATATGCCGCCGCCACCTTTACGATGTCTGTCCACTCGTCCGTGTTGCATCGTCCGTATTCGTTGTCTCCGACTGTATGTACATACCCCTCTGCGCAAAGTGCCGCGGTGTGTCCCAGATTGGAGGATATCTGGACAAATTTGTTTTTCGTTTCCGGCTCTGTGGCCGCAGCCGCTTCCGGCTCTGTGACCGCAGCCGCTTCCGGCTCTGTGGTCGCAGCCGCTTCCGGTGCTTCCTGCGTGACAGCCGGCGACGGCAGAGGAACAGGTTCTTCCTTCTTGCCTTCGTCTTTTCCCGGAACGAAAAGCAGCACGGCCAGTATGATTGCCGCAGCTACGGCAAGAGGTATAAAAGA
>SFLA01000077.1 GCA_004553575.1 Clostridiales bacterium
CTCCGTTTCCAGAAAAGAATTTGCTTTTTGATCCATTTGAGTTCCTCCTCGTATTAAAGCAACAAAAAAGCGCATACCTTAGGTACGCGCAAAGACGATACAAAAGGCCTGACGTTCCGTATCGTATCAGCTTGCAATATATGCACTTCTTGTATCGTGTCCGATTATTTGCTTTTCGGAGATTTTAATCCAAATTTTAAAAAAAGTCAATAGGCAATCGTTTACACCCTGTGCGCTTTTCGGCTTGAAATGCGGCATACGCCGAAAACAGTCGCCCCGTCTGCTTTACAGACGGGGCGGAAAACCGGATTATTTCTGTGCGGCTTCGTTATGCGTGCTTCTTCTTAACAACAAGCACAACGGCTATCACGACTGCTGCGACCGCGGCGGCGGCACACACGAGAATGATCGTGAGGCTGCCGTCACCGAGAACGGGGGTGCCTTCGGAATCTTCTTCCGAGGTATCGGAAGTCTCGTTCTCGGAAACCTCGCCCGTGGAAGTCTCGCCCGTGGAAGTCTCGCCTTCACCGGCAGTGAACACGGTGGCGTCGAAGCTCTTGTAATCCTCGACGAAAGCAATGTTGTCGAAGTAGAAGGTCTTATCGAGATAATCGTCGGACGCGACGTCAAAATAGAAGAATACGCCCTCTACCTTGGTGGTGTCTGCGTCAAACAGATTGTCTGCGCTGTCCCAGGACATGAAGTCTGCAAGGGGGAATGCCATATAACCGACAAATCCGTTAATGGGGGAATCCTGATCGGCTCCGAAGCATCCGTCATAGCCGTGATAGCAGGTAACCCACTCGCCGTTTTTGTAAAGATAGAACTCGAGGTCGGTTCTCGCGTCGATTTCGTCGGTGCGGTAAAGGGTGTGGTATCCGTCGTCCGCTATAACGCCGAAGCAGGCCTTGCGGAACTCAACGTCCGTGAAGTCTGCCCATACCAAAAGGTACTTCGCGCCGGCATAATTGTCGGAAATGCTGTTGGCAGAGGTGCCGTAAAGCTCGACCCAGGCGTTTTCCTTGACGTCGCTCTTCGTAATTGCAAGTGCCTTGGTTCCGCCCTCGCCCTTGCCGTCGACTATCTCGAGCTTGACTTTGCTCTCAAGAGCGGAAGTCCAGTCGTACGCGTTGCCGTAATAGTCCTTGAACGTATCCTCGGTTACGTCGCCGTTGTCGACGATGTCAACGCCCTCTTCGAACCTTACAAGGGTGTCGAAGTCGGTGAACATCATGGTTTTGCCTGCGGCGGAAGCGCTTACCGCAAATGCCGATATCAGCAATGCGGCGGAAAGGAATACCGTGACAAACTTTTTCATTGCTTGAAAATCCTCCCGAAATTTATTTTTAATGCAGTAACACAAGTATACGTGTATAACGATATAAAGTCAATAGCATTTGTACTGTTTGTAAAAATATTATTCGTAAACGGCTATTGACTTTTATATATTTTCGTATATAATAGTAATAGTAATTATTACTGATACGGAGGAGCATATGTCCAGACAGAGAGAGGCAGTGCTTGCCGCGGTGCGCGGAAGCCGGCTGCATCCTGACGCCGAGACTGTCTTCCGTTGCGTCAGGGAGTCGATGCCGGATATATCTCTCGGCACTGTCTACCGCAACCTCGGCAGGCTGGCCGACGAAGGGCTTATAAGACGGGTGCCGGTGCCGTTCGGCGCCGACAGGTTTGACGGAACGCTTACGGTTCACGGCCATATTATTTGTTCCCGGTGCGGCGCGGTCTGCGATATACCCGAGGATATCACTCGCGAGCTTGCGCAGAGATTGGGCGACGGCGTAACGTCAATTGAGCTGACGGCGAGCCGGATATGCCCCGAATGCAAAGAAAACAAATGCAAAGAAAACAAAATTTTATAATTTTTCAAAAAAGGAGCCAATAAAATGAATCTCAAAGGATCAAAGACCGAGAAAAATCTTCAGACCGCTTTTGCCGGCGAATCTCAGGCAAGAAACAAGTACACCTATTTTGCTTCACAGGCACGCAAGGACGGATATGTCCAGATAGCGAATATCTTTGAGGAAACCGCGAACAACGAAAAGGAACACGCCAAGATGTGGTTCAAGCTTCTGGGCGGCATCGGCAACACCGAGGCTAACCTTGAGGCGGCAGCCGACGGCGAGAACTACGAGTGGACCGATATGTACGCAACCTTTGCCGCCGAGGCGCGTGAGGAAGGCTTCGAAGCTATCGCAAGACTGTTTGACGGTGTTGCGAAGATCGAGAAGGAGCACGAGGAGAGATACAGAAAGCTTCTTGCCAACTGCAAGGAAGGTCTTGTCTTCAGCCGCGAGGGCGACGCAATATGGCAGTGCTCCAACTGCGGACACATTGTCGTAGGCAAAAAGGCTCCCGAGGTTTGCCCCGTCTGCGCACATCCGAAGGCATATTTCCAGATCAAAGCCGAGAATTATTAATCAATACGTTAACAAACCGGAGAGCGTGTACGCGCTCTCCGGTTTTTCACTGTGATTTTTCCGTCCCTGCCCGCGGGCTGATCTGTTTATTTGATCTCGAGTCTTCTGGAGGTCGGGGCGGTCTCGGGCTTCTTGGGCATCGTAATCTTAAGGACTCCGTCGGTATATTCCGCGGAAATGTCCTTTTCGTCGATACCGGTTACATCGAAGCTGCGGCTGAACGATCCGAACGAACGCTCGGAGTAAACCACGCGGTTCTTCTTGTCCTTCTTTTCGACGTCTGAATGACGTTCTGCAGAAATGGTCATGTAGCCGTTGTCGATGTCGATGCGGATGTTGTCCTTGTCGAACCCCGGAAGATCGGCTTCGAGCAGATAAGCGTCGCCGTTATCCTTGATATCGGTCTTGAATGCGGCAAGCTCATCTCTTCCGAAGAAGCGTCTGCTGATCTCTTCCATGTCGCGGAACGGATCGTACCTGTTCACGGTGTTGTGTACAAACGGTGTAAGTTCAAACATAATAATTCCTCCTTTTGGAATTAAAAAATTAATCTTTGTTAAGCCTTTTGAAAGGCTTCCGGCGCGCTCCCCGTTCGGGGGGTATTCCGTCGCGCTTTCTTTTTTCTTTGTACGCGTACATTATACCCCGAGTCTGTTAACGATTAAAGCAAAAAGTGTTATCAAAGTGTTAAATCTTAGCACTTAAGCAAATTAAGTGCTAAGTTAACATCGCAAATATGGCGCTATGTCTTGCAGACGCTTGTCTGATTACGCTAAAAACGGCGTATAAATTACAAAAAACAGCACTCGCACACCTGCGAGTGCTGTTTTCGCGCTGACGGCATAATGATCAGCCTACATGCCCGGACAGCGATATGAATAGGTTTTCGCATCCGCGCGATATCTCTTCGTATGCTCGTGCAAAATCGCGTGTATACCACGGGTCGTCTATCCGGCTCAGCCCCGCGTAATCTGACAGCAGCTTTATCTTGCCACGTATTTCTTCGCCGAATCTGTCGGTCAGCGCGCGAACATTGCTCTCGTCCATGCAGACAATGAGGTCGTATTTTTCGCAGTCGGACGGGGTTATTCTTCTGGCGCAGCCTTTTTCGTGGGGAATGCCGTGCCTGTCCAGCTCGCGCGCGGAGGGCGGATATATCGGGTTGCCGGTTTCCTCGCTGCTCACCGCCGCGGAATCCGTTTCGATATCGGTTCTTCCGTTCCGTGCCGCTATATCCTTCATTATATATTCTGCGGACGGACTGCGGCATATGTTGCCGTGGCAGACGAATAAGATTTTGATCATCTTATGAATCTCCTTAAAAGTACCGGATTTCTTCTTAAATCCTTGCATTTGTGCCCCTTCCAATGCCTAAATGTTAGGGGCGATTTTCGTATCTTCTCAAATCTTCTCGTTTCTTCTTAAGCTTTTGCGGGCAAACACTTCCGTAAAGCATTCCATCCATCCTTACGCTTCCCGTACCTTCCGGAACGGATTCCACCGTCCCTTTGCATAGCAAATCAAAAACAGCACAAAC
>SFLA01000023.1 GCA_004553575.1 Clostridiales bacterium
ATTATAAAAAAATCCTCCGTATGATCGTACATCGGTCAAACGGAGGATTTTACTGCATTGCCCGGAATCACAAACGGCAGACGAATGAGCGCGGCTAACGGAACAATAAAAAACGACCGTCTATACTTGCATATTGATGTTTATAAGCGCGTTTCATACCGTCTTCGTGCCGGCTTTAAGCCGTAAAATCTAAAATTATGCGTACACAGGTATTGACTTTCGATCTTTAATGATATATAATATCAATAAGGATTATATATAATTAAGGTGACGCCATGGCAAGACGTAATACAATCCAGCGTTCTTTGGTCCTTGCGGCAGTTAACAAATTGCATTGCCACGCCACAGCAGACGAAGTTTACGGCGAAATAAAAAAAGAGCATCCCACAATCAGCAGGGCAACCGTGTACCGAAATCTGAATCTTTTATCCGAGCTGGGCGAGATCCGCCGGCTGGAAATTCCGGGGAGTGCCGACCGTTTCGACCATATCAGCCGCAATCACTGCCATGTGAAATGCAGAATCTGCAATCGTGTATTTGATGTGGACATGGATTTTGTCGCCGGGCTTGAAAGCGGGATAAGAGATACCCGTGGTTTTGACTTTACCGGCTATGAAATAATCTTTCACGGTGTATGCCCGGAATGCAAGAAGCAAATGAATTCCGAGGATCGGTAACAGACTTTCAAAAATCGCGCATACAGGCGGTTTAATAAATCATTTCAGGAGGATTAATATGCGAAGCATTACCAAGTTGGACCTGCAGTACGCACACCGTTTTTACGGTTTCAAAGGAGAAGCACAGTATCTTCACGGACACACCGGCGTTCTGACCATCGAAGTCGAGGACACCGTTGAGCCGGGCGTGAACATGGTCTTCCCCTGCAACGAAATCCAGAAGACCGCATGGGAGGTTCTGAAGAACTTTGACCACGCTCTGATTCTGCGGGAAGACGACCCGCTGCTGCCCGCAATTCTTAAGGTCTATGAAGAGCAGGGAATTAAGGACGGCGCTCCGTCCAACAAGATGAAGGGTCCCGCATTCAAAACCGAGCTCGCAGCCGCATATCCCGACTGCCGCCTTGTCGTAACCAAAGAGACAATGACCGTTGAGGGTATGATAAAAATCGTTTATGAGCTCCTTAAGGACAAGCTTAATATCGCCAAGCTGACTTTCACCAGCGGTGTTAATGCTGCGTCCCAGGAATACAAGCCGGAAGGCACGAAGGAACGCTGCCCCCTTTGCGGCATCGCGCTGAACGAAAAAGGCGTATGCCCGAAGTGCGGGTACAAGAAGCAGTAAATCAGTTAACCGAATATGTACGCCCGAGGTGTCTGCGGATTCCCCGGGCGCTTTTACTGTATCGCGAGTTTTTCGGCGTTCTCTGCTCCGGTTTTATACCGACGGCAAACGGTACGGGTAGTTCTGTATACTTGACATCGGTGTTGATACCGTATATACTGATATTTAATATTTCGGAGGAAATCCGCGGGCGGAGAAGCAATAATCCGCCGCCGCACGCGGAGCTTATGGCGAAATGCTTATACTGAAGGACGTTTCGATGTACTACCACAGCGGTGAAACCGTAGTGGCGGGACTTAACAAGATTAATATCGAGCTTGAGCGCGGCGAATTCGTGGCAATAACCGGCGAAAGCGGAAGCGGCAAGACCACTCTGCTGAACGTCATATCCGCTCTGCTTCCGTATCACGACGGCGAAATGTACGTTGACGGTAAGCAGACCTCCTACTTCGACGACGCCGACTGGGAGGAATACCGCCGCCGCAAAATCGGCTTTGTATTTCAGGATTACAGCCTGATAGACAGTTATACCGCCGTTGAAAATGTCGCCGCGGCTATGATGATAAACGGCACTGACGAAAAAACCGCGCGCCTGCGTGCGGTATCGCTGCTCGAAAGAGTCGGCCTGTCGGGATTCGAGACACACCGGGCGGGAAGATTGTCCAGCGGTCAGAAGCAGCGGCTTTCGATAGCGCGCGCACTCGCAAAAGACACGGAGATTATCGTGGCGGACGAGCCTACCGGAAATCTCGACACCGAAAACGGACGCCAGATAGTCGAGCTGCTTCGTTCCCTGTCGCGTGACAGGCTGGTGATAATGGTCACACACAACACAGCGGAGGCTGATCCGTATATAACACGTAAGATCCGCCTGCACGACGGAAGAGTCGTGGCGGACGTGCTTTGCAACCCGCGTGTGAGCGACACTCCGGAGGAGCTGCCGCCGCATTCCGGTACGCCCGACCGTGAAACCTCGCGCAGATTCGCACGGCTGAACGTAAGAGCTCAGCCCCGAAAGACTCTGCTGGTAACCGGCTTCATGCTTATATCGCTTATGGCGATGTTTGTTTTTCTCGGCTCGTTCCTAAGCGAATACGACGACAGCGACACCAAAATATACGACCCGACCGCTTTTGCCAACGGAGACGACACGCGGATCTGCGTACGCAACTACGACGGCAGTCCGCTTACCTCCGAACAGCTTAAAGAAATTGGCGATATCGAGCATGTGGCGAATGTCGACAAGTACGACCTTGTAAACGACGTAACCTATTACTGGCGAGAAGGTACCGACTATAAATTCATTTACAATACCGCATACATCCCGGAATCCGATAAAGATACGGTATCCGTAAGCCTTATCAGCGGTAATTTCATGCGTTCCTGTACGTCGGTAACCGAAGATATGCTTACTGCCGGGAGAATGCCGGAACGTGCGGACGAAGTGATTGCGGCGTCCGACGACACATCGATTATCGGTCAAACCTTCAGATTCTATTTCAAGCAGAACTCGGGTTGGGGAGCCGGACAGCACGTTGCGCTCGACCTGACGGTATGCGGCACCGTGCCCGGCGGCGGAGGCAGGGTATATTTTTCGGATCAGCTTTCGTTCAGCATAGCCGAATCGCTCGGGGACAAAAACGGAGTCGCACTGTTCAACTATCTCACCTCGAAGGACGTACTTATGGTTAACGGCTTCGAATGTTATCTTATTGTAGACGGCACGCTGGACGGTGCTTCCTACCGGCTGTCGTCGGCGTATTCCGACCTGAATATAACCGAAGGCGGGGAGATATACACCGTTGGGAGCGGAGCGGAAAGAAGGCTCATTTCCCGTGTCGGCATGGCGGATTACTCCGCTTCCACAAAGCTTATCGTCGCTGTGTCCCCGAAGGTTTACGAGCTCGCCTTCGGTAATCCCGAAAGCGGACAGGCGTCGGTATATATCGAAAGCTACGCTTATTGCGACAGTGTGCTCGCCGCGCTTTCCGCTTTGGGACTCGATACCACCGTCCCGTACCGTTCCGGAACGCTTGAATACGATCCCGGCAAGGTTCAGGAGCGTCTGGTCAACCTGTGCATATCGATAGGAGGATTTATCGGCGTAATCGCACTGGAGATAATCGTACTCGGCGCCTTTCTTAAGCTTAAAAGAAAGGACTATTCGGTTCTTACCTCTGTCGGAATGACCGTTAAAATGGTTAGGGACATGAACAGATACGAACTTTACGGCGAATTCGTCGCAGCGGCGCTGCTGTTCGCTGCGGCGGTTGCGGCGACTGCGCTCGGCGGTGTTAAATACATTACGGATATGCTGAAATATTTCAGGTGGTACCATTTTATATTCCTCGCAATCTGCGCCTCCGCCGCTGCCGCGGCGCTTACCGAAAGATACAACCGGTATCTGACAAAGCGCCTGAAGTTGAGGGTAATACGCGACCCGGAGCAGGAGGAATAGCGAAATGGAAAAGTTCATTTCTCTTGAAAAGCTGAAAAAATCCTACGGGCGTCACAAAGTGCTCGAAGGCGTTTCGGTGAGCTTTGCACCGACCGGTCTTGTCTGCCTGCTCGGTGAAAGCGGAAGCGGAAAAACCACTCTGATAAACACCGTCGGGGGAATAGATACCTTCCGCGGCGGAAGCGTTACGGTCGGCGGAAACAAAATGACAGGACGTATGGACCGCCGCACCGAGAGCATACGCAACCGGAATTTCGGATATATCTTCCAGAATTATTATCTGCTTTCGGGTCAGACCGTCTACGAAAACCTAAGGCTGGCACTCGCGCCGTACGGTCTTTCTCCGGACGAGGAAAAATCGAGGATAGAATACCTGCTGGATTCGGTCGGAATGCTTAAATACCGAAAGCGCAGGGTATCGATGCTGTCCGGAGGTCAGCAGCAGCGTGTGGCAATAGCCCGCGCACTGATACGCAGTCCGCAGGTTATTTTTGCGGACGAGCCCACCGGAAACCTCGACGAAGCGGCAACAATGCGGGTTATGAGCATACTCAAAAAGGTGTCCCGCAGCCGTCTGGTTCTGCTCGCCACACACGAAAGGCGGATCGCGGAATTCTTTGCCGACCGCATTATATCGTTGCGCGACGGCGTGATAACCGAAGACCGCGAGATAACGGGAAAGCGCAGTTACACCCGTACGGATGACACCGCGCTGTATCTTAAGGAATACGACAACAGCCGTATCGGAAACGAAAAAGCGTACATGGACTTTTACGGAAGACCCGGAGACAGCGTTTCGCTTACAGTCGTCTGCGACCGCGGAAAAGTGTTCGTACGCGCCGACCACGGCGAAAAGCTGGCAGTGATAGACGGATCGTCCGAAGCGCGCATAGTCGACGATGAACGCCCGGAAATAACCGACAACGACGCCGCCGACGAAAGCTTCGAGCTTGAAAATATCGCTCCCGTTCGCACCGGAAGGCTTACCGCAAAGCAGATACTGTCGATGGGCGCCGCGTCGATAGCGTCTATGGGCAAGCGTATGATAATGCCCGCCGTCGCAATGCTGCTCACGGCGGTGTTCTCGGTGATTGCGGTTGCGGATTTCGAAACCGTTCGGAATCTCGACATGCGCAGTTTTATCCAAAGCGATTCGCGGGCGGTGGACGTAACCGTTGAAAAGAACGCCCTTATAAGCTATCTTGCCTTTGACGAGACGGCAAACGGAATCATTACCGGAATATCCGAAAGCGGTATAAACGCGGAGCTGTGGCCGCGTTTCACAGCCGAGCCCACCTACAAGCTGGACGGATTTTACCAGCTCGGCAGCCTGTCATCGAAGTTTTACGGGTATTCGTATATGCCGATTGACTACGTTGACGAAAGCAGCCTTGTTGCCGGGCGGATGCCCGAAAATCCGCTCGAGGCTGTCGCGGATGTTTGGATGCTTCAGAGCTTTATGGACAGAAAGACAATAATGTCGCAGTCCATAACCGATTACAGATCGTTTCTCGGTGACGGGATAGTCTTCACCGGGAAGGGCATTACACTTACGATAGTCGGTATCTGCGATACCGGCAACACATCGCTGTATATTGACCGGTTTGTCGGGCTTTCGCTCGGGATGTCCGGAAATCCGGTCGCTCCGCTGAGCAGTCTTATTCAGGCGTACCCCGAATACGCCGGAATAACGCTCGGAAAAAGCGAATCCGGAATGCCGGAGGCTCTTGTAAACAAGCACACATGGGATTACACCACCCGCGGCGAAAACGCATATTCCGCCGGAAACGGGCTTCACTTCATGGCGACCGGGTTTTATTCCGACGACTTTCCGTTCACCTACGTCGTAAGCGACGAGCTGTACGAAGTCATACTTAACGCCATGGTCTGCAGCACCAAGAGCTTTACGGTTCTTACCGACGACCCCGCAGCCGTACGTCAATACTTTAAAAGCAGCGAAACCGAGCACGATACCATAAGGTGTACGGTGGATTACGACTACGGGGACGGAAAGGCAAGCTACGATCGTCAGCGCTCGGAAAGGCTTTCTGCACGCGCCGTCGTAACCGGAGCCATATTACTCATGTCGCTTGCGGTGCTGTTTACGGCCATGAAATATTCCGCGGTAAGGTCTGCCGGCGATATAGGCGTGTACCGTCTGCTCGGTATCGGCAAATCGAGCATTTCCGCCGTTTTTGCTGTTCAGATACTTATAACCTCAGCCTTCACGACACTGCCGGGATCGCTTGCGACCGCCGGAGTTCTTACATTGCTGAGCAGCGTGCAGTCGCTCGGAATCGAATATTCGATAACTCTCCCCGCACTCGCACTGACCGTTCTTGCGCTGACCGCGGCGAATCTGTTTATAGGAATCGCTCCGGTAATATCACTGCTGCATATGCCGCCCGCAAGGCTTTCGGCAAAATACGATATCTGAAAAACACAAAAAACATTCAAAAAAACTCTTGACAATTTACCTGCCTGCGTGTATACTCGTACAAAAGTTTTAATTCGGAGGAAGAAATGTTCGGCTTTTGGGCAATCACTGTGACAGAGATGCGCATGTGCACCATGCGTATGTCCCGTTGCGCCATATTACCGAATTCTTTCTGCTCCGTCGGTCGGTAACCCGTCCCGCACGGCAATCACCTAATCGATCACGCAGGAAGTCTTCGGACTTCCTGTTTTTTTCGGAGTGAAACAAATGCTTGAACTTGTTAATCTGGGCAAAACCTATTACGGCGGTGCGAATCCCGTCGAAGCTGTGAAGAACATAAACCTTAAGATAGAGGACGGGGACGTGTTCGGGATTATCGGACTGTCCGGCGCCGGGAAGTCCACGCTGGTCCGCTGTATAAACTTTCTCGAACGTCCGACAGAGGGTCAGGTGATCTTCAACGGCACCGATATCGGCACGCTGAGTCCCGCCGGCATACGCAAATGCCGCAGACGAATGTCGATGATATTCCAGAACTTCAATCTGCTTCAGCAGCGTACCGCGCTGGGAAATGTGCTGTTCCCTCTCGAAGTATCCGGAACCCCCCGCCGCGAGGCGGAGGCTAAGGCGCGGAAGCTGCTCGAGCGGGTCGGACTTGCCGACCGCGAGGGCGCATACCCGTCGCAGCTTTCCGGAGGACAGCAGCAGAGAGTGGCTATAGCCCGCGCGCTTGCTACCGATCCGGAGCTGCTGCTGTGCGACGAAGCGACGAGCGCTCTCGACCCCGATACGACCCGTCAGGTGCTCGAGCTCCTGCGGGGTATAAACCGCGACACCGGCGTTACGATGATTATTATCACGCACGAGATGCGGGTGATCGAGCAGATATGCAATAAAGTCGCAGTTATAGATTCCAGCCGCATAGCCGAAAGCGGCTACGTAAAGGATATCTTCCTTTCCCCGCAGTCACGTGCGGCAAAGAACCTTATTCTCCCCACGACCGATTCCGTGGACAGCATGACAAGAGGCACGGTGCTTCGCGTGGTGTTCGACGGTCTGAACGCCAGCGAGCCGATTATAAGCAATCTGTCGCTCGAATGTCACGCCGCGGTAAACATAGTAGCCGCAAACACCCGTGCGGTCGGCGGCGTCTGCTACGGTCAGATGCTGCTAAGGCTGCCCGAAGAAGAAACCGCAGCGGCGCGCGTAAAATCCTACCTCTCGTCGAGAGGAATCCATTATGAGGAGGCTGATGAGAATGGCTGAAGTGTTCCTTAAGGGCGCAATTGAAAGCCTGTATATGGTTATTACGTCCACACTGTTTGCATATCTGCTCGGACTTCCGATCGGAGTGCTGCTGTGTGTGACCGATAAATCCGGTCTTCGGCCCTGCAAGGCGGTGAACACCGCGGTCGGAGTTATCGTAAACATTCTCAGATCGGTACCGTTTCTCATACTGCTGGTGGCTCTGCTTCCGTTCACCCGCGCGATAGTCGGAACGACTATCGGGTCGACCGCGACAATAGTCCCGCTCGTAATAGCCGCGGCTCCGTTTGTTGCACGAATGGTCGAATCCTCGCTAAAGGAAGTTCCGTCGGGCGTTGTGGAGGCGGCTCAGTCGGTCGGAGCAAGCAATTTCCAGATAGTCTGTAAGGTTCTGCTTCCGGAGGCGAAGCCTTCCCTTATTGTAGGCAGTGCGATAGCAATAACCACAATACTCGGCTACTCGGCGATGGCGGGCTTTACCGGAGGCGGAGGGCTCGGTACGATAGCCGTTAACTACGGATACTACCGCTACGACGACGAAACCATGCTTATAACCGTTGCGATGCTGGTCGTGCTGGTGCAGATATTCCAGGAGGTCGGCATGCTTATTGCCAAAAAGTCCGACCGAAGGCTAAAAATAACCAAATAAACCCAAAAATTGAAATTATATTTTATAAAAGGAGACCCCATTATGAAAAAAATCGTTTCTTTAATTCTGGTGCTTGTGCTCTGCTCCGCATTCTTCTGCGGCTGCGATAATGCCGGTGACAAAGTTATCCGTGTAGGCGCAAGCGTTACCCCTCACGCCGAGATTCTCGGAGCCATCAAGGACAATCTCGCCGAGCAGGGCTACACCCTTGAGATAGTCGAATACAACGATTACGTTCTCCCCAACACCGCTGTCGAGAGCGGCGAACTTGACGCAAACTACTTCCAGCATCTCCCCTATCTTCAGGATTTCAACGAAAAGAACGGTACCCATCTTGTATCGGTAGCCGCTGTGCACTACGAGCCGTTCGGAATCTATGCCGGCAAGAGCAGTTCGCTTGATAACATTGCCGACGGTGCAACCATATCCGTTCCCAACGACGGAACCAACGAAGGCAGAGCACTGCTTCTGCTCGAGTCGCTCGGTCTTATAGAGCTCTCAGACGACGCCGGAATGACTGCGACAGTACTCGACATTGTTTCCAACCCGAAGAACCTTAAAATAACCGAGCTCGAGGCAGCCCAGCTCGTCCGCTCGCTCAGCGACGTCGATTTCTCGGTCATCAACGGCAACTACGCCATAGAGGGCGGACTCGACGTACACAACGCGCTGGCTGTAGAGGACGCAAACAGCGAGGCCGCTCAGACCTATGCGAACATTATAGCCGTTAAAGAAGGACACGAGAAAGACCCGAAGGTACTTGCACTCATAGCCGCTCTTCAGACCGAAGAGGTCCGTCAGTTCATCGAGGAAAACTACGACGGAGCCGTTGTGGCGATATTCCCCAAGGAAAGCAGCAACTGACAATACCTGACATATACCCTTACGGTCCGCCGTTTTTCCGGCGGACCGATTCTTTTTTCGTACCGTATTGCGCCGTTTTATGTATTGACTGCGCCGAAAAAAACGGGTATAATTGCAAGATGAGGTGAATATCATGAAAAAAATACAGTGTATAGTCATCGCAATCTGTCTGCTGCTGTCCCTGTCCGGCTGTGTGCAGGACAACAACGACGTTTCCGGTGCGGAAAGCGTTTCTTCCGCCGCGGAATCCGGCACCGGGAGCGAATCTACCGACAACCGGTATTCGGACATAACGGTGAACGGAGTAAGCCTTTCGCAGTTCACAATAGTCTACCACGAAACGACGGACTGCGCAAAATATTACGACGTCGCCGCCGAACTTAACGACTTTATTTCATCGGTATGCGGCTACACCCTTAAGGTTACGGGCGATTCGACCACCGAAACCGAGTATGAGATACTTATCGGCTTTACCGCCGGACGCGAGCTGCGCAATGCATTCGACCGCGATTCCTTCGAAGTCGGGCAGTACACGCTGGTCGTGCTCGGCAGCAAGATAATGCTGGCGGCTAATTACGCCAACGGCAGCCATTTTGCATATCTCGCCCTCTCGCGGGCGATACGGTCCGATACCGACGGCAACCTTACCGACTTCACTTACAACGGCAAAGAAAAAGTAACGAAGATTGCCTGTGTCGGCGACAGCATTACCGAAGCATATAATTCCGATAACCGTTACACCCAAAGCTATCCGGCATATCTTCAGGGACTGCTCGGCTGGAATTACTGCGTGCTGAACGCGGGTATCGGCGGTTATTCGGTTTGCAATACCGATGTTTACGCCTATGCCGACAGCGCCGAATTCCGTGCGGCAAAGGCTTTCAACCCGGATGTTGTAATATTCGAGCTGGGCACCAACGACTGCAATCCGGTGCACGATTACAAGGACTGGTCAGATCCCGAGCGCGAAACGGTCTTCAAAGCGTCCGCAAAGGAAATCATCGATGCGTTTTACGGTCTGAATCCGGATGTAACCGTTCTTATCTGCCTGCCGACATCGGTATTCCCCGTCGAGGGCTATTCTGCCGAAACCGCAAACGATTGGGCGGCGCAGATAGAGACGTACGCTCTGCCGCTTCTTAACGATATCGCCGCCGAATACGGTATCGGCACCATCGACCTGCATTCGTGGTCGCTTACGCACCCCGAAGTCTTTAAGGACGGACTTCACCCGTATAACGAGAGCTATCTGACCTATGCGGAGGAGGTATACAGGAACCTTTTGCCGGTGCTTACCGCAAATAACGGGTAAGAATATAAGCGAGGTCTCCGCTTTTGATATTCAGAAGCATAAAATATATAATTATCAGGACGTAACGGGAGGATACAATGGACGAAAAAGGCGTTGCAAAATATTTCAGACAAACCAAGCTGCTTCTTTACGTCGCCACGGGACTGATAGCGGGCGGTCTGCTGTCGTATCTCGTGCTGGTAAAGCTGTGCCATATCCGGGAATTCTATCAGATAACGCTGCTTTGTGCGGTCGCAGGGGTAGTCGTGCTTATCTGCTTCTTCGCCGTACGCACACGCGACGATTCGATCGACGGCTATGCCGCATCGAAGTACGCTGACGTTGAGGACCTGCTTAAGAAGACTGCGGAGCAATCCGGGCAAAAACCGAATTATATCGGCAGTTATTCGTCGTTCGGATATGCTCTTAAAAACCCCGACAGGGTAAACTTCAGGTTCGGAAACGACAATATTCCGCGTACAGAAAAGACAGAGGGCGGCACCGTAATCCTTACCCCCGACACCGTGTATACTCTGGTTAGGAAATGCGACCTTATTACCGGAGAAAGCGACGACAGCACGGCTGCGATACCCGTCTCGTCCGTAACCGGCGCTTCGGTGGCGGATTCGGGATTCACCGCAAACGATTCCGGGAGAGAACGCTACTGCGATTACGCGGAGCTTCGCATAACGTATGACGGCGGTGAAGTATCCTTCGCCGTCCACAAGGACTCGCTTGCGGACGAAGCCGCAGAAAGAATAAACAGACTTGCAGAAAGAAGCCGTGCATAAAAATGAAAAAATTCTTTTCTCTGCTCGCGGCGCTTCTTATGCTGTCTGCACCGGTATTTTCGGTTTGCGGCAGTGCCGACGGAAACGCCTGTATCTATCAGGTCGATAATACGCTTCGTCAGATAACCGTATCAAAGGGTAAGCCGTATACGATTACGACGGAAAACGCGGTGCAAACCGAGGAGTATTCCGACAACGGCAGTATGCTGACCGACGGTATATACGCCCCGATAATCGACTATACCGGAACAGACTGGTACGGAAGCGGAGGCTGGGTCGGATTCAAGCCGGTCAACTCCGATGAAAGTTATACTGTTTCGGTTACGATCGATCTCGGCTATGTTGCGGTCGGAATCGACAAGATATACACCCGCACCATGACCGAGCAGCGCATAGGAAGCGCTACTCCCGAGTCCGTGGCCGTGGCCGCTTCCGTCGACGGAGAACATTATTTCGAAATCGGCAACGCGATCGTACAGAACGAAGAATTCAAGTCTACGGAGATACTTATAAACCGTCTGAAGCTCGAAAAAGGATTCGCCGCCCGGTATATCCGTGTGACCTACGCCCAAAGCGGACGGTATACACTTATGACCGACGAAATCGATATTTCCCTGTTCGGTACCGTGGGTGAAACCGGTTCGGACATGACCGACAGGCAGGGAATTATTTACGATATTTCCGGCGTATACGCTTATGTTTCCGGATACGCCGAGAACCGCACGGAAAAGGTCTCCGGATACGCATATCCGAGCAACAAGGATTTCAACGAGGACCAGACTGCGTTCGAGATCGGCACCGGATTCGGCGAAAGCGTTACCCTGATCAACGACTTCATGACAACCGACCGTCCGTATTATTCCAATTACTGTAACGACATAAAGTATATAGTAATACACAATACCGGAATGTGCCAAAAATTCTGGACGGCGCGTGCTGTTCACAAGTATCTGGTTTATAAAAACGACGGATCGTCTTCGTCGTGGCATTATACGGTTGACGGGAAGGAAGTATATCACGGACTTGCCGACTATACGGTCGGCTGGCACGCAGCCTCGAACTACAACTACTGCACCATAGGAATCGAGATCTGCTGCAACGGCGCTCCGGTCGGTCCCGGCGGAAACAACTACCCGATAACCACCGGCGAAATATACGAAAACTGGTTTAACGACGACTTTCTTCCGGCGCTTAAAAACGCCGCGGTGCTCACCGCGGAGCTGCTCGTGAAGTACGGGCTTGAAACCGACGATATTATACAGCACAATGACGTTTACTATTTTAATCAGAAGCAGTGCCCGTACTATATGCGCCTTAACGAATCGAAGCGGCTGGTACACAACGGCACCGGCTGGAACTACTTTATGGATTTGGTGGAGCAGTACTACTCCGCAATGACGGAGCAGGGCTGCCGAACCGAAGTAACGGTGTACCCTGAGGAAAAGACGGTGCCGGATTATATCGTCACCGAGAGCGGAAAGGCATACCCCGTGCTGTTAATGTCCGCACCGCTTGCCGGCGACGCCGACGGCGACGGAGAGCTGACATTGAATGACGCGAAGTTGATACACGAATACATTATCGGCGCGCTGTACTATCTTCGATCGCCCGACGCCGACAGCGACGGCACAGTAACGGTAGCGGATTATCTTACAATACTCAGGACATCAAAAACAGAATAACACTTGTTTGTAATAATACGACTCCCCTGCGGCATATTCTTCCGCAGGGGAGTACTTATTTCACAGCCCCGTCGGACATACGACACGTGGCTTATTTCGGTTTTACGGAGTCGGCTCTTGGCACCGCGGAGCAGGCGGAACAGACAGCCGCGGTGCTCACCCGGCTCGGGGATACGATCACCACGTTCCTGATAACGGAGCAGGCGAATCCGGACGCCGGCTGATGCCCCGTTGAATCAGAGCGCGATCGTTTTTCCGCCGCAGTCGGCGGATTCGGTCTCGGCCACAACCGTTGCAACCGCTTCCGCACTCTCGTGCGGCATGCATCTTTCGGGCTTTGTACCGGACGAAATACAGTTAAGAAAATACTTTATCTCGTTGTAGTACGCGTCGTCCGTCTCACCGCAGTCGGAAAGATCGGGCACGAACGGAGCTCCCGACTCGGGGTAAACCGTAAGCACACCGTCAGCGTACTTCAGCGTAGCATGCTCGAAGTTGACCGTAAAGCCGTAGCCGAACGGGAGGCCCTTATAGGTGATATCGTCATGCGCATATATTACCTTCGAGGGATATACATAGTTGGCGCTCACAATATCGTTTGCGCTGTGCGGGAACACCGTCCTGCCGTACACGCTTACCGAATCCGGCTTGCCGAATATCCACCTTATCGCGTCGGCATCGTGTATGTGCTGGTCGAACAGTCCGCCGCCGCCCTTCTCGCGGGTGATTATCCAGTCCTGCCACGACGGCGATTTCTCGTGATCCTGGAATCCGCCCCGCCAGAGAACAGCCGCACGGCTCGCTCCGTATACACCCGAATCGGAGATGCGTTTCAGATACACGTATTCGCGCCAGAACCGCAGACAATGTCCGATCATAAGCGTTTTACCGCTGCTGCCGGAGGCTGCGATCATTCGACCGCATTCGTCCGCGTTAAGCGCCATAGGCTTTTCGCACATGCAGTGACGTCCCGATAAAAGCACCTTCTCTGCCGCAGACGCATGGAGATATGTCGGCATTACAATATCGACCGCATCGATGTCTTCTTTTTCGAGCAGTTCGTCAAGGCTCGTATACGAACGATAGGCGGTTATGTCCGCGCCGGAGGCAGCGATATTGGACAGGGTGGATTTACTGCCGTCAAGACGGAGCGGATCAACGTCACAGACGGCCGCAACCTCGACCGGATATCCCTCGCTCATAAGGCGTTCATAGACGGAAAGATGGTAGGAGCCCATCCTGCCGACTCCCGATACGGCGATTCTAATCATGTAAACACCTCTGAAATCGTAAATTGTGATTATTTTATACCTGCGACGACGGTTTGTCAATACCGCACTGCCCGTGCCGCAACCGCATACTGCCCCATACGGACGGTGAAAGCATGACCGAAGCCGTTAACCTGTTGAATCAATGGCAAAACGCGGTACGGAACGGGTCTTTTTATGTATTTTTTGCGCCAATATCATTGAAAAACGGCAGAGAGTATGATATTATATTATAGATGCATAGAAATCACTCACATATATTTTCAGGAGGACAAGCGAATGTCATTAACCAAAGAGCAGATTGATCAGAAGACCGAGGACCTGAAGGCGTTCATTGCGGAGCACAAGGACACTAAGGGGCCGCTCATGCCGATAATGCAGTACGCACAGGGACTTTTCGGTTATCTCTCCCTCGAGATTCAGGGCCTGATTGCGGATTCGCTGGACATCCCTCTAACCGAGGTATACGGCGTTGCGACCTTCTACTCCCAGTTTTCACTTCAGCCCAAGGGCGAATATGTCGTCAGTGTCTGCACCGGAACCGCCTGCTATGTCAAGGGCGCGCAGGCAGTGCTCGATAAGGTTGTCGAGATACTCGGAGTCGATGTCGGAGGCACCACGCCGGACGGAAGGTTTACCATTCAGGATACCCGCTGCCTCGGCTGCTGCGGACTCGCTCCGGTCATGACCATAAACGGAGAGGTGTACGGCAGACTTACCCCCGCCGATGTAAAAGGTATTCTCGAGAAATACATGTAAGGAATTCAATATATGAAAATTGCGGATATTGCCGATATTCTCGGTGCGACCGTGCTGTGCTGCGAAGATAAGGCCGACAGAGAGGTCAATTCCGCCTGCGGGAGCGACATGATGAGCGATGTGCTCGCATATGTTAAGAACCAGGCGGTGCTGCTTACCGGTCTCGTTAACCCGCAGGTTATCCGCACCGCCGAGATGATGGACATGCGCTGTATCGTTTTCGTTAGGAGCAAGGCTCCCACCGCCGATATGATTGCATTGGCGGAGGAAAGCGGAATAGTGGTCATGACGACCGCCCGCCGTATGTACGAGGCGTGCGGAATGCTGTACAATAACGGACTTGGCAACAAGGAGTGAATTGAATGGATAATCACCGATTATCCTACCGGTTCGACGTTGACGGCGATAATTTCACATCCGCCGGCGAAGCGTCGGTGAAGGTTAAAAAAATCCTTCGTGATATCGGATTCGACCCCGAAACCATACGCCGCGTATCCATTGCAATGTACGAGGGCGAGATCAATATGGTCATCCACGCCGGCGGCGGAGTCGCGGACGTGATAGTCGAGGAGGATCGGATAGTGATCATTCTGACCGATCAGGGCCCCGGTATCGCCGATATCGACCTTGCCATGCAGGAGGGCTTTTCCACCGCGCCCGACAATATCCGGTCGCTCGGATTCGGGGCCGGTATGGGTCTTCCGAACATGAAGCGCTACACCGATGAGATGATTATCGATTCCGAACTCGGAAAGGGTACGAAGATAACAATGACTGTACGTGTGTGAAAGGTGGATTAAATGCATTCCTATCAGCATTCGGTCTCTCTCGACGTCGAAAAGTGTAAGGGTTGTACCCACTGTCTGAGACGCTGCCCGACCGAGGCAATACGCATCCGCGACGGTCACGCGGTCATAAACCCCGACCGCTGTATCGACTGCGGGGAATGTATACGCCTGTGTCCGCACAACGCAAAAAAAGCCACGAGCGACACGCTTGACAGCATAAACCGGTATAAATATAAAATCGCTCTTCCGCCTCCCACCCTGTACGGTCAGTTCGACAATCTCGACGATATCGACTGTATGCTTCAGGGGCTGCTCGACTACGGCTTTGACGATGTGTTCGAGGTCGCACGGGCTGCGGAGCTGGTTACGGAATATACACGGCGCTACCTGAAGCAGGAAGGCATTGTCCGTCCGGTAATAAGCTCTGCTTGCCCGGTTGTGGTGCGGTTGATAACCCTCAGATTTCCTACTCTCGTTAAAAACCTTATACCTATTCTGCCGCCTATCGAAATAGCGGGCATGCTCGCCCGCCGCAAGGCAAAGGCGGAGCATCCTGAACTGAGAGACGAGGATATCGGCACGGTGTTTATTTCGCCCTGCCCCGCAAAGGTCAGCTACGTAAAGAACGCCCTCTGCGGCGAAAAAAGCAACGTTGACTGCGTGGTGTCGGTAAGCGATATGTATTTCGAGTTGCTTGATACCATGAAGAACGCGACATCTCCCCTTCCCGTTTCACGCACAGGAATGATCGGCGTAAACTGGGCGACCAGCGGCGGCGAATCCTCTTCACTGCTGAACGACCGCTATCTTGCGGCCGACGGAATTGAAAACGTAATAAAGGTGCTCGACGAGATCGAAACCGGTTCATACCCCTGCCTCGATTTTATCGAACTGAACGCCTGCCCCGGCGGGTGCGTCGGCGGCGTGCTGGCAATGGAAAACCCGTATATCGCACGTGTAAGGCTTCAGAACATACGCCGTTATCTGCCGGTCAGCCAGAACCGTCCCCCGAAGAGCGACGACGGGAAGATTATACCCGAGCAGTACGGTATCGGCGAGCCCCCTGCGGTGAATCCGGTAAGCCAATTCTCGTCCGACCGAAAGACAGCCATGCGTCTAATGGCGGAGGTGGCAAGAGTATTCGAATCACTTCCTGAGATAGACTGCGGTTATTGCGGCGCTCCCACCTGCCGTGCCTTTGCGGAGGATGTAGTAAAGGGTCAGGCGTCGTGCGACGAATGCGTCGTACGCATGCGCGAAAAAATGCGAAAGGAATACGGTGATAACAAATGACCGTCCGTGAACTTGCGGACAGGCTGTCCGCCGAGGTGCTTTCACTTCCCAACCCCGACCGCGAGGTCAGCGGAGGCTATGCAGGCGATCTGCTAAGCTGGGTAATGGGGCGCGCGCAGGCCGGCTGCTGTTGGGTCACGATAATGACCAACCTTAATGTTCCGGCAGTGGCGTCGCTCGCAGACGTAGCCTGCGTAATTATTGCCGAGTCTGCCGATACGGATCCTAACGTAATATCCGCAGCGGAATCCAAGGGGATAAACCTTTTGCGTATGCCTGACGGAGTATACGGTATCTGCATAGCTCTCGGAAAGCTGATATGAGCGGCTGCACCTACGATCTTCACATTCATTCCTGCCTTTCACCCTGCGGCGACGATTCCATGACCGCATACAATATTGCAGGAATGGCAAAGATAAAAGGGCTTAGAGCCGCCGCGCTGACCGATCATAACACATGCCGCAACTGCCGCCCCTTCTTTTCGGCGTGCGCCGGCTACGGCGTGGTTCCGGTGCCGGGCATGGAGCTTACGACAGCCGAGGAGATTCATCTGCTGCTGCTGTTCGATTCGCTTGAGCAGGCAGAGGCTTTTGAAGATAAGTTTGCACCCTTCCGCTGCCGTATTCCCAATCGTCCCGATATATTCGGGAATCAGTACCTTATCGCGGATGACGATTCGGTTTCCGGGGAATATGAATTCCTCCTGCCGCCGGCATCGTCGCTCGGACTGTCCGACGCCTGCGAGCTTGCGCTGTCCTTCGGAGCGGCGGTAATACCCGCACATATTGACCGTCCCGCAAACGGTATTATCGGGATACTCGGTCAGATGCCGGAAAGTCCGCGGTTCGGATGCGTGGAACTCAAGGACCCGAAAGCGCTTCCGGAACTGGTAAGAACCGATCCTTCGATCGGATCCTGCCGTGTAATAACCGACAGCGACGCGCATTACCTTTGGGATATTAACGAAGCGGACGCCGTTCTGCCGGTCGATCCCCACGGTGACCCGGACGGTGTGCGGAAGCGCATAATCGCTTATCTGAAGGGCCGATAATGAAAGAACTTTCACTTAACATACTGGATATAGCGCAGAACTCCTTTGCGGTCGGCGCGCCGAACACCTCGGTCGTGCTTGACGAAACCGACGATACCCTGCGCATAACCGTTTCGGACGACGGCTGCGGTATGAGCCCGGAAACGCTGAAAAAGGTTTCCGATCCTTTCTTCACCACCCGCACTACAAGAAAGGTTGGGCTCGGTATTCCCTTGTTTCGTCTTGCGGCGGAGCAGACAGGCGGGTATGTGAATATTAAAAGCAGCCAAAGCGGGAAAGACCGCGGCACCGTTACGGAGGGACTGTTTTACAAAAAGCATATAGATTTCACCCCGCTCGGGGACATAGTTTCTACGGTGTGCTCGATGATGCAGGGCTGCGGCGAGAATAATCTGCTGTTCGTTCACCGGATAAACGGTAAAGAGGTACGGCTGGATTCCCGCGAACTTCGCAGCGTACTCGGCGATATACCGCTTTCCGTGCCTGAGGTTCAGCAGTGGATACGCGGCTATCTCGAACAGCAATACGATGAAATAAAGAATAATAATATATAATTTACCGAAAGGATCTACAAAGCATGAAAACATTAGAAGAGCTTGCACAGATCAGAGAGAGGATGAAGGATAAGGTCAACCTCCGCGAGGGTCAGAACGGCATACGTATAGTAGTCGGTATGGCGACCTGCGGAATCGCCGCCGGCGCGAGACCCGTCCTTAACACGCTGGTCGAGGAAGTCGCAAAACAGGGGCTGTCCGACAAAGCAACCGTCACGCAGACGGGCTGTATCGGTATCTGCCAGTACGAGCCTGTCGTCGAGGTATTCGAGGGCAGCAAAGAGAAGGTTACCTATGTTAAGGTAACTCCGGACATGGCAAAACGTATTGTGACCGAACATATAAGGGACGGAAAGCCCGTTGCGGAATACACTATCGGAAATTACAAAATATAGGTACGGAGGAAGATGATATATGATTCGCGCTCACGTTTTAATCTGCTCGGGTACCGGCTGTACCTCCTCCGGCAGTGCCGCCGTAAGGGAAGCGCTCGCCGCGGAGCTTGAAAAAAGAGAACTTACCGAGGAAATAAAGCTTGTACACACCGGCTGCTTCGGTCTGTGTGCACTCGGTCCCATTATGATAGTCTATCCGGAAGGCGTTTTCTACTCCAGAGTGACCGCCGAGGATATCCCCGAAATCGTCGAGGAGCACCTGCTTAAGGGACGTCCCGTTCAGCGCCTGATCTACAACGATCCGGCGGTAAAGGGCGGCGAAGTCGCGTCCTCGCTCGGCGAGACCGCATTCTACAAGCACCAGATGCGTATAGCGCTCAGGAACTGCGGCGTTATTGATCCCGAAAACATCGAAGAATACATAGCACGCGACGGCTATGCGGCTCTCGGCAAAGTGCTTACGGAGATGACCCCGGACGAGGTTATCCAGACCGTGCTCGATTCCGGGCTTCGCGGACGCGGCGGCGCCGGATTCCCGACCGGACTTAAATGGAAGTTTGCATCGGGCAACCGCGGCAACGTTCAGAAGTATGTCTGCTGCAACGCCGACGAGGGCGACCCGGGCGCATTTATGGATCGTTCCATACTCGAGGGCGACCCCCACGCCGTGCTTGAAGCGATGGCTATTGCCGGCTACGCGATCGGATCGGATCAGGGCTACATCTATGTACGCGCGGAGTACCCCATCGCGGTTCAGAGACTTGACACCGCAATTAAACAGGCAAGAGAATACGGATTGCTCGGAAAGAACATCTTCGGAACGGATTTCAGCTTTGATATCGACATTCGTCTCGGCGCGGGCGCGTTCGTCTGCGGCGAGGAAACTGCACTGATGACCTCTATCGAGGGCAAGCGCGGCGAGCCGAGACCCCGTCCCCCGTTCCCGGCGGTTAAGGGTCTGTTTGACCAGCCGACAATACTAAACAATGTCGAAACCTATGCAAACGTCTGCCAGATAATTCTTAAGGGAGCGGATTGGTTCAAGTCGATCGGCACCGAGAAGTCCAAGGGCACCAAGGTGTTCGCACTGGGCGGAAAGATAACCCATACCGGTCTTGTCGAAATACCGATGGGAACACCCCTCCGCACCATTATCGAGGAAATCGGCGGAGGCATTCCCAACGGAAAGAAGTTCAAGGCGGCTCAGACCGGCGGTCCCTCCGGCGGATGTATACCCGCATCGCTTATCGATACCCCTGTCGATTACGATTCGCTTACCTCCATCGGCTCCATGATGGGCTCCGGCGGACTTATCGTCATGGACGAGGACAACTGCATGGTCGATATAGCCAAGTTCTTCCTCGGCTTTACGGTTGACGAATCCTGCGGCAAATGCACTCCGTGCCGTGTAGGAACCAGAAGAATGCTCGAAATACTCGAGCGCATAACCTCCGGCAAAGGCGAGGAGGGCGACATAGAGAAGCTCGAGGAGCTGGGTCAGACGATAAAGGACACCGCGCTCTGCGGACTCGGACAGACCGCCCCGAACCCCGTGCTCTCCACCATCCGTTATTTCCGCGACGAGTACGAGGCTCACATCCGCGAGAAGCGCTGCCCGGCCGGTCACTGCAAGGCGCTTTGCCGTGTCGTTATCGATCCCGAGAAGTGCATAGGCTGCTCGCTGTGCTCCAAGAAATGCCCCGTCGGTGCGATAAGCGGTACGATTAAGTCCCCGTTCGTCATCGATCAGACAAAGTGCGTGAAGTGCGGCGTCTGTATCG
>SFLA01000078.1 GCA_004553575.1 Clostridiales bacterium
ACGTCCATTGTGCAAGCCCGTATCCTGCGCGATCCCGCACGAAGTTTCCATACGTCCCGTTGTCAACTGCCGCCGTGTAGCTTTCGTCCGTGTGTCCCAGCTTCTTTTCGTAGCTGTTTTGAAGGTTCTTTGGATTAAGCGCACTTTCAGCGTAAAGATTACCCATCAATCCCGCCGCCCCCGCTTCGGTTAATCCCCGCGCGATACAATAATTCCATATTCGCGCTTCGTTGTTGCTCCCTTTAAGTGCCATTTAATACCTCCTTTGCAATAAAGAAGCGGCGGGGAAGCCCCCGCCGCTGGTGTTACTCTGCTTGATCTATCCGCTGTTCGATGTGGTCAAGCCGCTTGTGTGCCTGTTTCGCCGACGCTTCAACGTTTGTCAAGCGCGTTACGAACTCCGTATTCGTCTTTCGCTGTTCGCGCTGTTCTGCTTTGATTTCGTCCGTGTTCGCCTTGATGTATCCGATCTCGGTTAAAACGGTCGCGTCGTGCTTCACATTGCTTTCCTTGTCCTTGTCCCTGTTGCGAACAAAGGCGATATAGCCGAACACGATAGCGCATACGGTAGAAAAGACGGAAAGAACCGTTGTAAAAGTGTTCATCGTTGATCCTCCTTCCCGTTTATGTGATCTCTTCCCACTTCGTCGAATTGACGCGCGGGGAATATACGGAAGATTTGAAATGCTGTGCGACGCATACCCATTTCTTCCCGTTGTGCGTTACCTTTGTTCCCTCCGTGATTACTTCGCCGTCCGGAAGGTCAGCCCATGCGCCGATTTGCTCTTCGGTCGGTGTGCGCGTCCATTTGTCCGGATTTGAAGCAGGGGATTTTCCACGGCTGTAATGCGTTGCCGTGTAGCTCACGCCGTCAAGCGTTACCACGTCGCCCGTGATATAGCTTTTCTTCTCGTTCCACTCTTCGCCTTGCTCCGGAAGGGAAACAAGGTTATTGCGGATACTCGAAATAATGCTTTCTTCGGTTTCGGCGCGGGCGGCTTCAACCTCCGCCATGATCGAAGCGCGCAAGGCTTCAAGCTCTGCCGCGCCGATCTGCTTTTCGCTCTTCTTGTGTGTTACGCTCATTCAAAATTCCCCCCGATCCCCGATACCCAGCAAGCGGTCAGCGCGTCGCCGCGCTGGACGGTTACGCGGATATTCATTCCGTACTGCGCCGCCGTGTTGATCTTATTTGTGAAAACGTGTGCAACGCCTTGAACAACCGCGTTCGTGCAATCCTCCCAAACGGGGGAAGCGTCAAACGGATTGTTCGTCGCTTCAACCTTGAACGTGCCGCCCGCCGGAATATCTCGCGTTACCTTGATATTCGCGCGTGTCGGCTGGCTGTTGGCTTCCAGCGGCGTGGAAAGCGTGATAACGAAGCCCGCGATCGACTTCGTGAACGTCAGCGTCCGGACGGCGCTATTTCCTGCGCTGTCGGTCGCCGTAATTGTGATCGTGTGCTGTGCGTTCGTAAGCGCCGTGAAGGTATTTCCGGAAACGGAAAGCGTCTGCGTCTCGCCCAGCGTGATCGCGTTCTTCGTCGCGATTGTCTTTCCGTCGATCTTTTCAACGACGTTCACCACGTCATTGTCCGGATCGGTTACGCTGTATTGATAGGTGAAATCGGCGCGCTTGATCCCAAGATCGGCATTACTGCCGGAAATCACGGGCGGCTGGTTATGGATTACGGCAATATCTCCGCTTGTGGTGTACGCGGAATAATTGCCGTAGCTGTCTTTTGCGCGGACGCGGTATTTCAGCGTGTTCCACGCGGTCGAAACTGCTTCCGTGAAGGTTCTTGCGGCGGAATTTTGAACTTCCGTCCATGCTCCGCTGTTGTAGGAACGTTCAAAGCAGTATGTCAGCGCGTCGCCGTCCGGATCAGTCGCCGCCGCGCAAGATACTTCGATATTCTGTCCGCTGTATGCTGTCGCGGGCGCTGTGATACCGGAAGGCGCGGAAGGCGCGCTATTGTAGATAATTTCGTAATTACCATCCGAATTCGTGGTATCAGATACCAAGATTGAAGATGATAGATTACAAAGCGGGCGAACGCCACCGTAGCCGATGCACGCGAGGTTGCTGGTCCGCTTTCCGTCCTTGATGACGTAGCAGACTTTACTTGTGAGCAGCGAATTAGGCGTTCGAAGCCACCAATACCATCCCTGTGAAGTCGCGAAGGCGGAATTTTTATATTCCGAATTGCTCACGCATTCCGAAGTCGGATATGCTACGCGGGAATCGTCGTTGCTGAACATGGCAAGAAGCGAACCTTCGGCGATACTGTTTTCGTTTTCAAGTCCCACTTCGGTGTTGGACGCAAGGAACATTTTTGAATTGACTGTTTCGTAACTGCCGCCGTCAGTCACGGTATTTTTTACGACGGTCTGCGTTGTGTCCAGCAGTTCCGCAACAAATTTCGGCTCGATCATGGCAAGGAAGCCCGCCCACGTGTCGTATTCGTTGTTATTCTGATATACGTTCGCGTTTGTTGGCGGCGCGTCTGCGCTGTGCTGTGCGCTGTACCATGCGCCCGCCGCCGCGTTGCTGTTCAGCCATTGCAGAAGGTTGGAATGCAAATATCGGTTATTGCCGTCTTGCTTCCGGTCGCTGTTGCTGTTGTTCGGTTCTTTCGCGTCGAAACACATTAACTGAATGATCTTTTCCGTAATCAGCGTTACGGAATTCGAAGGATAGCCGGAATGGTTTTTATCGGCAACCTTGAAAACAATCTTCGCGCCGAAGCGGGATTGATACGCCGACAATACCGGAACTTCGATTTTGTCGCCCACGTTAAGTGCGCTTATCGCTTTTGACATTGTGCCACCTCCGTGTTTTTGAATAAGCTGTTGTAATAATGATCCGTGCGCCGGATCAAGTGATAGCAATTACCCTTCGCGGCGTGTCCCCTCCATCTTTGATACGATTGTTCAACCGTCTTTTCGTCGATACGTCCCGCCGCTCGAAGATCGGAAAACTTCTTCAATTTCCGCTTCATGTTGTTTTTACTGCGGCGGCGCACCTTGCGGACAACTGCGCCCGTTTCGGTCAAGTACGTATGAAAGCCCAAGAAATCAATACCGTTTTTCAATGGGTAAATGTTCGTTTTCGCATTCAGCGAAAGCCCGCGCGCCTGCACGAACGCTTCAATTTCCTTCCGGCAATGCCGCAAATACTCTTTATCCTTGTGGATCAAGAAGAAGTCGTCCATATAGCGCCCGTCCTTTCCGCATTCGCTCGATCATAGCGGTATCGTCGGCGCACCCGTCGAAATCGAAGCCCGCTTCGGTAACGGTCAGCGTTGCCGCGTTCCCTGTAACCGTTGTTCCTGTGATCGTTACCCGCTCCGCGCCGCAATCCCCGCAAGGCGGGGAAAGCTCCGCGAAGATATTTCCGATCACGCACGACAATTCCGCCGCCGTGCAAGCGTACCGCGTCAGCATTCGATCCTCTGCAAACTCTCGTTCCAAATGCCCGTAGACGTTACGCCGTCGAGATCATCGAAGAGGATCAAGAACGGATTTGTCGTAATGTCATTGAAAAGCACCGCTTCCAGCATATCCACGCGCGCTTCAAGCGCGTTCGTGATGTTCAGAAGATTTGTTGCCGCGTTATCGTCAAGGACGGTTTGTAAGCCGTTAAACCATGCGTTGAAGTCCGCCGCCGCCTGTGTTTCAAAATCCGCCATGTGTTGCTCGAACGCTTCGTACTGCGTGTTACCCTGCAATTTCAGCGAATTCATATACGAAACAAGCGTGTTGTACTCCGCCGCCGAAAGGGATTGATATTCAGCGAACCACGCTTGAAGCTGTGCGTTAAAAGCCGCCGTGTCGATCTGCTTAACGACGGCGGCAACAACGCCGCAAAGCGACGTGTTCAATCGTTGATCCGTGATCTTGCTTTGCGTGATTGCTGTTACGCCCGCGCCCACGTAGATGTCCAAGTAGAAGTAACCGTTGATCCACGCTTTGCCCGTTTTGACGTTCAGCTTCATTCCGTCGTTTGCGACGACTTGAAGCCCCGTCGAAGGGGCGGGGAAAACGCCGTTCCCGATGAGCGAAGCGAAGTATTCCGCCCAATCCTCCGCTTTGTACGTGCGATCGTGCGAAACGCTGTTGAAGAAACTTGATTTTTCCATGCTGTGAAGCCCTCCTTTATTTCGTAATCTGCCGAATTTGTGTCAGAAGCGCGGGCAAGCTCTCGCCGAAGGTAATATCTATTTCTTCGCCGCTGGTTTCGTAGGTTTCCGCGATCTCCGTTATGCGAACGTCAATTCGGACGTTCCAGCGCTTATTGATACACGTTACCCGATCGCCTAAATCGTAGTCCGTGCCGTACTTCAAATTCGCGTTCGTGTTGATCTTCGATCCGAAAGCAAGCGTTTCCGCGTATTGCTCCAGCTCTTCAACGCCGCGCGCGGAAAGAAGCGCTAAATATTGCGCGTCGGTAAGCGTTACGGTCTGCCCGCTCTCGTTTTCGTATTCCTGCACGATGTCCGTTGCATTGATGAAAACTTCGTCGCGGGAAAGCCCCGTCGAACTGCCGCCGACTTCGGCAACCTTCCGCGTTACGCCTTCTTTTTCCTCTCCGCCGACGTAAGCCGTTGTTTTAAGGTTTTCAACGCTGTTCGTGTATTCCTGTTCCACGATGTTGTCGAACTCCTGCGAAAAGATACAAGGCGCGTTCCCTGCGGTATTGCCCGCCGTAAGATCGCGCCCTTCGTAAACGGAAAAGGTATGCTTGCCCGTGCGGGCATTTGTCAGAACCCGAATACCCAGCTTCGCCGCCTTCGCCGCCGTTTCCGCCGCAAGCTGGGCGTTCACGTACTGTTCGGAAGTATAGTCGATTTGCCCGCTTCCGGTGTCTGCGTCGGTCGTGGATATGCTGAAATTCGGGATATTGCGCGCCGCTCCTGCGTTCGTGCAAGTCTGCTTCACAATGGCGTATAGAATGTTCTGTGTCGTGTCCTTCGTGATGATCTGCGTTGTCAAAATGCGCTTGCCGATCCACGAAAGAAGGAACTTGCCTTGAACCTCTATTTCCTCCATGCCCTGTGAATTCTTCGTTATGTGAATATAGCGGATTTCCGCCGCTTCGTTGCCGCCGCGCTTGATGATGATATTTTCCTTCACCAGCAATCTGGCGTGTTCCTCCGTGAAGGGAACAAGCAACTTGAATTCGCCGCAACTCCAATAACGCCGCGTCCATATCAAGGACGAAATCTTTTCGACGATCCCTTGAAGTGTCATATCGCGGCTATAAACGTATAATTCCACCGCGCTACACCCCCAAATACAAGTTATTGTGATAGATCGAAACTTCGAGATTTTCGGCGTTCGCGTCCGCTGAATAACGGAAGAGATTGTCGCCCACGGCGATCTGCAAATACGAACTATCAACGTCGAGATAGCGGAACGCGTCTGTAATCGTGCCGCCACGGTTCAGCTTCACGGCTTTTTCACCGTAGCCCGTGGAAACGGTTAAAACGTCGCCCGCTACAAGCGAAATATTCAGCTTGATAAACTCCCGTGTATCGACGTTCAGCAATACTGGATTTGTAACCGCGCCGATCGCGCGGAACTCGATCCGGATACCGCTTTTCACGTCGCCGGAATTGTAGACGTTCACAATCAGCGACGGCTGGCGATAGCCGATTTCCCAGCCGTCGTAAAGCTCCAGCCCGTCCGGAACGGGGAATTCAAAGCCGCCGATCCACGTTGCTATGTCCTCGCGCGTTTCCGTTTCCTCTCTCCAAAATGGATTAAGGCAAGACAAGCTAACCGTGAATTGCTCGAAGATCGTCTTTCGCTTGAAGATCGGCGCGTCGTCGATCTTGCACCCGATCACCCGCCGGAAGTCGCCGAAAACATACGTCAACGTTGCTTCGTACTGCGGATTTAATATGCGGTTCAGCTTCCGGCGTAGGTTCTGCGCCGCTTGCTTGTCCCGCTCCTTGATGTATCCCACGATGTCAATATCGCGGCTTTCGATCCGATAGCCCAAGTATGTGTCTCCGTCCTGCCCCATGCTGTTGGTGCTGTAAATAGCGTTCCGCACGTCGGAAAGTCCGGTAACGTCCTTGAAGTTTACGTGATACGAAGAAGCGGTTGAAAACTCTATGCTTTCCCCGCTCTCGTTCGTGTAGATCAATTTTTCTTGTGTCCTCATGCCATAACCTCCCGCGCAATCTGCCGGAACTGCCGCGCCGCCTGTCTTTGCTGTTCGGCGTAGCTCGTTTCGTTCGCATAGATGTTTTGCACGACTTCAACGGAAGGCGTACCGCCGCCGCGCGTGTCGCGTCCCTCTCCGGAACGGAATTCCGGAACGGCGTTCGACGTTTCGCGCCGGATCGAACTTTCAACGTCGCGCATTTCGCGGGCGAAGCCTTCGCCCAAGCCCTGCGCCATGTACGAACCGATACGGGCAAAAACCTTCGACGGGGAATTGATGTCCATTTCCTCTTCAACCGCCGCCACAATATCCCTCATCATAGAGCGGACGCGGCTTTCAAGCCAGCCGGACATATTTTGAAAGCCCTGCCAAATGCCGCGCACCATCTCTTCGCCCGCCGCCGTAAACTCCGATACGTAAGAGCGAAGGGCGGTAATAATGGACTGAATTATTTGTGCAACCTTGCCCGTGATCTGCGGGATACCCGCGATCATGCCTTGCGCTATGCTCTTGTCGATGTTCGTTCCTTCGGTTACGAACTTTTGATGTTGTGCCGTGAATGCGGTAATAATGCTTTGCGCGATCTGCGGTACTTTCTGCGTGATCTGCACGATACCCGCCACCATGCCGGAAGCTATGTTCTTGTCGAAGTCCTGTCCGGCTTGATTGAAACGTTGAGCTTGCGCCGTCAGTCCGGTAATAACCCGCTCGACGATCGCGTTCACCGCTCCGGACAAGCCTTCAATGTTCGCAATAATGCCGTTGTTCACGGCGTTTACTGCTTCCGCCGCCGTCAGCGCGCCCGCTCCGCCCATTGCGGCGGTCATATCGCCTTCAACGCCGCCCATGTTGTCGGTGAAGCCTACGCCCACGCCGTCCGCCATGCTTCCGCCGATTTCAGCGAATACCGTTGACGGGGAATGAATGCCGAAGAAGTCCTTGATACCTGAAACAAGGGACGAAGCCCAGCCGGATACCTTTTCCCACAACCACGAAGCCGCGCCGCTGATACCTTCCCACAAGCCGTGAAGAAGGTTTGCGCCAGCGTTTATCATTTCGCCGCCCAGCGACGCGAACGCTTGCACAATGCCGGAAACAATCTGCGGAACTGCCTTCACGATTTCAACTATGATCGTCGGCAAATTCTGAATGAGCGCCACGAAAAGCTGAACGCCCGCCATAATGATTTGGTCGATGTTGCCGATCAGCGCGTTTACAATAGATCGGAAGAGC
>SFLA01000079.1 GCA_004553575.1 Clostridiales bacterium
TATGCTTTGAAAGGTGCTGATTTTATGGATTGGCTTATGCTTATAAAAGCGTTTCTTGTCGGAGGCGCCATGTGTCTTATTGCACAGATACTGATCGACCGGACACGTCTTACAGGAGCTTATATACTCGTCGGGTACGTCTGCGCGGGCGTATTGCTTTCCGCACTCGGGCTGTACGGTCCGTTGGTCGAATGGGCGGGAGCCGGGGCGACCGTACCGCTGACCGGCTTCGGGCACACGCTCGCCGAAGGAGTGCGCGAAGCTGTTGCAAAGGACGGTTTATTCGGTGCGCTGTACGGAGGGATTAAGGCAGCGGCTGCCGGAATATCCGCGGCAGTGCTGTTTGCATTGCTCTGGTCGGTAATGTTCCGCAGTAAAAGCAAATAAAACTTGATTTATTATCTTTACGGTGGTATATTGGCAGGGAGGTGACAGAATAATGATCCGCTTCCTTGCCAGTATTTTTATAAAAGATCATAAAAACTACCGCAGCCCTGCGGTACGCAGAGCATACGGAATGCTGTGCGGCATAACCGGCATATGCCTTAATATCCTGCTGTTTGCGCTTAAACTGTTTGCCGGAACCGTGACCGGTGCCATATCGGTTACGGCGGACGCATTCAACAATCTTTCGGACGCCGGATCATCGATAATAAGTCTGATCGGCTTTCGGCTGTCCGGAACCCGTCCCGACCCGGAGCATCCGTTCGGTCACGGACGTATAGAGTATATATCCGGGCTCATCGTTTCAATGGTCATCCTGCTGATGGGCTTTGAGCTCGCGCTCTCTTCGGTAAAAAAGATCATAGCTCCGGATCCGATGGAGTTTTCATATGTTACGATAGGAATACTGTCTGCATCGATACTCGTGAAGTTCTATATGGCCTACTACAACCGTGCAACCGACCGTAAGATCGACTCTCCCTCCCTGCGCGCAACATCGGTAGATTCGCTTTCCGACTGTATTTCGACCTTTGTGATTCTCGTTTCCATTATCGTTTTCCGCATCTGGAACATTAACGTTGACGCATGGTGCGGACTGTTCGTATCCTTGTTCATTCTTATCGGCGGATTCAGAGCCGCAAAGGACACGGTGTCTCCCCTTCTCGGACAGCCTCCCACTCCGGAGCTTGTCGATGAGATACAAAGAATCGTTATGTCCTCCGATGAGATACTCGGGCTGCACGACCTGGTGGTACACGATTACGGACCGGGCAGGCTGATGATATCGCTTCACGCAGAGGTATCCGCATCGGCGGATATGATCAGGACACACGATATTATCGATAACATAGAACGTCGGCTCGCTTCGGAGCTGGGCTGCGAGGCAGTTATACATATGGATCCTGTGCTGGACGACGACGAGACTACGACCGAACTGAGAAAACAGGTAAGCGATCTGGTCGCACGGATCGGGGACGGTGTATCGATACATGACTTCAAGGTTGTGACCGGCCCTACGCATACCAATCTTATATTCGACATAGTTGTGCCGTATTCCGTAAAAATGGAGAAAAAAGAAATAACCTCGAAGGTTAACGAGCTTATCCGCGAGCTTGGCGACAACTACTTCGCCGTATTCAAGATAGACAACGCTTACGTGAAATGAACGGAGCATACTCCGGACTGCTTCGCAGTAAACATATCCGGAACGCCGTTATTGTTCCCCGTCCGAAATACCGGCACGGACAAAAACGACAAACCGACCGGCAGCAAGCAGCTTAAACGGGAACACGGCCGCAGCGTCAAGCGGAGATAAGGACGTAATAAAAACGTGATTCCGCCTTACGGACATTATACCGGTAATTTGCAGACCGCCCCTGCGAATCCAACGTAATTCGCCGGGGCGGTATTTGTCTGCTCCGCTTTTATATGCCGATGTCACTGCGTACGGACGAAGCGCGCATAACGGAATCGCCGCCGAACCGATCCCGTATGGAGTCCACCGCACGCTCTATACGGCGCGCCTTTTCACGTCTTGCGGCTCTGCGGTCCGGAAACATAACCTGCTGTAACGGATATTTCTTTTCCGGCATAATGTCCTGCCCCGTAATGGTTATAGCCCTGACCGGTGCTCCGGAAGCCACGAGATAAGGTATCATGGAAAGCGCCGCATCCGCTATATCGCAAGCCAGATCGGTAGGTTCGTCTAAACGCTTCTGACGGGAGGACGACCTGAGCAAGGGATCTTTGACAGTAACCGCAATTGTACCGCACAGCACTCCGCTGCTTCTCATACGTGCCGCCACGGTGTCCGAAAGCGCCCATACTCCGGCGCGTATATCGTCGTCACAGCAAAGATCGCGTCGGAAGGTCAGACCGTTGCCTATCGACTTTACGTCCCTGCTCGTCCCCGCCGGCTCAACGGCGGAGCATTCAAAGCCGCAGGCGTAATCGTATATGACGGATCCGTTTTTACCGAGAGCGTCGGTAAGCGCCCTTCTGCCTGCCGCAGCGATATCCCCTATCGTATATATTCCTATCCGCGCGAGCGACTGCGAGGAGCGGGGCCCGACGAACAGCAGATCCGATGCGGGAAGCGGATACACCATATCGCGGAAATTATCGCGGCTTATCACGGTGGTCGCATCCGGCTTGCGGTAATCACTGCCCAATTTCGAGAACACCTTGTTGAAGGACACTCCGACCGATACGGTTATGCCCAATTCCCGGCGCACCCGTGCGCGTATATCGTCGGCAATAGTCTTCCCGTCGCCGAGAATCCCCCGAACCGCCGTTACGTCAAGCCATGATTCGTCTATTCCGAACGGCTCTATAAGATCGGTATATTCGTAATAAATCTCGTTAAGAGTACGGCTGTACCGCTCATATTCGCGGTAATGCGGATCCGCAGTAACGAGCGAAGGGCATTTCCTCTTTGCCTGCCAAATAACCTCGCCGGTCTTTACCCCCGCACGCTTGGCAAGCTCGTTTTTTGCGAGCACTATTCCGTGCCTGTCCTCGCTCGAGCCGCAGACCGCCATCGGAACCGACGCATATTCCGGATGAAACACCGTTTCGACCGAAGCAAAAAAAGAATTACAGTCGCAATGCAGCACCGTTCTGTCCACCTGATATCACCTCGCGGACAGTATACCACACGAACAGATGTTCTGTCAAGAACAAATGTTCTTTTACCCTAAACAAAAACCGCACGCCTTTGGCGCGCGGCATGCTGAATATCAGAGTATACGGAAGGAATTGCGGTAATAGTCGATAAGCCCCTCGTCCTTCATCCGCGAAAGCTCGCGGGAGAGAGCCGAACGGTCGGCATTCACGTATTCGGCAAAGCCGGCACGGTCAAAAGGAAGGTTGAACGCACGGCCTTTTTCTCCGGAAAACACGGTAAGGCACGCGATTATCTTCTCGCGAAGGTTACGGCAGACAAGGCAGTTTATGCGGTCATGCAGCGCAAAATATTTTTCGGCAAATTGAGCAGAAAAGGCTCGCATAAAACCCAGGTCCGAAAAAACCGCGTCGCGGTCAATGAAAACCGCACGGCAGGAATCGCATGCGCGCACGCTGACCGGGCTCGGAATATTTTCCGAAACCGAAAGTACATCTCCGAACACACTGCCGGGAGAAAGTGTTTGAAGCAATACCCGGCTGCCGTCGGCTCCGGTGCGGTAGGCGGCCGCCGTGCCATCGAGCAGAATACCGAAAGAACGGGTAACTTCGCCCTGAGCGAGCATTTCTTCTCCCCTTCCGAATATCGCGGTCCTCGGCGGGTATTTTAATATAAGCTCCTTGGTATCCGTATAACGGAACAGCGGCAGTGCCGAAAGCTCGTTAATATCAAATTTCGGTTGCACAGGCAACATACACCTCCCGCTATAATATAATATAATAACGTGAAAAAAACAAGAGGGAAGGCAAAAATATGTCTGAAACAAGAAAAAGAATACTTCAG
>SFLA01000080.1 GCA_004553575.1 Clostridiales bacterium
ATCGACCGCGGAATTATTCCGCTTATACAGCCGGACAGCGCGATTATACCGCCGGAATGGGCTCTCAGCATCTCCGTATCTACTCTGGGTTTAATGTAAAAACCTTCGGTAAATGAATCGCTGCAGATGCGAAGCAGGTTGCGGTATCCCTCGTTATTCTCGGCAAGAAGAATAAGATGGCTCAGCTCCGAATCGATAGGGTAGGAGCGATCCTTAACCGTTCGGGGAGCAAGGTAAACCTCACAGCCTATTATCGGTTTTATTCCCTCCGAAATGCAGGCGCGGTAGAACAGCGCGGCGCCGTATAGAACTCCGTGATCGGTTATAGCCAGGGAATCAAATCCCTTCTGCTTCGCAGCCTTTGCCACCTTGGATATGCGGCATTCGCCGTCAAGCAGACTGTATTCGGTGTGGAGATGAAGATGGGTGAATCCCATTGCCTTCTCCTTATCAGCTTCTGTACTTCTCCGACAATGCAACCAGCCGTGCCAGGCGGTGATACAGACCGGATTTGCTTATAGGTGACGAGTGCTTCTTGCACAGCTCCGTAAGATTTATGTCCGGATACTTAAGCCGAAGCTCTGCGGTTTCTCTTATACTGTCGGACAGATGGGAAAGCTCCCCGTTTTCCTTCAGCAGGCGTATAGCCTCGGTCTGCTCTGCCGATGCCTGAGCGGCGCGGAGCATATTCGCAATATCCGCGTTGTTAAGCCGGTTGATATTACTGCGTGTTTCCTTAATGACTTTGGTTTCCATAAGCTCCAGCGCGAATTTTCCCGCACCGACTGCCGTAAGAAAATCCTCAATCTTCTCGCTTTCTTTGTAGTAAAGCAGATATTCGTTTCCTCGTTTTACGGCTTTGGGCTCAATGTCCATCGAGCAGAGCAGACGGTATATATAGTCCATGTATTCATCGCCGAAAGTCAAGGTAAGGTTATAACCTTTTGCGGGATCGGTTATGTTTCCGCTCGATACGAACAGCCCTCGGAGCAGCATTCTTTCATCGTTATCGCATACCGGTTCAAACGGCTTATGCTCGAACCCGCAGAGAAACGCTTCGCGGCAGCAGTCTCTTTTTTCCTTTTGTACAGAAAGCCAGTCCTTTATCTCCGAACAGAACGACATTACTCGAATATCCTTATCTCGGGCTCAAGCATGACGCCCGTTTCTTCAAAAACCTTTTTCTGCACTGCTTTTATCAGCGCCGTAATATCAGATGAAGTTGCCCCACCGTCATTTATGATAAATCCTGCATGCTTTTCCGATACCGAGGCGCCTCCGATTCTCATACCTTTCAGGCCGCATTGCTCGATAAGTGCGCCGGCAAAGTTCCCCTCCGGGCGCTTGAATGTACTGCCGCAGGAGGGTTTGTCAAGAGGCTGCTTTTCACTTCGGCGGCGTGTATAATCCTCCATAAGCGCGGATATGGTGTCTTTGTCTCCGCGGGTAAGCTCGAACGATGCCTCGAGTATTATCAGCTCGCGCTTCATAAAAATACTTTTGCGGTACGAAAGTTCCAGCTCCTGGACCGGTAAAACCGATATTTCTCCGTTTCCGTCCAGCACCTTAACGGTTGAAAGGCAGTCTTTTATTTCTCCTCCGTAAGCGCCTGCGTTCATGTACACGGCTCCGCCGACCGTTCCGGGTATTCCGTATGCGAATTCCAGACCGGAAAGCGATGCGTCGCGTGCAGCGCGTGCAACTGCCGAAAGCTTTTCACCGCAGGATGCGGAAAGCAGCGTGCCGTCGATTCTTATCCCGCGGATCTCGGTTGTGAAAATCACCGTACCGTCGTATCCGGTGTCGGGGAATATGCAGTTGGATGCGTTTCCGATAACTGCGTATCTGCTGCTTTCCATACGGCATTCCGATATCGCCTTGCACAGATCCTCCTCGGTATCGGGGAAGCACCCGCGCCTGGCGATGCCACCGACACGCATTGTACAGTGACCGGCGAGCGGCAGCGATTCGGTTATGTTCTGCATCATTTCCTCCGAACGTTTATTTCCATTATGATTATACAATAAAATCGTTCGAATTACAACCGTTATCGGTAAGTTTTTTGAAATAGCTTGACTGTAATAGGATAAATGTGTTATAATTTACAGGCGTTATTGTGAAGATGCAGTTAAATGCGTACTTGCATGCGTACCAAATTTATCAGAGGTGAATGATCAGTGAAAAAAGTAGTTTCTCTGCTTGTATCCGTACTTATCGCAGTTCTGTTAACCGCATTTGCCGTTGTTCCCGCTTCCGCCGAGGAAGGTGTTTTCTGGTTCTCCGCATATAATGACACCATGATTGAAGGCGCGGGCGTTGTTTTTAACAAGCCGTTTACAGATTGCACCTGGTGGATACTCGTTGCTTTCGCTCCCGTGGAAGGAGCAGATAACGCCTACGAGATCACAGCCATGGTCGACGGTGTTGCCGACGGTTCCGCCTCTCCTCTCGACGTGCCGGAAGGAGGCTTCGTTTACGGACTTAATACCGGAAACGACTGGGCGTCGATTGTCGAACAGGCGAAGGCTGCCGGAAATCTCGAATCTCAGTGGTGGTATTCTTCTTATCAGAATGATCCCGATTATTATTCCACCAATTTCGTCAACGATGCCTGTAATTCCATGATCGCCACCGTACGCACCTGGTCGGTGGGCGATAAGTTTGTTATCACCGGTATCGATTTTGAAACGAACACGCCTCCCACCTCTACGCCCGACCTTGCCTGGTACAGCGACGATTATGTTTGCGTCGCAACATATTCCGTCTATACCGGAGGAACAGAGCTTCCGCCCGAATCCGATATACCGGACGAGTCCGAACTTCCCAGCGAGTCCGAACTTCCCGAAGAATCAGTTCCCGGCGGAACGCAGGATATTTCTGCCGTATCGGAGCCTGCGGAGAGCACGGAAGCCGTTTCCGGTTCCGAATCGGAAAGCAGTTCGTCGTCTGACGGCATATCCGTATCCGGAATCATTGCTCTTGCGGCGGGCGGAGTTGTTATCGTTGCCGCCGCGGTAATTACAGTTGCTGTTGTGTTGAAAAACAAGAATAAGAATAAATAATCATTTAAGGGAGCTAAGCAAAATGAAACGAATCTTTGCAGTCTTACTTGCTTTTTCCCTTGCAGCGGTTATATGCGTGCCTGACGTCTCCGCCGCAACCGACGGTTTCGATTTTCTTTCCACGGCGAAAAACTGTTCCTTCAACACCACGCTTCAGGGCGAATGTGTCGTTATAATTACCGGTAACGATTATATCACCTCCGCAAATCTGAAATGGGCGATAGCCGTAGTGCTTGATCACTCCGACGGAAACAAGTACACCGTTTCGGCGGTTAACGTCGGCAACGGAACCGATCCGTCGATAACTCTCACCGAAGGTCAGATAGTGCTCGGCGTACATTCCTCCACCAGCGACACCTCGCTGGCTTCCGAGTATCAGAACGTATACGGAAAGAACGCTGCGGCAGCGCTTGAACCCGGAGATACGGTGAGCTTTGTCGGGTTCGATTTCGATACTCTTACCATGGCTGACGGAGCCATGATAGTTGCCGGATCGGTAGATGATATCGAAATTTCCGAAGAACCGGCTGTTTCCGATCCGGTTGACGTGAGTTCCGATGAGCCTTCCGACGAGCCTTCTGAAGAGTCCGTTGTGTCCGGGGATGCAGTTTCCGATACCGAAGCAGTGTCCGATTCGGTCGTTTCAGATATAGATTCAAGTGCCGATGAGAGCGCCGATGTTGAGGAGACCGATAATTCCGTTTGGCTTTATGTCGGTATAGGCGCAGCAATTGTTGCCGTCGCCCTTATACTTGCTCTTACGTTCAAGAAAAAGAAGTAAGTTTTCCCGCGGTGCCGGAACGGCAAAGGCGGGGTATTCTCCGTAATAATGAAAAACGGG
>SFLA01000081.1 GCA_004553575.1 Clostridiales bacterium
GGTAAAAAGCTCGTTATAAAAATGGGCGCCGACCCGAGCCGTCCCGATCTCCATCTCGGGCATTCCGTAGTTCTGAGAAAGCTGCGGATGCTGCAGGATCTCGGACATCAGATCGTATTTATCATCGGCGATTTTACCGCAATGATAGGAGATCCCTCCGGACGCAGCAAAACCCGCGTACCGCTTACGTTCGAACAGACCAGAGCCAATGCTCAGAGCTATCTTGAGCAGGTTACAAAGATACTCGACCCCGAAAAGACCCGTATCGTATATAACAGCGAGTGGCTCGGCGAGATGAAGTTCGGAGACGTGCTGTCGCTTGCCGGTAAATACACTCTTGCCCGTATTCTCGAGCGGGACGACTTCGCAAAACGTTATGCCGAGAACGCTCCCATAGGGCTTCACGAGATTTTTTATCCTCTGATGCAGGGCTACGATTCGGTTGCCGTAAAGGCGGATATCGAGGTCGGCGGAAACGACCAGACCTTCAATCTTCTTGTCGGAAGAGAGCTCCAGCGCGATTACGGACAGCAGCCGCAGGAGGTCATAACCTTCCCGCTGCTTCCCGGTCTCGACGGAGTTGAAAAAATGAGTAAATCGCTCGGCAACTATATCGGTATCGACGAACCCGCAGATGTGATGTTCGAAAAGTGTATGAAGGTGCCCGATGCTCTGCTTAAAACCTATTTCGACCTTACCACCGATCTTCCGGAAAGCGAATACGCAGGGCTTATCGAATCCGACATCCGCGCCGCGCTCTTCCTTTATGCGAGAACAATAGTGCGTATGTACTGCGGTGAGGAGGCTGTCGCACCCGCGGAGTTGCGTTACAGAAATGTCGCCGGCGGCGGAGTGCCCGATAATATCGAAACCTTCGAGCTTCCGTGCGGCACCCGACTTGCTGATGCCATGCGTCTTTCCGGTCTCGCTCTCTCCAACAGCGAGGCGGGCAGACTGATTTCCGGCGGAGGTGTAAAGGTAGACGGCAAACAGGTTACAGACCGAGGATTTGTTTTTGCCGACACAGGCGAGTATGTTGTTCAGAAGGGAAAGAACAAGTTCGCAAAACTGAATATCAAATAATTTATACTGTTTCCGGTTCTTTTTTCGTGTCGGCGGACGGCAACATGCCGACCGCCGAACCTTTTGTCAAGCGACCGTGCGCAGCGTCATTTCCTTCGCGCTTTCGCATTCACCGAATACTTCTGCAACTGCGGTAAAGACTCGGCTCCGCTGTCTCGGCCGTTATACGTATCGGATATGCGGGGGATGCGGCGAACGTGTGGTGCTGCAGAGCCTTTTCTGCCCGACACCGATATGGAGCAGGTTAACCTTCGCGCCGCAGTTTTTATTGATTCGGGGAAAAGCAGAATTTCTTTTGCCGGTTATGAATATGCTTTCCGAGGAAAAAAGAAAAAAGCTTGAAGCGGGCGGGTGTTATTGCGGAGGATACAAGGACTTCTTGTTTTTTACGTATACCGGTATGTTAAAGGTAAATGACGGAATGATTTCTGTTCGAGGATCGAGTAAAATCCGCAATGGAATTGACGATTTGCGAATCGAGATTGACGACATGATAAGCAATCGGGAACAGATACGATACAGTTGAGATAATTACCTGTTATGCTGTTACAGCTAACGGTTCGAGGTTAACATAATGCAGCACAAGGATATTGATATATCGAGATTAAGAGCCGAGGATTCGGAGGACTTTCTCAGCCTCAGCAGAGAGTTCTATTCTTCCGACGCTGTGCTTCATCCGGTCCCCGACGAATACCACATCTCCGCGCTTAATGAACTTCTGAGTTCCGATAATTACATCGTATGTTATATCTTCCGCTGCCGCGGAACGACTGCCGGCTATGCTTTGATAGTTAAGTCATACAGCCGCGAGGCGGGCGGAACAGCAATATGGATAGACGAGCTATATGTACGCAGTGAATTCCGGGGCAGGGGAATTGCAAGCAGATTCTTCGGGTTGCTGTTTGAAGAATATCCCGCCGCGAGATACCGTCTTGAAACCGAGCCGGACAATTTCCGTGCAGAGTCTCTTTACCGGCGGGTGGGATTTACCGATCTGCCGTACAAACAAATGTGTTTGGATACCTGACCGCGAGAAATGCCCCGGGCTTCAACATAATGAAGTCCGGGGCATTATTACGGCGTTTTTTGCATGTAACCATTCAATATAAAGCACAGATTGCAATAAAAACTACGTTTTATTTGTCGTCACCTATCGAAAGCATGGAAAGCAGATCGTCGATCGATCCTATATCGGCGCTTTCCTCGATTCTGCTCGCAGCTTTCTCGGGGTCTTCTGCTTCGCGTCCGGCGGCGGGTTTTTCGTGCTTTACGGTATGTACCGGCTCCGGATTAACTTTGGGCTCAGCTATTTTAGCTTCGGCTTTTACTCCGCCTGCACCGATCTCTGTGAACATTAACGTTTCGACCCATTCCGGCACTTTTTCTTCTTTTGCAATATCGGAAACGGGCTGTGCCGGATTCTGCGGTTCTTCTGCAGCAGGCTCATCCTCCGACTTTTGAAAACAGTCAGCGGCGCCGGAATGCACTTTGCCTTTATCGGCGGGAATTGCTTTCGACTCGGCGGTGTCGGCAAAAGTAAGGGTTCTGTCGTGTGTTGCCTTCGGAGCACTGCCGATATCAACCTCGCCGGTCATTCTTAGGCTCTCAAGCTCGACCGCCGAAAACGACGGCGCCGCCCCTTTACCCGTCACTTCAACAGCTTCGGCCGCCGTGAACAGTTCTGACTTGGTACCGAGACGGATCTGAAGTATCGCTTTGACAATCCCGCCTATGGGTTCGGCAACATCAATCTGATAAATCATAATGGCCGGCATGCCGTTGGATATGTTCTCGCTTATCTCGCGGCGGTATCTGCGGCTTAAGTTCTTGTACGCAATATCGAGGCTTATAAGGTCGATGCCTACGAATGCCGTGTCGGCTCTTCCGTATATTCTCGCGTCCTTAATGTTATTCCATTCAATAAACAATCCGTTTTTGTGACTTCCGGTGAAGTCGTATATGCCTTCTTCTGTAAACACAACGGCATATAACCGTGCGAATTTGTCGGAAAGGCCGGATACCATAACGGCAAAACCGAACACTGTCAGCAAAGCGCCTGTCAGAATCGAAACGCCGCCGTCAACAAACGTATCCGGGGTTGCTATTGGGTATATCAGAAAGAATATTCCGCAGAGCGTTACGATTCCTCCGGCAACAGCTTTCCCAACGCCTCCGGTGCGCGTCTTTGCAAATGTTTTGGTAACTTTCGCCATGTCGTCTATCTCCCTTGCTTATAATCGATTGTATCAAGTATTGCGTAATCGCTGTATACCTGCAGCTTTGCGATCTGTTCGTCTTTGTAATATACATAAAACCACAGAAGCTGATCCGAATTCAGTACATATCCGTCGTTGTTAACCTGCGGAGTTCCGGCAGACCAGTCGCTGCCGTCATAAATGTAGCAGTTTTCGGAAATGTCGATATCAACTCCGGAAAAGCATAACCGCGCAAAGCCGTAATTGTTTTTAACATCGAATACAGTGTTAGACAGCTCATATTCGTTGCCGCTTTCGTCGGTCAGCATGAAGGTGAAGGGAAGTGATTC
>SFLA01000024.1 GCA_004553575.1 Clostridiales bacterium
TATCATGTTGAAGGTTTGACCTATTTCCGAAAGACGGTCGAAATTGCCGGTGAGTTCTTTGCTGAACGCAAATTCACCCGTCTGGTTAATATCCCAGAAGGATTCGGAAAACACCATAATTATATTTACATCGCCCCAATTGCCGGTAAAAGAATCATCAGCTTTATCTGCGGCGGCTCCGAGTATGCCGTCAAGCTCGTCGGTATCGTAATCGTCCGGCTTGTATATGCGGCTTTCGGTCGCCTGTCCGTACATTCCGGATATAACGCCGTAGCGCTTGTAATACTTAAGGCTGGTAGTCGGATAATCCGAGGTACGCTCATCGTATTTGAAAAACACGTTGAGTGTGAAGTCCGTAAAGGGCTTTACCGGAAGAGAGAAAAACAAAAGCACGGCGAGCGACGCAGCTCCGACGTATATCCCGCCCTTCAGATATTTAAGACGGAACCTCATAAGCCACGAAAGCAGGCAGAACACGGTTATAATAACGCCGTATTCAACAAGCTGCAGCGCCATTTCGGCAATAATCTCTCCCATGGAGGATTCGGCAATAACATCGCCGATAGTGTTGCCGAAGGACTTGAAAAAGTGAAGATCCGACAGGTAGACCGGATTGTCTGCCATTGAAATCTTTATATACTGCGCTGCCGAAAAAACATACGCCACGGCGCCGAAGGTGACCGCGGTTGCAAACGACGATGTGGTTATCGCAGTTAAAAGCGCGTTTATCAGCAGTGCGAGTATATAAGAAAAAATGTACCCGGATGCGAACATCGTTATGCCGACTCCCGGATTTGTGTCGATAAAGAACTGGTTTATACAGAAATTGATAACGCACGGAAATACAAAAAAATGAAAAACGTATGAAGCTATACGGAACCTTTTGTCTTCCCTTAAGGTCTTCAGCCGCTGCTTTCCCATGACCGGATATACTCCTCCCGTATGCAGTTATGCGACAGATTAAGCAACAAAAAAACCAACCGTATGTCAAAAAGCCCCCTCGCAAAGGAGGGGGCCGATAAACTCTTAGCCTTTGACGAGCTTCTCGATTTCGGAGGCGAAATCGTCTTCCTTCTTCTCGATTCCCTCGCCCTTTTCGTACTTGACGAACGAGACGATTTTAATGCTGCCGCCGAGTTCCTTGGCGGTTTTCTCGGTGTACTGGCTTACCTTCATGTCCTCCTCGCGCACATATGCCTGCTCGTTAAGACAGTTGGTATCGTAGTACTTGCTGATTCTGCCGTCGACCATCTTTGCAATGATCTGTGCGGGCTTGCCGGAAAGCTTGGGATCGTTCTTTATCTGAGCCTCGAGAATGTCTTTCTCGCTCTGGATAACGCTCTCCGGTACGCAGCACTTGCAAACGTAGATCGGGTTCATAGCGGCGATCTGCATGCAGATGTTCTTTGCGTATTCCTTGAATTCGTCGGTGTTCTCAATACCGTCGGTCACTTCGAACTTGGCAACAACGCCTGCCGCTCCGCCGCCGTGGATATAGGTGCCGGTAACGCCCTTAATAATATCGAAGCGGCGTATCGACATGTTTTCGCCTATGGTGAATATCTCGTTCTTGAGCTCTGCCTCGACGGTGGTGTCTTTTCCTGCAAAGTTCATCGCCATAAGGGAGGGGACGTCCTTCGGCTCGCCGTCGATAATGGTCTTGAGTATGCCGCGTACGAACTCTTTGAACGAAGCGTTCTTTGCGACGAAATCGGTCTCGGAATTGACTTCTACTATTGCGGTAACGCCGTTATCGGTAAGAACGTCGACCACGCCGTCGGCGGCAATTCTGTCTGCCTTCTTGGCGGCGACGGAGAGACCCTTCTCTCTGAGTATCTTTACAGCCTCATCGAAATCGCCGTTGGCGGTGACGAGCGCTTTTTTGCACTCCATCATGCCGCATCCGGTCTTCTGGCGAAGCTCCATTACTGACTTAGCGGAAATGTCTGCCATTATTCGTTGTCCTCCTTGTCTTCATTTACCTCTGCGCCTTCCGTGCCGTCGGTGAACTGCTCGCCCTGCTTGCCTTCGAGCACGGCGTCTGCCATGACGGAGGAAATGAGCTTGATGGCGCGTATAGCGTCGTCGTTACCGGGAATTACGTAATCGATGCAGTCGGGGTCGCAGTTGGTATCTACTATCGCTACGACGGGTATACCGAGCTTTCTCGCCTCGGCCACCGCGTTTGTCTCCTTCTTCGGGTCTACGACAAACATGGCACCGGGAAGGCCCTTCATATCCTTGATACCGCCGAGATTACGCTCGAGATCCGCCATTTCCTTCTGGAGGGCGGCGACTTCCTTCTTGGGAAGGAGATCGAAGGTGCCGTCGGCAGCCATCTTGTTGAGATTGTTCAGCTTCTGAACGCTCTTCTTGATGGTCTTGAAGTTGGTGAGCATTCCGCCGAGCCAGCGGACGTTCACATAATACATCTCGCAGCGGAGAGCCTCGTCCTTGACGGCCTCCTGAGCCTGCTTCTTGGTGCCGACGAAGAGAAGACTCTTGCCGTCCTGGGAAAGGTCGCGTACGAACATATACGCTTCTTCGATCTTCTTCAGGGTCTTCTGAAGATCGATGATGTAGATGCCGTTTCTCTCGGTGAAGATGTATTCCGCCATTTTGGGGTTCCATCTTCTGGTCGGGTGTCCGAAATGGACGCCTGCCTCGAGCAGCTGCTTCATGGTTACTACTGACATTTTGCTTTTCTCCTTTCGGGTTGCCCCGCCACCGTGCCTTGCTGTTCCGCCGTTTATACGGTATTCCGCACCCGATGCGGCAACACGGTGTGTGTATTTTTCGTGCGCACTGCGCACATCACATATACTATCACACTTTTTTTCGGAAATCAATACCTTTTTGCGCAAAAAAAGCGGAGTTACCCCCGCTTTTTCGCCGTTTTGCTTTTAATGACTGCCTTTTTCGGGTCAGCCGGAAGTGACTTCTGTATCTATTAGGGTAAAGGTGCCGAGATCGTACGAAGTCACCGTTGTGCCGGAGCCGAGGCGGACGACATAAAGCTCGTCTCCTATATAAAGTCCGCGGGTTTCGCAGTAATAATAAAAAGATTTCGTACAGTCTTCGGACACCGATCCCAGCAGGGTGAAGCCGTTATTCCTGTCGAAGGTCCAGACGGAGTAAACGACCGAATATTTGTCGTACAATTCTCCGTATCCGTTGTCCGTACACTCCCAGCTCTCGTAAGGGAACATTATCAGCTCTCGTGAAGAGCTTACCGTGACCGCCTTAAAAAGATTATCGGAAAAATAGGTTTGTTCACCCAGAAGCTCGGTGTCCAGCACGGAAACTCCGGTGGGATCGGAAATATCGAACATCGATATTTTAAGTCCTCGGGTTCCGCCCGTTTCGATATCGGCGTCGTAGCCGAATCCGAACAGGAGTCCGTTGCCGTACGACTGCATATAGGTGGAAAAGCCGGGTATCTTCAGCTCGGAAAGTACCCTGGGAGAGGTCGGATCCGAAAGATCAACCGCATACAGCGGGTCTGTCTGGCGGAAGGTCACTATATATGCCGTGTCGCCGTAAAAGCGTGCGGATTTAATAAGCTCGCCCTTGCCGAGGTCTCCGACATATCCCACGGGATTAAGATCTCCGTCCAGCACTATCAATGCGCTGACGGTGTTCCAATTGTCGTCGAAAACGGTTACGGCGACGCGCAGGTATCCGTTATATTCGTCAAGTGAATAACGGTTCAGCGGCGTTCCTTTAATCATCGCGGTGCCCGAGGGGTCAATGCTTCCGTTTTCGATCGAAAAACGGTATATAACCGTGTTGTATGAGATTACCGAACTTACGGGTTCGTTGGGGTTTACGTCTGACGTGAGTCTTCCCGAACTGCCGTAATGCGTACCGTAAAGATACAGGGTATCGGTATCGGCATAGAAATCGCTTCCGACGCCGTACAACGCTGCCGAGGATACGGTTTCGCTCGGCTTTTCGAGATCGATTCCCGAGCATACGGAACATAGCAGTAGGTATCCTCCGGGTTTTCGGGCAGCATTATCCCGTTGTCGTTGGTTACGACATACAGATACTGTCCGACGGCGCGAGCCGAAACGAAATATCCGCTCTGCATAAGAGTTCCGAGCTTTTCGGGAGAAGAACGGTCGGATATATCGTAAACCGCCGCCTCGGTGGTGACCTTGTAATAGGGGCACTCGGGTATGATGCAATCGACTTCCTCATCATTCAGGTCGCCCGGAATATCGGAGCCGGTTATTCTCTCGCTGACGGTTGAAATAACGGCTGCGCGATCTTTGTACAGCAGAAGCTCAATAGTGTCGGAATACATGCCGCTGTCGGTTTTGCCTCCGGTTCTCAGCTCGGTCTTTGAAAGCAGTTCGATTTTGCCTTTGTCCGCAGAGTAAATCAGAAGTCTGCTGCCTTCGGCAACATAGATATATCTGCCGTCGGTTTTAACACAGTCGCCCTCCTGCACTCCGGCGACCTGAGAATTTGTTTCGGAATGGTCGGGTGCTTTATCGTTTTCCGTGGGTACCTCCTCGACTTCCAACGCGTCGTCGGGAACTGCGTCTCCGTAGAAATGATCCAGCCATTTCGAATCGCGCAGACCGGCGTCCGAAAGCATCTGGTATATTTCGCCGTAGCTTTCGGCGGTGGCGCCGTTCGGAAGCTTTACGGCAAGATTCCCCGGCGTAACCGTGCTTCCGGATATATCGTTGCCGAACGCTCCCGAATTATAAGCGCCGAACACCGTGCAGCATACCACGAAACACGCCGCAGCCACGAGGGCTATTCTGCGCGGCAGATCGCGGCGCCTTTTTTTCGGCGGCGACATCATAAGCTCAAGCGTTCTTTCAACGGCTTCTGCCGACGGGTGCAGCGAATCGTTTTCCTTTTTGTATTCATCTTTGAACATGGCTTTCACTCCTCCGTTAGGATTTCCTTAAGCTTCTTCCGGGCACGGGACAGGGTGGTTTTTACGCTTACCTGCGTTTTCCCGGTGATCTCTGCGATTTTCGCGACCGGAAGATCCTCGTAATAAAAAAGGTGAACGACAATGCGCATATTTTCGGGAAGCTTCGCGACCGCCTCGGTCGCTCTGCCAGCGCTCTCGGCATGACATGTGCCGCCCGTGCTATCGCAGTAAGGCACCGTCCTGCGGTGCCAAGCCGAGCCGAGCAGGGTATTCGAGCAGTTAATCGCCGCGCGGATAAACCACGCCTTCTCGTGCTCCGCGCTTTCGAATACGGGGGCGCGCCTAATAAACCGCAGAAACACCTCCTGCATTATGTCTTCGGCGTCGGCTCTGCTTCCGGTTCGTGCGAAGGCAACACGGTATACCGTTTCCGCATGCTTTTTGACAATACGCGCTGCAGTATCATTCGTACGCAATGACCTATCCATCGTATGCTGTCGCTCCTTTTCACCTATAATACCGGACAAAACGGAAAAAGGTTACACCAAAGGAAAAATTCTCTGAATAACCGAAAAGCGGAGGCGGTTCCGCAATAAAACCGCCTCCGCCGTTTTTAATGTAAAGAGTTTTATCAGAGCAGAGAGGACGGTGCTTCTCCGGTCTCGAGCCAGCCGAGTATCCTTTCGCAGTTCATCAGGCATCTGGGAAGATGGAACGGACCCTTCCACATAGATCCCTTCTGGGTGTGGGATACGGTGCCGTCTCTGTGCAGATAGCCGTACCATTCGCCGCATTCCTTATCCGCAAAATGTCCGAATGCATAGGCGTGAGTACGCTCAAACCACTTCCAGTATTTCTCGTCGCCGGTAAGCTTATAGGCGAGCAGGGTGGCGATAAGCACCTCGTTGTGCACCCACCAGAGCTTCATATCCCATTCGAGCTGCTCGCAGGGTCTGCCGGACACATCAGCGTAATAGACGAATCCGCCGTACTGCTTGTCCCAGCCCCATTCGAGCGACCAGTCGAGTATGTTGAGCGCTTTTCCGAGCAGCTCCTTGTCGCTGGTGTACGCAGCCTCGTTCATAAGGAACCAGCTGTTTTCTATGGAGTGGCCGGGGTTGATGCAGCGCCCCGCGGGATTATCGATAAAGCTGCCGTCGGACGCGACGTCTTCGAGCACGCAGTGAAGCTCCGGCTTATAGTGATAGGTGAGTATGTCGTTAACCATTTCCTCCGTTACCGATGTGTAATAGTCGGCGCGGGCGGGGTCGCAGCGGCGCAGAGCCTGAGCCGAGGATACAAGCACCATTGGTACCGCGGAGGCACGCTCGGCACGGGTGGAGGAATATGTTTTGGGAGTTATGCGGAACGGATCGCGCTCGGGGGTGCGGAACAGTGTGAGCATGAGCTCGAAGCATTCCTCCGCCTTTGCGAGCGCATCCTTATCTCCGGTCGCAAGGGCATATTCCGCCATCGATAGTACGTAAAAACTTTCGGAATACATATAACGGCGCTTACGGAGGGGACGTCCGTCGCGTGTGACGGTGAAGAACATCCTGCCGTCTGTATCGACACATTTCTCGTTAAGGAATGCGACGCCGTTTTCCGCCGCGGCGAGGTATTCGGGGTTTGCTCCGTAATGATTAATGAGCGAGGAAAAAGTCCAAAGGCATCTGCCCTGAAACCATACGGATTTGTCTTCGTTGTAGCACTTGCCCTCGCGGTCGACATTTGTCATGTAGCCGCCGTATTTGCGGTCGATAAGGTCGCTGCCGAGCCAGAAGGGTATGCAGTCTCCGATAAGCTGATCGCGATAAAACCTGCGATAGCTTGCAAAGGTCTCTTTGTTCATAAAAACACCTCTTTCAGTAGTGCAAATATTCTAACTTGAAAAGGGTATGTTTGTCAATATAATTGACAAATTAATTCCGCGGTGATATAATTCACGATGTTGATTTATGTGCTGAACGGAGGCAAAAATGAAAAGAATAACCGCTTTGCTGCTGCTCGCCGCGGTTTGCGTGTCAATGTGCTCCTGCGGAGGAAGCCTCGTGTCGACGCTCAAATCATATCTCGGCGCAGCAGACAACAAGAAGCCCGCCGGATATATAGAGACGGTCACGACCGACGAATACGAGTACGACGTATATTCTGATCATGTTACGCTCGTTGAGTATCTCGGCAATGAGACCGAGGTTCTTATTCCCGATACTCTCGGGGGGAAGGCGGTAACGGTTATCGGCGAATACTGCTTCTATGAAAACACGGTTATCGAGACAGTAGCCGTTCCGGCATCGGTCAGGTCGATAGAGACCGGCGCATTCTACTACTGCACATCGCTCCGTCGGGTAAAACTTCCGTCCGGCTGCACTTCGTACGGCGAGAAGCTGTTTTCGTGGTGCACCTCGCTCGAATCCGTTACGATTCCCGCGGGAATGACTGTAATACCGGATTATGCCTTTAACAACTGCACCTCGCTTACCGAAATAATCTGGGGCGGTAACGTAACCGACATAGGCGTGCGTTCGTTCTCGTGGTGCACGTCGCTTGTTACGCTCGAAATACCCGAGGGGGTAAAGACCATCGGCGATTACGCTTTCTACAACTGCGGAACGCTCGAGACAGTTACGCTGCCCGGAACGCCGGTAACGATTTCGGATACGGCTTTCGAGGGCTGTGACAAGGCTGCCGGGATACCGTCCGGCACGGATGAATCCGTACCCGGAGTCAGCTCCGGTATATCGGATACCGAAACATCAGAATAAACAACCGAAAGGAATAAATAAATGGAACCGCTTTCACTTAACGAGTTGAGGGAGAGATACCTCAGCTTTTTCGAATCAAAAGGTCATCTTCGTCTGCCGTCCTTCCCGCTTGTTCCGCAGGGCGACGGGTCTCTGCTGCTCATTAACGCCGGAATGGCGCCGCTCAAGCCGTATTTTACAGGCGAGAGGGTGCCGCCGCGCAAGCGTGTGACCACATGCCAGAAGTGCGTCCGCACTCTGGATATCGACAACGTGGGCAAGACCGCCCGACACGGTACGTTTTTCGAAATGCTCGGAAATTTCTCGTTCGGAGATTATTTCAAGCAGCAGGCTATTCCGTGGGCGTGGGAATTTCTTACCCAGGATCTCAAAATTCCCGCGGACAGGCTTTACCCGAGCGTTTACGTCGAGGACGACGAAGCCATAGAGGTTTGGGAAAAGACGGGAGTAAGCCGCGACAGAATTGTAAGGCTCGGCAAGGACGATAACTTCTGGGAGATAGGCGCCGGACCCTGCGGTCCCTGCTCCGAGATTTATTTTGACCGAGGCGAGCAGTTCGGCTGCGGTAAGCCCGACTGCGGACCGGGATGCGACTGCGACCGTTTCGTAGAGATATGGAATATCGTGTTCACTCAGTTTGACGGCGACGGAAAGGGCGGATACACCCGCCTTGCACACCCGAACATAGACACCGGAATGGGACTCGAGCGGCTCGCCTGCGTTATGCAGGGGGTGGGAAATCTGTTCGAGGTGGATACGATCCGTAACATTATAACCGAGATAAGCCGTATTTCCGGCACGGAGTACACGGGGTCGTCGTCCGACACGGACGTTTCGATCCGCGTTATTACCGATCATATCCGCACCGCGACCTTCCTTGTCAGCGACGGCGTTATCCCCTCCAACGAGGGCAGAGGATATATTCTCCGCCGTGTCCTGCGCCGTGCAGCGCGCCACGGAAAACTGCTCGGTATCTCCGGACCTTTTCTCAGCGGTTTGTGCGATGCGGTCATACGCGAGAGCGGAAAGGCATATCCCGAGCTGGAGGAAAAACGCGATTATATTAAAAAGACCATTGAGATCGAGGAGGAGAGATTCCGTCAGACCCTCGATTCCGGTCTTGCGATACTAAGCAGGATAATTGCGGATACCTCCGCAAGGGGCGGGAAGCTGCTGTCCGGAGAGGATCTGTTCCGCCTTTACGATACCTTCGGCTTCCCGGTAGATCTCACCCGCGAGATAGCGGCGGAAAAGGGTCTGGGCATCGACGAAAAGGCGTTCGGTGAGCTTATGATAGAACAGAAGCGCCGCGCACGCGAGGCTCGCGCCGCACTGGGAGACAACAGCTGGAACGAGGACGTTATGACCGCGATAGACCGCACCGTTCCGACACTTTTCACCGGCTACGAGTCCACTTCCGCCGATGCGGAGATAAAATATATCCTGTCCGACGGCGAGGCGGTAAACTTCCTGCCTTCCGGAAAGGCCGTGCTTGTGCTTGACCGCACCCCGTTCTATGCGGAAAGCGGAGGACAGGTCGGCGATACCGGAGTGATTTCGGTGGCGGGCGGCAGTTTTATAGTCGAGGACACCAAAAAAACGCACGAAAACCAATATCTGCATATAGGGCATATTGCCGACGGAGTTATAAGGCTCGGTCCCTGTCATGCCGAGGTTGACGCCGCGCGCCGCAGTTCTATAGCCCGTAACCATTCGTCGGTGCATCTGCTTCAGGCGGCACTGCGCAGAGTGCTCGGCACTCATGTCGAGCAGGCAGGCTCGTACGTGGACGAGCACCGTGCGAGATTCGATTTCACCCATTTTGCTGCGATGACCTCCGACGAGCTGCGCGAGACCGAGCGGCTGGTTAACGAAGAGATACTTCGCGGTGATGCTGTAGTTACCGAGCTGAAGTCGCTTGCCGAAGCCAAAAAAGACGGAGCGATGGCGCTGTTCGGCGAAAAATACGGCGATGTCGTACGCGAAGTCATGATGGGCGATTTTTCGGCGGAGCTTTGCGGAGGAACCCATGTTGACAACACCGCGAAGGTCGGTATGTTCAAAATCGTTTCCGAGGGCGGTGTCGCGGCCGGCGTCAGACGTATCGAAGCGATAACCGGCATGAACACCCTGGCTTCCTATTACGACAAAGAAGCGGTTATAGATACAGTCAGAGCATCGCTTAAGGCAAACAGCGTATCCGATCTGCCCGAAAAGGCAGAGGCCGTACAGGCAGAAATAAAGGCGCTCGGCCGTGAGCTGGGCAAGGCGCAGCTTGCAATAGTGAATTCAACCGTAAAGGCTGCCGAAAAACAGGATATTTCCGGCGTGCTGCTTACTGTATGCAGCTTCGAAGATATACCCTCAGACATACTCCGCACCGCATCTGACGGGCTGGTAGGCTCCGCAGCGAATAACGTGTGCGTGTTTTCGACAGTAACCGGCGGAAGGCTTTCCTTTGCCGCTTCTGCAGGCAAGGAGGCTGTTGCCCGCGGAGCTCATGCGGGAATGCTGCTTAAAAAGCTTTCGGCGATAGTCGGCGGAGGCGGAGGCGGAAGACCCGACAGCGCAACCAGCGGAGGTAAGGATCTTACCAGGCTCGGAGAAGCGCTTGATGCCGCGGCGGGTATACTTGCCGAAATGATAAAGTAGAGGAGAGATACATAAATGGACTGCATTTTTTGCGGTATTGTTTCCGGCTCGATACCTTCTTCAAAGGTGTACGAGGACGAGCTTTGCGTCGCCTTCCGCGATCTCAACCCGCAGGCTCCTGTGCACGTGCTCGTCGTTCCGAAGAAGCATATAGCTTCGCTCGACGAGGTGAGCGCCGAAAACGCCGCGGATATAGCCGCAATACTGACTGCCATACCCGGAATCGCGTCTTCGCTCGGAGTAGCCGGGGGATACCGCGTGATTACAAATATCGGCGAAAACGGAGGTCAGACCGTTAAGCATCTGCATTTTCATATTCTCGGCGGGGTAAAGCTGTCCGAAAGACTTAACTGACGGAAAGAGGTAACGAAAATGAAAATAAATCCCGAAACCTATCATTCTTATCCGCTCGATGTGGCGGGGCTTCACCGCGATCTGCCGATATGCAAGGTCAACGACAGCCTGTATATAGCCGCCTTCGTTATTTTCGGCGACGTTGAGCTTACAGTAGCCTGTGCGTCCGAACTTATCAAAAAACTGCCGCCGCACGATATACTTATTACCGCCGAATCAAAGGGCATACCGCTTGTATACGAGATGGCGCGTCAGCTCGGTGACGGCAAGTATCTTATCGCCCGGAAGGGCGCAAAGCTCTATATGAAGGAGCCGCACTCGATAGAGGTGCAGTCGATAACCACCGCAAGAAAGCAGACCCTGTTTATCGACCGCAACGATGCCGATTCGATGCGCGGCAAGCGTGTCGTCATCGTCGATGACGTTATAAGCACCGGCGAGAGCCTGTTTGCCGTCGAAAAGCTGGTCAAGGAGGCGGGCGGTATAGTTGCCGGCAAGATGGCAATACTCGCAGAGGGAGACGCCGTTTACAGAGAGGATATTATATACCTCAACCACATTCCGCTGTTCACCCCCGAAGCATAACCGATCTCGGTAAAATAACTGATTTCAGGTGATATGACAAATGTTCCGGAACCGACCGCTTGCGTCCTGCGCCGCCGCATTTGCGTGCGGCGCGGTTCTTGCCGCCGTTTCCGGTACAGTCATTTCTGCGGTAATACTCGCTGTGTTGGGAGTGCTGTCCGTCGTTTTAGCTTCCGTCCGTACGATTCCGGGCCGCAGGACCGCAGTGCTGCTGATTGCAGCCGCTGCCGCAGGTATCTTAAGAACCGGTATATCCGTTCTCGTGTACGATTCGAATCACGTTCCCGCGCCCGATACGCAGATAATGTTCGTGGGTGACGTCAGAACCGTGGATTCTTACGGCTTTACCGCCGTTACCGTAAGCGCCGGCGGTACCGCCTGCGGCGAAGGCGATACTGTAAGAGTGTATTGCGACGGTGACATCGCGGTGTCTGCGGGGGACAGAGTGACCTGCGCTTTGAGGCTGTATGATCCGGACATGCGCGATCTTGCCGACGGTCTTTCCTACACTGCCTCCGGCACGGTCGTGTCAGTCGAGAATCAGGCGTGCGCGGGTGTGCTGACGAGAATACGTGCCGCGCTTGCGAGACGTATCGATACATACCTTTCGGGTGATTCGGCTGCAATATCGAAAGCCGTTCTGCTCGGCGACAGAAGCTCGGTTTCGGGATCGCTGTATTCGGCGTTCAGAGCTTCAGGACTGGCACATACACTGGTTGTGTCCGGGCTGCATATGTCGTTGCTGCTTATGACTCTGTACGAGATACTCGGACGAACGGGTTTGAACAGGTTTTTGCGCAGCGGAACATGTATTGTTCTGGCGGCGTTCTTTTGCGCGTTTGTAGGCTTTACGGCTTCGGCGGTCCGCGCCGCGGTTATGTGTGCGTTCGTATTTGCCTCGGGCGCCGTATCGGTGAGAAGCGACAGCTTCACGGCGCTGTTCGTTGCACTGGCGCTGCTTATCACCGTTAACCCGTATTCGGTGTTTTCGGCGGGACTTCAGCTTTCGTTCCTCTGCTCGCTCGGAATCGTTGCCGTGTCGCCCGCGCTGTCGCGCGCAGTATCCGGAATAAAACGGCGCGGACTCAGACGGATGCTTAAGCATCTCTCTCCGTTGGCGATATCCGCTTCCGCCGCGTTGTTTTCGTTCCCTGCGGTGTTTTTTTCGTTCGGTGAGTTTTCGGTTGTATCGCCTTTAACAAATTTTGCAGTGCTGCCGGTGTTTTCTGCGGCGGTCATTATAGGCTATACAGGGCTGCTGCTGCCGTTTGCGGGCAGACTGTCCGGCTTTCTGTTCGGCTTGATTGCGGATTTTGCAGGGCTTATCGATTCGTCTGGGATAGCTTCGCTTTCGACGGCAATGCCCGGAATGGCGGCGGCTGCAGCGTTGTCGGCGGTATCGGTGCTTGTGATTATTTCGGTGAGGACACGGAAAAGACCTTTCGCTGCGCTGGTTTGTGCCGCGGCGTTCGTTCTTACGGTTGCCGGATCGGCGGTTGCTTTTTCCGCTAACGAGAGGCAGAAGGTATTTGCAGAATGCATTTCCGGTTCCGGCTGTGAGCTTCTTACCGTAACCCACGACGGTCAGTGTCTGGCAGCGGATTTGGGAGGCGAATATATTAATTCGGATGCGATATATAAAACGGGTCATACCTCGGTTGACGCCTATGTTATAACCGTATGCGACGAAGCCGCCCTTGAGAAGCTTTGCACCGTGCTCGGGCAGTTCCGGGTCGTAACGGTATACATTTGCACCGACAGATGCGATCCGTATTCGTTTACACGCGCAAGCGCCGTTTCTGTTGAAGCGGGCGCGGAAGTTGTGGATTTTTCGGGCACCGCGACCGTGTTTATCGGCGATGCCGCCGTATTTGTCGGCGAATATACCGCGGTCGAATACCGCGGCGACGAGTATATACCGGGCGGAAGCGGGAGCGCCGTCCTTGACGGAAAGGAGTAATGCCGTATGACTTCCGACGAGCTGAGAAAACGGATAAAAGACGGTAAGCCGGAGGGGGCGTGGCTTTTCTACGGCGAGGAGGACTATACAAAAAACGCATGTGCGACTATGCTTCGTAAAACGGTACTGTCCGCTCCGATGCCGGAGTTCAATTATTCCGTTTACGACGGCGCACGTCTCGATATCGATACGCTTGCCGGGGACGTAAACGCCCTGCCGTATATGGCGGACCGCAGAATGATCGAGATAAAAGATTTTTCTGTCGCATCACTTACGGCTGCGGCATCGGAATCGCTTGCATCCGTGCTGGCTGATCTTCCGGACTACCTTATATTGCTTTTCTGCAACAAGTCCGGTGAGGAAGAGGACAAGGCTATTGATAAAGCCGAGAAAAAGACTTTTTTGCAGGCGGTATCCGAATACGGAAACGCCGTTAAATTCGAGTCCGAAACCGGTGCCAGACTGTTCGGCTGGATGAGCCGCCACTTTCAGGCGGGAGGAACGCCGGCTGACAGAAGCGTTCTTGAGACAATGGTGTCGGTATGCGGAAGCGATATGTATATTCTTTCGGGCGAGATAGATAAGCTCTGCGCTTACTGCGGAACCCGTCCGGCGACCTCTGCCGATGTTGCGAAGGTCTGCTGTGCGAATCAGAACTATAAGGTATTTGACCTGACTCGTGCGCTTATAGAGGGCAACATAAAAAAAGCGGGCTCCGTATACGCAAATCTGGTGTTCAATCGTGCGGAACCTTCAATGATACTCGGCGCTATTGCCAAGAGCTTTTCGGATATGCTTGCGACGGCGGAGGGAGTTCGTGCGGGAAAGACCTTCAAGCAGATAGCGGCAGACCTTAAAACATATGATTTTCTTATACGCCGTTACGCTTCGGCCGCTTCTTCGCGCGACCCTTTATTTCTGCAGAATGCGGTAAGAGTCTGCGCTTCGGCGGACAGAAGACTAAAGAGCTTCCGCGGCGACCCGTACACGGTTCTTGAGACTGCGATATATAGGATAGGAGCCTGCAATGCCGGAAAAGCTTAGATTAAAAATACCCGTTGCAGTCGAGGGCAAATACGATAAGTTGCGGCTGTCGTCCGTAGCCGAAGGATTTATTATAGAGCTCGGCGGATTCGCAGTATTCAATGACAGCCAGAAAATATCGCTGTTGCGACGGATATGCTCGGCGGGTAAGCTGATAATACTAACCGACAGCGATTCTGCCGGAAGATTTATACGTGCAAAGCTGAAGGGCTATCTTCCGGGAGCGGATCTGATTAATTTATACATTCCGCAGGTCAGCGGAACCGAAAAAAGGAAGCGTACTCCTTCAAAAGACGGGCTGTTGGGGGTCGAGGGCATGGAATACGACGTGCTGCGCAGCCTGCTTATGCCTTATTGCGGCGAATCGCCTGTTTCCGCAGGACTCACCAAACGCGATTTTTACGAGGACGGGTTTTCGGGGGGCGTCAACAGCTCGCAGAGGCGAGCCGCGCTTGCGAAAAAGCTCGGCCTTCCGGAGGGACTTACCGCAAACGCTCTTCTTGAAGCGGTGAATCTCGTATGCACCCGCGAAGGATACCGGGAAGCGAGGGATTCAATATGAAAAAAGTCGGGTTTATTACGCTCGGATGCAGGGTTAACCAATATGAGTCAAATGCACTCGCCGAAGCCTTCCGGCGCGCGGGTTGGGAGATAGGCGGGCAGGACGACGACTGCGACCTGTATGTTGTCAACACCTGCGCAGTCACCGCCGAGAGCGAGCGGAAGAGCCGTCAGATGATACGCAGGGCAGCAGCGCTTGCACCGGTTGCCGTTGTCGGGTGTGCGTCACAGCTCGACCCGGAACGGATAAAAGCCATTCCGGGGGTCGTATTTGTCGGCGGTTGCCGTGACAAGGATGCCGTGCTTTCACCGGAGCGTTTTGCGGGTTTTGATATGTCCTCCTGTTCCTACGGAAGCCTTAAGGTGGACGGGAGCGAAGATCTTTTTTCATCCTGCCGGGCGTTCGTTAAAATTGAGGACGGCTGTCCCAACGCCTGCTCATACTGTATAATCCCTACGGTCAGAGGCCCGGCAAGATCTCGCGATATTGTTGACATAATATCGGAATGCGAGCGGCTTACCGCAGCCGGCTATTCCGAGCTTGTTTTAACCGGAATCGAGGTGTCTGCGTACGACCGTGCTCCGCTGTCGGAGCTTGTTTCGCGGGTATCGCAGGTCAAGGGGATTCGGAGACTCCGGATCGGTTCGCTCACACCGACCGCAGTAACACCGGAACTTTTGAAATCGATGCGTGAGAGCGGGTCGTTCTGCCCGCACATCCATCTTTCTCTCCAGTCCGGCTGCTCGCGTATACTGGCGCTTATGAAGCGTAAGTACAACCGGGAACAGGCGGACGAGCGTATGGCGATGATACGCGAATATCTGCCGGAGGCACAGATTTCCGCTGATATTATCTGCGGATTTCCTACCGAGACCGAACAGGAGTTTTATCAGACGGTTGATATGTGTGTTTCCGGAAGGTTCTTACATGTTCATTCCTTCCCGTATTCGCCGCGCCCCGGTACGCCCGCAGCCGCAATGGACGGACAGGTCGACCCGGGGGAGAGAAAACGCAGAAACGATATACTTATAAATCGCGCATCGGAAGTGCGTGACGTTATACTGCGGCAGAAGATCGGAAAGACAGCCGAGATACTTATCGAGAAATGCGTATCAGGTATTTGTTCCGGCCATACGTCCGATTTTGCCGAATGCTCGTTCGCAGGGAATGGCAGAGCCGGCGATTACGTAACGGTTAACATAATCGGGCACAAAAACGGCATACTGAAAGGAGAAACGCTATGATCGCAAAAGTCCTTCCGACCCAGCAGAAATACTGCGAGGTGTCGTCCGAATCCGGTCTGCCGTTTACGGAGCTTAAAAAGTTCTTTAAGCTAAGAGGCGATTCGGTTTCGTGCTTTACACCGGATGAGCTTATGAACGGCTATGCAGACAGCCGCAGCGGATTCAGTTACGCGCCGCGTGCAGGCGACATAATTGTTCTTATACATTCGGTGCCGGCTTCCAAACCGGTTATAAGGTGTCTTCGTGCACGGCGGGCCGTAGGTTTGAACGCGCTCGTGAACTTTGTACCCGGTGCGGTTATCGATCCGATACCGCTCGGCGGTGATTATGACAGAGTATTTTTCGTGTTGAATCCGGATAAGGATCGCAAGCTGATGGGCAGGCTCGCGTCTTACGGATCGGTTATAGATCGCGTCGGAACCGTCACCCGCAGCGGAGTTGCCTTTATCGCCGGTGAGGAAGAACCGGAGCAGGTGTTCGCCGAAGAGAACATTCCGGCCGCGGCGGTTATCGAAGGTTCGGACGGGTTTATAAACGGATACTGCGATGCGTGCAGGACTGCATTCGAGGGAGGGCAGGTCTCGTACAGCGGCGACCTCGGATACGCGGTGGGTGTATTTTCAGCAAGAAATTATATGCGATGTGAGCTGCCTGTATCATATACGGGCGCTGCTCCCGGAGATCGGCTTTACGCGGTTAATATCCCGTTGCTCGGCGGATTTCCGGCTCCTGCGTACCTTAAAAAGCTGTATAAAAACTATTTTCCGTTCATGCGAAACGGTACCGTAAGAGGCTGCGGTGTGTCTTTCTGCGGAGACATGACTGAGGCTGCCGCACGTGCGGCGGGAAGGAATTCGTTTTCGCTCTCCGCCGGGCTTGCGCAGAACGGCGGATTTACGGCGGTGTTCGCGTCACGAACTCCGCTTCGCGGCAGATATATAGGCGTTGTAACGGAGTATAATCCGGAATAGTATAGCCGGACGGGTGCATCCGCCCGTATCGGACCGAAAGAAGGCAGTACTATGTGGATACTGTTTGCAATAGGCTCCGCATTGTTTGCGGGAGCAACCTCCGTGCTCGCAAAATGCGGTATTAAAAAGACCGATTCTACCGTGGCAACAGCAGTACGCACGGTTGTGGTGCTTGCAATGTCGTTTGTCATGGTACTTATCGTGGGGTCGCTTGGCGGCATTCGGGATATTTCCGCAAAAGCATGGGTGTTTTTGATTCTGTCCGGAATTGCCACCGGAGCATCATGGCTGTGTTATTTTCGCGCACTTCAGTTCGGAGACATAAATAAAGTAGTGCCGATTGATAAGTCAAGCACGATTCTTACTCTTCTTCTTGCGTTCATTGTTCTCGGCGAGCCGATTACGTGGCTTAAAAGCGTCTGCGTAGTGTTGATTGCCGCCGGAACCTATATGATGATCGAAAGAAAGAAAAACGACGAAAAAAAAGAGACCAGGCGGTCGTGGATCGTATATGCGGTTTTGTCTGCGGTATTTGCCGCACTTACATCAATTCTCGGCAAGATCGGCATTTCCGGCGTGGAATCCAACCTCGGCACCATGATTCGCACCGCGGTTGTGCTTATTATGTCGTGGCTGATGGTGTTTGTAACGGGTAAGACCTCGAGCTTGCGCGGGATCTCCGGGAAAGAGCTCGGTTTTATCTGCCTTTCCGGCGTTGCTACCGGCGGCTCGTGGCTCTGCTACTACAAAGCCTTGCGCGACGGGCTCGCGAGCGTTGTCGTTCCTATAGACAAGCTTAGCATTCTCGTGACAATTGCTTTTTCGTACTTCGTGTTCCGCGAAAAACTGTCGCGAAAAGCGTTGATCGGTCTTGTATTGATTGTCGCCGGAACACTTTTGATGCTGGTTAAGGTCTGATTCTGTTGATCTTGCTCCGCGGCGGTTCGGTGCGCCGTATCGCTTCAGAATAATCAGCGGCGTGTATAACGATGAATAAAATGCGAGGCGCAAACGGTTAACCGCTTGCGCCTTTATAACTTCGTTTTTTACGCCTGTACCCGGATATACGTTTAGGCGGCACTATTATGTAAGCCTGAATGCTCCGCAAAGCGGCCTGCATGCGTTTGATCCGGAAGTATTTGTCGCGGTACCCGGCAAAGCGAGCGACGCGGTTACATGCTCTTCATTTTTTCAAGGCAGGAGGTGCAAACAGGTCTCCCGAACAGGTCGGAAACTCCGTCCGTCAATCCGCAGAATATGCACGCCGATACCAGCTTTTTTATTATAAGCCGCTCGCCGTCTATTTCGTATACCATGCTGTCACCGGTTTCGATATTAAGCGCTTTACGGATTTCCTTCGGTATAAGAATTCTCCCGAATTCGTCAACCGTCTTGGTTATACTGCGCGAAATCTTGTTTTCTGTCATTTTTCTCACCTCGGCTTTGAGAGTATAACAGAATAAAAGGCAAAAGTCAACAGCTTTTGCCAAAAAGTGCAGTATTTTTTAATTAATATATTGTATAAGGTCGCCAATACCGTTTACGGTTATATCCGGTGTATTCTCGCCGGAAATATCGGTAAGCTTGGTTTCGCCGCTGAGCACGAGTACCGAAAGCAGTCCGTGATTCTTACCGAGAGCTATATCGGTATACAGGCGGTCTCCCACGACCGCGATTTCGCTTTTTGGGATCCCGCTTTGCTCTGCGATTATATCGGCGGTCTCGCGGCAGGGCTTGCCGAAGAAGCGGGGCTTAACACCGGTTGCGGCGGTTATAAGCGCGGCTATAGCGCCGCTGTCGGGGATATATCCGCCCTCGACCGGGCAGTTATAATCAGGGTGTGTGCAGAAATATTCCGCTCCGCCTCGTATGAGGTTGCACGCTTTAACAAGTTTATCGTAGGTAAGAGTGGTGTCAAAGCTGCTCACGACAATATCGGCCTCGCTTCCGTCGGTAAGACGGATACCGTACTGACGGAACGAGCGCTCGAGAGCGGGAGTGCCTACCAGATATACCGATGCGTTCGTGCGGTGTGTCGTAAGATATTTTGCGGTTACGTCTCCCGCGGTGAATATTTCGCTTTCATCGGCGTTAAAACCCATACCGGTCAGCCGTTCTATATATATCGAGTGGTCGTTTGACGCATTGTTGGTGAAATACATTATCTTTTTACCGCTCCGCTTGACCGCCGATACGAATTCGCGAGCGCCCGGTAATACGTTTTTGCCGATATATATCGTGCCGTCCATATCAAGCACAAATAGTTTTATTTTGTTAAGTCTGTACATTCGGGTACCCTCCGAGGTTATTATGCAACGTAATTATATTACACAGCCGGCAAAAATGCAAGCCGCCACTTGAAAATGTTAACGGAATCGGATATAATTACTTAAACAATACGGTATTGGAGGAACCGGTTATGGATATAAGCGGTAAATCGTTTTATATTTCCGTCGATCTCGAGGGCTGCGCCTGTACTATCGGAACGCCGGGGCAGGGACTTGCTGCCGGAACCGCCGGTTACGAGTTTGCCTGTCTTCAGGGCACTCGTGAGGCGAATGCAGCGGCAGAAGCGTTGCTTTCGCTCGGCGCCGGCGAGGTGTGGATATGGGACAGCCACGGCACCGGATTCAACCTTCGGTACGACCGGCTCGATTCGCGCTGCCGCATAGTCTTGGGAGCGGGCAGCAAAAAGCGTTTTCCCGGCATTGACGGCAGTTTCGGCGGGGTTCTGTTTATCGGAGCACACGCACACGACGCTTCCGACGCCACACTTTGCCATGTTTATTCCTCCGCTTCATATCAATATCAGAGAATAAACGGAGCAGAGGTCGGCGAGACCGAAATAGACGCGGCGATAGCCGGAAAGGCGGGGGTACCGGTGCTGCTGGTTTCGTCCGATGACATATGCGTTTCGCAGGCAAAAAACAGTTTTCCCGATGCCGGAACCGTCGTTACAAAGAAGGCGTTGGCATGGAACAGCTGCATATCTTTGCACCCGGATAAGGTATGCGAGATGATATCCGCCGAGGTGAAGCGGGTATGCGCTCTGCCGCATCCGCCCAAGCCTTTTACGATATCCGAGCCGTTCGATTACGAGGTGCGGTTCAAGCGTATCGAAGCGGCGCAAAGCTGTTCTCTCCGCAATCCGGACAACACTCCGTTTTCGCGTCCCGACGCATATACCCGTTGCGGCAGGCTTGCGCGGGTAGAGGACATATTCGAGTTCTGAGCTAAACTGCGCATAAAAATTCTCCCGCCGCCCGGATACCGGAGCGGCGGGAGATTTTTTATTCCGAGGGTTTCTCAGAGCAGAACATCAATTCCTGTTTTTACCGCCGCAATCTTTGCGTCGGAATCGGCTTCGGTCCTGCCGGAAGTCAGTATATAGACTTTAATCTTCGGCTCGGTTCCGGAGGGACGTACAATTACCGTGGTGCCGCAGGAGAGCCTGTATGACAGCATATCCGCCTTTGGGAGCCCTGTGGAATCCTTCAAATAGTCGGTAATTCCCATAACTTCGCTGTTACCGATTTTTTTCGGCGGCGAAACGCGCAGCGACTGCATTTTCGCCTTCATTTCGTCCATCGGCACGGCACCTCCTATAACACGGGTAATCACCGATTCGCGGTAATAACCGTATTTTTCGTACAGCTCCGAAAGCCTGTCACACAGCGTTTTTCCGTTGCGCAGGTGGAATGCCGCCATCTCCGCAATGAGCATTGACGCGGCTACCGCATCCTTGTCGCGTACATATCCGCCGGTAAGATATCCGTAGCTTTCTTCGTAGCCAAGTATAAAGGTGTGCTCGCCGGTGGCGGAAAACTCTTTTATCTTTTCTCCGATATATTTGAAGCCGGTCAGCACGTCCGTATGTGCGACGCCTTCGCCGTCGCACACTGCGTCAAACAGCTTGCCTGAAACGACGGATTTTACGGCGCAGGCGTTTTCGGGAAGTGTGCCGCGGCTTCTTCTGCCGGTTATGATATAGTCGGCAAGCAGCGCTCCGACCTGGTTTCCGGTAAAGGTAACAAACCGCCCCTCGGAGTCGCGCGCACAGATACCCACTCGGTCGCAGTCGGGGTCTGTGCCGATAATCAGTTTGCAGTCGGGAACCTCGCGCTCGGAAAGCAATACTGCCTCGTCGAAGCATTCGCGGTTCTCGGGGTTGGGTACGGCCACGGTGGGGAAATCACCGTCCGGCAAGCTCTGGCTTGGGACGACATGCAGGTCGGTAACACCGGCGCGGCGCAGACACTCCGGCACCAGTCGGCAGCCGGCTCCGTGCAGCGGAGTATAAATTATGTGAAGATCGTTTCCGCATTCAGGCAGCGCGGTGCTGTCTATACGGCAGTCGAGTACTGCCGAAAGAAACTTTTCGTCGGTTTCGCTTCCTATAATAATTATATCACCGTCCGCAACGGCGGCTGAGAACGGCTTGCGTTCCACCGCGAATATATCGCATCCGGAGATGTAGCGGGACACCTCGGCGGCGTGGTCGGGCGGAAGCTGAGCTCCGTCCTCCCAGTAAACCTTGTACCCGTTGTAGGACGAAGGATTGTGAGAGGCGGTGATATTGATTCCCGCAATGCAGCCGTACGAAAGCAGAGCGAACGAAAGCTCCGGCGTCGGCCGCAGCGATTCGAAAAAGTATACCCGTATTCCGTGCCGTGAAAGCACCTCTGCGGCTACCTCGGCAAACAGGCGCGAATTGTGACGCGAATCGTAAGCAATCGCGACGCCGCGCTTTTCTCCGTGTTTGTCCTCAATGAGACGGGCAAGGCCCTCGGTGGACTGAGCGACGGTGTAAACGTTCATGCGGGCGGTGCCTGCCTGCATTACCGCGCGCAGACCGGCGGTACCGAATTCCATCGGGTGTGAAAAACGCGCGTTTATCTCGTCCGGATCTCCGGATATCGCGTTAAGCTCCGCCTTTGCGGCGTCATCAACTGCGGGAGAGGAGAGCCATCTTTCGAACTCGGTCATTTTATCATTCCTTTCGGCTGCGGTTTATTTATCAAGCTCCGCGATCGCCTTCTCGAGCGCTTTTGCAAGCTGGTCGGGGCAGGAGGTGGACTTTGCTCCGCAGCGTATTCCGCTGCAACGTTCAATAATTTCCTCTGCCTTCATTCCTTCCGCAAGCGCGGCTACTCCCTGAGTGTTTCCGGGGCATCCGCCGATAAAGGTTATTCCGGTAACTGTATGGTCCGGTGCTATGTCGAACGATACGGAACGGGAGCACACTCCGCTGTTATTATGTGTGAAATGCATTTTCGGTTTCCTTTCAACATCCGGTGTTTTCAGCGGTATTATACCATATTCATCAGTCATTAAGAAGACGGCAGGGCGCGATTTAACAATATTAATTATAGATTAACAAAATATTTACATTTAACAACAGCGCCTTTTTTATCGTATTATATTGACTAAAGCGGCTGTGTGTGTTATACTACGCGAGCTTGGTGTGCGATGAAACGGGAGATTGCTGGCAAAATGTCAGGTAACTCACGCGGAGTATGTCAGATAATCTGGCGAAGGTTCCAACATTTTTTATGGGCCGACAATGAAACGCCCGGGACGGTGTTGAGAC
>SFLA01000082.1 GCA_004553575.1 Clostridiales bacterium
CCTTGACGCCGCACCGGCAGCACAGGCCTCACAGGCATCGTACGCATCTGCTGTACAAAACACTCAGGTGCCGTATACACCGCCCGTGCAGACTGCACCGCAGCCGCAGCAGACCTTCGGCGGCTGGGGTAACGCGCAGCCCGGTACGGGGTGGACTGCGATATGAATTTACGACCGTATCAGGACGAGGCGCGTAAAGCCGTCCATGCCGAGTGGGATGACGGACGGAACAAAACGCTCCTCGTGCTGCCGACGGGTACGGGCAAGACCGTAGTTTTCGCTAAACTTGCCGAGGATCAGGTCAGAGCCGGAGAAAGAACACTTATCCTCGCCCACCGAGGGGAGCTTTTGGAACAAGCTGCCGATAAGATAATGAAGGTGACGGGACTCAAATGCGCAAAAGAGAAAGCTGCCGAGTCGTGCTTAAACAGCTGGTGCCGCATTACGGTTGGGTCCGTGCAAAGTCTTATGCAGGACAAGCGGCTCAAAAACTTTCCGGCGGACTACTTCGGCACGATAATAATCGATGAAGCACACCACGCAACAACGGACGGTTATCTGCGTATTTTAGATCACTTCCCGAATGCTCATGTTTTAGGCGTAACGGCTACACCCGACAGAGGAGACATGAAAAACCTCGGAGCGGTTTTTGAGTCGCTCGCCTACGAATACACACTTCCGCAGGCGATAAAGGATGGTTATCTCGTTCCCATAAAAGCACTTACAGTTCCGCTTAAACTCGATATTTCGTCCGTGCAGACGCAGGGAGGCGACTTCAAGGTCGGTGACCTTGACACTGCTCTCGACCCGTATTTGTACGGCATCGCGGACGAAATGCTCAATTCCTGCGCGGACAGAAAGACAGTTGTGTTTCTTCCGCTTATAAAAACCTCGCAGAAATTCTGCGGAATACTCAACGCTAAGGGTTTCCGGGCGGCGGAGGTAAACGGTACATCCGCCGACAGGAAACAAATTCTGACCGATTTCGAGAACGGAAAATACAATGTGCTGTGCAACTCCATGTTGCTGACGGAGGGTTGGGACTGCCCGTCTGTTGACTGCGTTATTGTTTTACGACCGACAAAGGTCCGGAGTCTTTATTGTCAGATGGTCGGACGCGGAACACGTCCTGCGCCGAACAAAAAAGATCTTCTTTTGCTTGATTTCTTGTGGCACACCTCCCGGCATGAATTATGCCGCCCCGCTTGTATCATTGCCGAGAGTGCCGATATTGCCGAACAGATGACCGAGAACATTGCCGCCGCAGGCTGTCCTGTCGATATCACGGACGCCGAAATAACGGCACAGGAAGATGTTTTGACAAAACGAGAAGAAGCGCTTGCAAAGAAGCTGGAAGAAATGAAAAAGCGTAAGCGTTCGCTTGTGGATCCGTTACAATATGAAATGAGTATCCAATCATTGGGACTTGCGGATTATACTCCGATTTTCGGCGAAGAATCACAGCCACCGTCGGACAAACAGAAAAAGCAGCTTGAAAAATTCGGAATATATCCCGACGAGATAGACTGCGCCGGAAAAGCCGAGCAGCTTATAAACAAGTTAAATGAGCGCAGAACGGCAGGTTTTGCAACTCCGAAGCAAATACGACTTCTCGAACAAAAGGGGTTTGAACATGTCGGGACATGGACATTTGAAGCCGCAAAAAAAATGATTGCAAGAATTTCCGCCGCAGGATGGCATATCCCGCGCGGTATAGACCCCAAAACATATATTCCGCCGACGGAGGTAATCGACATTGGATTTGACTGGTCTTGATGAAATAATCGAATATATAGATCCCGCGTACTGCGATTATCAAGAGTGGACCAATGTCGGCATGGCATTAAAACACGAGGGGTACGATGTGTCTGTGTGGGATCGCTGGTCGCAGCGCGATACACGCCGGTATCACCCCGGCGAATGCGCAAAAAAGTGGGAGACTTTCAAAGGCGGTTCGCATTCTCCCGTCACGGGCGGAACAATTGTTGCAATGGCAAGGGATAACGGATGGTCGCCGTGCCGCACCTCCGGACGCGCCCTTGATTGGAACGATACCGTTAATGACGACGGAGTTATAGTGAACGCCGACAGTCTCGAATACGAGGCTCTGAAGCTCCCCGATGAATGGCATCCCGCCGCACAGCTTATTAAATACCTCGAAACGCTTTTCGATTCGACCGAAAATGTCGGATATGTCACCGAAACATGGCTTAAAGATGAGAAATATCTGCCCACAAAAGGTTGCTGTGATCGTACCGCCGGGCAGCTTATCGAAGCTTTATCAAAGTGCAACGACGATATCGGCAGCGTTTTGGGCGACTACAACCCGGAAGCCGGAGCGTGGATTCGTTTTAATCCGCTTGACGGAAACGGCGTTAAGGACGCCAACATTACAGACTACCGTTTTGCGCTCGTCGAAAGCGACAATTGCGATATCGACAAACAGAATGCGATTATCCGTGAACTGGAACTGCCCGTTGCCGCACTCGTTTACTCGGGCGGAAAATCGGTACACGCGATAGTCAGGGTGGACGCTGCGGATTATACCGAATACCGTAAACGCGTCGATTATCTGTATGATGTCTGTAAGAAAAACGGACTTGAACCCGACAGGCAGAACCGAAACCCGTCGAGGCTGTCCCGTATGCCGGGCGTTATCCGCAACGGAAAAAAACAATGTCTGATAGCTACGAACATCGGCAAAGCAACATGGGCGGAATGGGTTGACTGGATTGAGGGTATTAACGATGATTTGCCCGAGCCCGAGAATCTTGCAGATTACTGGGACAACCTCCCGGAGCTTTCTCCGCCGCTTATAGACGGCGTATTAAGGCAGGGACACAAAATGCTTATCGCCGGTCCGTCAAAAGCCGGTAAAAGCTATGCGCTCATCGAAATGTGTATCGCGATAGCCGAGGGGCAGCGCTGGCTGGGCTTTAAATGCGCGCAAGGAAAAGTGCTTTACATAAATCTCGAAGTCGACCGCGCGTCGTGCCTGCACCGTTTCAGGGATGTATATTCCGCAATGTGTTTGCCGCCCTCCGGTTTTAACAATATCGACATATGGAATCTGCGAGGTAAAGCCGTACCGATGGACAAGCTCGCGCCGAAGATCATCCGCCGAGCGTCAAAAAAAGGGTATATAGCAATCATAATCGACCCCATATACAAGATCATTACCGGAGACGAAAACAGCGCGGAACAGATGTCGCATTTTTGTAACCAGTTCGACAAGGTCTGCAATGAGCTCGGCTGTGCCGTTATCTACTGTCACCATCATTCAAAAGGCGTTCAGGGTGACAAACGGTCGATGGACAGAGCTTCCGGCAGCGGTGTTTTTGCCCGTGATCCGGACGCGCTTATCGACCGAGTTGGAATTAAACGATGATATCCGTAAACAGCAGCTTAACGATGCCGTGTGTGAGTTGTGTTCAAAAACGCTCAATAAGCTCCGTCCCGGATGGACAGAGGAAGTCGGTCTTGATGATATGTTGTCGTCGTCGAAAATGCTTAAATACTGTAATAACAACTTGTCGACAACGGATTATCAGCAGCTTCTGACCGCCGAAAAGGAGGTCAAAAGAAAGGTTGACGGGCTGACCGCGTGGCGCATTGAAGGCACCCTCCGCGAGTTTCCGAAGTTCCCTCCGATAAATGTTTGGTTCCGTTTTCCGGTGC
>SFLA01000003.1 GCA_004553575.1 Clostridiales bacterium
AAAATGAAAAAGATTATTTCGCTTCTTGTTTTGCTTCCAATGTTTATTATCTTTTCAGCCTGTTCTGACAATCTCACTGAGAAAAATGACATTATTTCTCTATACCGGCAGAACGAGGAAATCTTTTTGCTTGCAGCAGAAAACGGAGACTACAGTGCTATAGAGAGAATAAACGGCATTCAAAAAGTTCTTGTATGGGATTCATATGTTGATATTCAATGTGGTGGAGCGGGCTTTGGCCCCAGTACTCACTACTATGGAATTTTTTACTCCTCTGATGATGATTTGTGTGCAATCGATGTGGCGGGACCAAGAGATAAACTGGTTAAGCAAGGCGATGGCTGGTTATATCAAGAGGAAAATGGTGATAATCGCTATTATGTTGAGCCACTCGGAAACCACTTCTACTATTATGAAGGACATTTCTAACCGCTAAATTCCAGTTTGGCGAATAGTACGGTTACGCACCTAATCGCTTTTTACCTCCATTTACGCACCGTTATACTGCTCTTTGGCACTAAACCCGGTTGTTTTTGCAGCCGGGATTTTTTAATAAGATGCGTTACAGTAGATAAGTAGACTGCGGTCACGGGCTTTCCGCTATAAATAAAGTTTGCGTTTTTCGTTGACATTCTGCTTTGTATATTGTAAAATACATATGTGTACACAAACTGCGGCGGCGGGAAGGATTTACCGTAACGGCAGCCGGGCGGACCGTATCTTCCGGAGCTTCGCCTGCCGAACCGTATTTTACTAAGACCGCCGGCAGCCGGAAGTATACCGCAGCCCCTATATACGACAATCGGACGGAAGGGTAAAAATTATGGCACAGCTTGCAATCAAACCGCCTATGGGCTGGAACCACTGGAACACCTTCGGATGGAGCGTTACGGAGACCGATATTTACGAGTGCGTCGATTATCTTGCGGACAACGGATTCCGGGAGGCGGGGTACGAATTTGTCACTATCGACGATTGCTGGATGGCCGGCGAGCGCGGTCCTAACGGCGAACTGATGGCAGATCCGAAAACCTTCCCGCACGGAATGAAGGCGCTCGGCGATTATATCCATTCAAAGGGCTTCAAATTCGGCATATACGAGGACGGCGGGGTTCGCACCTGTGCCGGAAGACCCGGATCCTACGGCCACGAGCGCGAGGATGCGGCTCAGTTTGCGTCGTGGGGCGTGGATTTCCTTAAGTACGATTTCTGTTATGTCCCGGCCGGCGCGGACGGAAAACTGCTGTTCCGCCGTATGGGTCAGGCTCTGCGCGAGACGGGCAGGGACATCGTTTTTTCCGCCTGCTGGTCCGGCGGTGAGTGTCACGAGTGGGCAAGAACCGCGGGAGCTCATATGTGGAGGCTCTCCGGCGATATTTTCGATAACTGGAAATCCATAAGCGCTACCGGATATCATGCGCTTGACATGAGCCGGTACTCCGGCCCGATGGGCTGGAACGATCCGGATATGCTGGTTGCCGGACTGTTCGGAGAAGGATATGTCGGCAGAATCGGCGGCGGCAGCACGCTTGAGGAATATACTACACATTTCGCGCTGTGGTGCATACTCTCCGCTCCGCTGTTCCTCGGGCACGATCTCCGCAAAACCACACCGGAGATAAAGGAACTGTTGCTGAACCCCGAAATGATAGCGATAAATCAGGACGACGCCTGCATTCCCGGCTGGGATCTGCCCTGCCTTGACGAATTCTGCCGCATCGCAGCCAAGCCGCTCGCAAACGGTGATATCGCGATATTGCTTGTAAACGGCGACGACTGTCCGAGATGGGTCGGGTATTCTTTCGAAAGCTGCGGATGGAGCCCCTCCGATAAAATATTCGCGCGCGACGTAATCAGGCGCGAGGATATCGGAGTTTTGGATTGCGGCGGGAGCTGTTATGTTCCGTCTCACGGCTGCAAGCTCCTGCGCTGCACCAGAGTAAAATCATAAAGGAGACCGCAAATGAAAAGAGTTTTATGTTTGGCTTTAGCGTCACTGCTTCTTCTGTGCGCCTGCGCTCCCGGAGCAGACATATCGGGAGCCGATTCCGAAAACACTTATGACACCTCGGATCAGTACTCGGATTCGCCGGCAAGCAATCCGGATACGAGCTCCGATGATTCGGATACGGTTTCAGGCGAGCCCGATACCGATGTGTCCGATGAAACGGAAGTAAGTAAAGACGAAGCCGAAACGAGTAAAAACGAAGACGAAATCAGTAAAGACGAAGACGAGACGAGTAAAGGGGAGAATACCGTGACAGAGCATCCGACCGTAAGCGGAACCTTTGTACAGCTCTGGGCGTTTACCGGATACAGCCAGGCAAAATGGGAGAGCCACTTTGACAAGCTGCTCGAGGTAGGCATAGATACCGTGATAATCCAGTGGACCGCATCCACCCCTTACGGTAAGTTTGACGACTGCTATTATGACACCGCTCTTGCCGCCGGAAATTCGACTTCCGGGTATAAGAACTACTCGAAATGTATGGACCACATGTTTGCGGCGGCGTCGGCAAAAGGCGTAAAGCTGTTCGTGGGTCTTAATCTTTCCGACGAATGGTGGGACGTCAGCAAGCTCACGGACGATTGGGCGGCTTCTCAGGCATCCGTAGGTCTTGCCATGGCGCAGGAGCTGTACGACAAGTACTATAATAAGTATACCGATTCGTTTGCCGGATGGTACTGGGCCTGGGAGCTTTACAACCATATGGGCGGCTTTGCCGAAGCGGCGGGACGGTTCCTCAATCTGTATCTTAACGGGCTGACCGAGATCGATCCTTCGCTTCCGATGATGCTGTCTCCGTTCCTCAGCTCCAGCGCTTCGACAGCGGACACCGAGCGTGTCTGGAAAGAAGTGTTCGCAATTGCCGATTTCCGCGAAGGCGATATTTTCTGCAGTCAGGATTCAATAGGCGCCGGATTCATTACCATGGATGAGCTTGACGGTTATTTTGCGGCTATGAAGGCGGCGGTAGACACGGAGCCGGGTCTGGTGTTCTGGGCTAACAACGAGGACTTTACCACGGATTACGGTACTGCAAGCCTTGACAGATTCGTACGTCAGATGGAGATAACCGATAAATACGTTACCGGTCACGTTACATTCGCGTATTCGCACTATTATCACCCGGACATGGGTAAGAAAAGCTATCACGAGCAGTATAAGCATTATTACGAGACCGGAGAGATCGGCTAAGCAGAATATTAAGTCCTCCTTTCCGTTACGTTTTACGGAAGGGAGGGCTTTTCATACCGCGACGGAGTGTGTTTTGTTTTCGGATATCTCCGGATAAAACACGCAGTCCGGGAACGAGGTTAACATAATTATGAATGACAATCGTATGACAATGCACGGTCGGCGTGAGGCGGGAGATCTGAACCGCAAAAACGCAGGCAGAAGTTTTGGACCGGTGGTTGCCGTGTTGCTGCTGCTTTTGCTTCCTCTTGCCGCCGCGTGCCGAGATGCCGGCGAAGCATCGTCGGTTTCCGAAGTATCCGTTGAAAAGGTGCAGTTCGCTACCGCGAGGGAGGCGAAGCGTGCGCTTCTCGATCTTGCGGATGCGGGAATAAGCGAATCGCTCGTAACGGACGAATGGTACGAAGCATACCGTTCGCTCCGCCGCGAGATAAACGAGTTTATGGTATCTGCGGGAAACGATGAGGAATGTATTGAAAAGTGCGTTGCATATTACGGCAGAATGACCGATTTGCTCGAAAATATTGAGTATATCAGACCAGATGTTGCGCGGATATATATCAGCTGTGATTCGGAAATAAACAGCGAGGAATACGTTTCCGCCGAGATTTACGTTATCGATACCGCTGACGGAGGAAACGGGGACGTGCACGGCACCGTTAAGGTGCGGGTGCGGGGAAATTCCACCGCGGTCGCGGATAAAAAGCCATATAACATAAAGTTTGACGAAAAGATATCATTGCTCGGTATGTCCGAAGGAAAAAAATGGTGTCTGCTGGCGAACCATTTTGACAAAACGCTTATTCGCAACAAGCTCGCATACGATTTCGCCGCAGTGTGCGGTACCGAGTATCCTATCGAAAGCGAGTTTGTCGACGTTTACGTAAACGGCGTGCTTCAGGGCAGTTATCTGCTCACCGAGCCGGTTTCGGACGGTAAAAATCGGGTTGACATAACCACGGAGAACGGAGAATTCATCGTCGAGCGCCTTATGCTTTGGGAGGGCGGATATGATTTTATCACCTCGCCCGGAGGCTACGGATTTGCAGCCGACACCCCGGCGGCGGACGAGATGACCGATGCTCAGCGCGCCGCAATCACCGAAGTGCTTAACGCGGTGGATTCCGCCGTCGCGTCGGGTGACGAGAGCCGTATACGGGACGCAATTGATGTCGATTCGTTCGTATCGATGTATGTCCTGCATGAGCTTCTTAAGGATTGCGACATTACCTACAATTCGTCGTACTTCTTTTATAAAAACGGCAGACTTTATGCCGGCCCGCTCTGGGACATGGATCTTTCGATGGGGAACGTATCGCACCTGTATTTCCAGGACAAGTATCACATATACAATAACGATCCGGGGTTCGGCGACGGCAGCGGCGACAGCGCGTCCGGCATATGGGCACAGCAGGATTGGTACAGGTCGCTGATGAAATGCGGTTTTTTCCGCGACGAAGCCATAGCTAAATATATGTCGCTGCTCGACGATATAGAGTATCTGTATAAGGACGGCGGATATATAGATACGCTGGCGGAAAAGTACGAAGCGTCGTTTAAGCGGAATTACGGCTCCGCCGGCTGGAGCGTTTCCTTTCCTTACAGCGAATACGAGCTTGAGTGTCCGGCAGGAGATTACGCAGGAAACCTGAAATGGCTTAAGGACTGGCTGTACCGGCGCGATATGTATCTGCGCGGATACTTCGGAATAGAATGACTGACAGTGCCGGCACATATTAGTATTCACGAACGGTATAAAAAAGCGTACCGCAACGGATTGTATCCGTGTACGGAACGCTTTTTTTGTTTACCTGTGCGGAGCTGTTTACCGGTCCCGGCTCTTAATAATCTTTCGTATACTGTCAACCGACAGATAGAACCTTCCGGCAATCACCTCGTGCGGAGTACCGCTTTCAGCCAGCGAACGTATCTGCGCGTTCCGCTCGGCGTATTTTGCGGCGCTCCCGTTTTTTTCGCCCCATCCGCATCTTGCGGTCGGCTTAGGCACATAGAGCATCCCGCCTCCGGCATATTTCTGCACCTCCCGGAGCAGATGCTCCGGAAGCAGCTCTCCGGCGTTTTTGTAGTGCAATTCGTTCCTCCGGCATTTTCTCGGCACGCCCGGAAAGCCGGCAGGGCTGTGTGTCCCCGACGGCATGTCCGTGCTTTCTTTTCGGCCGCGCGTGAGCTGCACGCAGCGGCGGCAAGAAAAGGATTAATCCGGCGAAGCCGTCTCCGTTGAAGAGCGAATGGCTGGCTTTATGAGAAAGGTATCAAAAGCGTTGTCGCGTCAAAGGAGACGGGCTATGCCGGTATCACCCTTTTGTAAGACATTTATCATCTCTCCTTTCACCCGGTAGTCGGCGGCTTTTTCGTCCGCTGCATCTGTATCATAGCGTACGTTTTCGTTGATTTCAAGGGAAACGTCCGTTATAAACCGAAATCTCCGGATTCGATCATGTTTCTTGCGCGCTCGGCGTCGCTTTGTATCTGCGCGCGGAGCAGCTCAACGGATTCGAACCGAACCTCGGGGCGCATGAATTCAAGGAATTCCACCCTGACCTTTTCCCCGTACAGGTCACCTTCAAACCCGAAAATATGGGTTTCGGCGGCGCGGTATATCCCGCCGACCGTCGGCTTACAGCCTATGTCGGTCATTCCGAAGTACCTTTTGCCTCTCGCTATTACACGCGTAAGATATACGCCGTCCCTCGGTATAAGCATACCGGGACGGAACACCTGGTTAAGGGTGGGAAATCCTATTGTTCTTCCGATTTTTTTGCCGCTTATCACCACGGTGTATATGGAAAACGGTCTCCCGAGCAGAGGCATCGCTCCGCGTACGTTTCCGTCGGTTATCATTTCGCGAAGCCGCGTCGAGCTGACCGGAAGCCCGTCGGCGCAAACCTGCGGTATCACGCTTACGGATATTCCCCTCTCGCGGCAAAGACTCCGCAGCAGCTTCGGGTCGCCCTTTCCGCCGTCGCCGAAGGAGTAGTTATAGCCGCAGAATACGCGCTTCGCCTTCATACAGCCGCAAATCACGTCGTTCACGAACCGTTCGGGGGTAAGCGCCCTCACCTGCTCGGTGAACGGGGCGTTTATCAGTACGTCAACTCCGAGCTCACGCATAATCCGCTTTTTTTCGTCTGTATCGGTTATCACCGGGATCGAATGCTGCGAAAACGCGTTTCTCGGCGATTCGCTGAATGTCCACACCGCAGCGACGAGCCCGTCTTTTCCGGCGGCGTCCACGGCGGAGCCGATAACCTTTTCGTGACCGATATGCAGTCCGTCGAAAAAGCCCAGTGCAACTGCGCTTTGCCGGCCGATATGTGTAAACGGATCGGTGTAGGTCCTCATGCCGTCCTCCTGTAGGTATTCTTTTAACAGTATAGCATTCCGGGAGCAAATGTCAACAAACTGAATAAAAATTGTAAAACAACCCGTGCCTTTGTCTCAATCGGTTGACAATTACACCGTTAGATGGTAATATTAGAAATGTATTAAGCAGCATGCTACAGGGGGTGTTTAAAGCATGGAACTGCCCGGCTTTGTCGAGCTTAAGCGCAATCTCAAAAAGGATATGTCGTCTTTTCCGGCAGTCACCGCGGCGGTCATAGGAGATTGTGCCACCCAGCATTTTTCCGCGGCACTTGCGGGATGGGGGTACACTGTCGGTATAAGGTACGATATCTTCGATTCCGACTATGACCAGATCGACGCACAGACCATGGATCCGTCTTCGGAGCTGTATTCACACGCGCCGCAGAATGTTATTATCGTCAACTGCACACAGCGCCTGTATGAGGACTTCTGCGCTTTTCCGCCCGAGCGCCGCGCCGAATTTGCCGATACCAAGGCGGCGGCAATCGAATCCGTGTGGAAACGCATCTGCGATTCGGTGCGAACCCGCATAATTCAGCTCGATTTCCCTGAGTGGGACGACCGGGTCTTCGGAGATTACGCCTCGCGCACACCGGAATCCTTTATATATCAGCTTCGCCGTCTTAACGGTTTGATTTCGGACCGCGCCAAGGAATATAAGAATCTTTTTATTTCCGATATCTGCGGTATCCAGAGCCGTATCGGCGAGCAGGCGCTGCGCGACGACAAGATGTACTGCGTCGGCAAGCTCCCGTTCCGTACGGACGCTCTTCCGCTTATCGCAAAGCATATCACCGATATAATACTTGCCGCGTCCGGCAGGTTCAAGAAGTGCGCAGTGCTCGATCTTGATAACACGCTTTGGGGCGGCGTTATCGGCGACGACGGAATGGACGGCATACAGATCGGAGAGCTCGGTACGGGACATGCCTTTACCGAATTCCAGCGCTGGCTGAAGGAGCTTAAAAACCGCGGCATCATTCTCTGCGTATGCTCCAAAAACAACGATTCCACCGCGCGCGAGCCGTTTTTGAATCATCCCGATATGGTTCTGCGGCTGGAGGATATATCCGTATTTGTTGCGAACTGGCAGGACAAGGCGACAAATATACTTTCGATACGCGATACCCTTAATATCGGGCTTGACAGCATGGTATTTATCGACGATAATCCCTTTGAGCGGGAGGCGGTTCGGAGTCTTGTTCCGGGCATAACCGTCCCGGACCTTCCCGAAAGCCCCGAGGACTATGTTTCCTTCCTGCGCGGAGAAGACCTGTTCGGTACGGCGTCCTTCTCTTCGGAGGACAGAGCGCGGACCGATCAGTACCGGGCAGAGGCGGAGCGAGTCGGGCTTAGGAGCCGCTGTGCCGATTACGGCGAATATCTGCGTTCGCTTGAGATGGTCGCCGAGGCAAAGCCTTTCGACAGCTTCAGCTTTCCGCGTATATCGCAGCTCACCCAGCGTTCCAACCAGTTTAATCTGCGGACGGTTCGCTATTCCGAGCAGGATATAGCCGACCTTGCCGCAGACCCGGGCTGTATAACCTTGTATTTCAAACTGCGCGACAGGTTCGGGGACCACGGGCTTATAAGCGTCGTCGTAATGAAGAAGCGCGGAAAAGAGCTTTTTGTAGATACCTGGCTTATGTCCTGCCGCGTGCTGAAACGCGGAATGGAGGAGTTCATAGTTAACAAAATGATTTCCGTCGCACGCGAGGCGGGATTCGGGCGCGTTATCGGCGAGTATGTGCCGACCGCCAAGAATTCCATGGTTGCGGATATATATCCGCGCCTCGGATTCACACCTGCGGGCGATAATCTGTATTCCGCCGATACGGCGTCTTTTACACCTAACCAGACTTATATTACGGAGGAAAAATAACCGATGAACAGCGAGATAATGGAACGACTGAACCGTGTTTTCAGAGACGTTTTCGATGACCGACGTCTTACCGTAACCGCCGCTACGACCGCAAACGATATAGAGGATTGGGATTCGCTTACCCATATCACTCTCATATCTGCCGTCGAAGACGAGTTCGGTATGAAATTCACCATGCGCGAAGTCGTGGGAATGAAGAATGTCGGTGAAATGGCTTCGATAGTCGAGTCCCGCCGCAGGAGGTAAATCCGGGTCATGGTTTTTTCAAGCCTGTTCTTCGTATATGTATTCATGCCGGTACTGCTGCTGCTTTATTATGCAATAAAGCGCAACAGCTGGCGCAGAGGCGTTCTGCTTCTGTTTTCACTGCTGTTTTATGCGTGGGGCGAGCCGGTTTATATCCTGCTCATGCTGTTCTCCGCGCAGATGAATTATCTGTTCGGCCTTGCCGTCGGCTTCTCCGAAAAGCCTGCGGCGCGCAAGACTGCGGTAGCGTTAGGGGTGATTGTAAATATCGCCCTGCTCGGGGTGTTCAAATATGCCGGTTTCGCGGTCGAGACTTTCAACTCGGTCACCGGTCTGGCAATACCGGTACCCGCAATATCGCTGCCGCTCGGAATCAGCTTTTATACCTTCCAGGCCATGACGTATGTCATTGACGTGTACCGCGGCAACTGTGCTCCGCAGAAGTCGTTTTCCCGTCTTCTGCTGTATATTTCGCTGTTCCCGCAGCTCGTCGCAGGGCCTATCGTCCGCTACACCGATATAGAGGACAGCCTCGAGAGCCGCCGCGTCAGCGCCGCTCAGTTCAACAACGGGCTTTACCGCTTTGCGATAGGACTCGGCAAGAAGGTGATTTTTGCAAACACCTGCGGGCTTGCGGCGGAAAACCTCTTTGCCTTCAATGCGACACACGGCGCGACAGTGCTCGGGAACTGGGGCGGTATACTGTTCTATGCGTTCCAGATATATTTCGATTTCTCCGGGTATTCCGATATGGCTATAGGACTCGGCCATATGTTCGGCTTCACGTTCCCCGAGAACTTCGATTACCCGTATATCTCGCGCTCCGTGTCCGAGTATTGGCGGAGATGGCATATAACCCTGAGCAGTTGGTTCCGCGATTACCTGTTTTATCCCGTGCTTCGCTCCAAGCTATGTACTTCGATAACCCGTTCGCTCCGGAAATCCGGTCATAAGGCGGCGTCGCGCAACGTGCCCACCATTATCGCTCTGCTTATAGTCTGGTTCTCTACGGGTCTTTGGCACGGCGCGAGCTGGAACTACGTAATATGGGGACTGTACTACGGTATTCTGCTCATTCTCGAAGAATTCGTGTTCGGGAAAATCCAGAAGCGTATACCGTCGGCAGTGTCGGCAACCGCAGGCAGGGTATTGTTCGTATTTATCACGCTGTTCGGATTTGCCATCTTTTATAACGAGACCGATTTACTCAGGAATCTTGGTTATCTCTTGGGAGTCGGAACCGTCGGCTTCTCCGATGTGTACACCGTGTCGATGCTTTACGAGAACGGACTGCTGCTCATTGCCGCACTCGTCTGCGTGACGCCGCTCGGACACACGCTGGCATCCGGCTTCGGCAGTATGCTTGAATCGCGCTGCGGCTCTTCCGCGGCTTACAATATCAGCCGTGTGGCAAAAACGGTCGCGATACTTGCGCTTTTTGCGATTTGCACCGTCCGTATGGTCGGCGATTCGTATAATCCGTTTATATACTTCAGATTCTGACGGAGGGGGAGTGTCTTATGAAAACGCCCAAGGGTAACAAATTCATTGACGAGCTTATGCTGCTTATCGTGGCAATAGCTGTCGGCGCAGTGGCGGTGCTCAACCTTTGCCAGACAGACCGCCCGACGTATTCCGAAATCGAGAACCGCGATCTCGCGACAATGCCCGAGCTTACCGGTGAAAGCCTGCTCGACGGAAGCTTTTTTTCCGGCACCTCGGCTTTCGTGTCCGATACATTTTTCGCACGGGATCAGCTTTCGTCTTTTTCAAAGGTGCTGGACACTTATAAGAGCCTTTCGCTCATTTATAAACGAAGCGGGATTACCGTCATTATCGATCCCAATCCAAGCAAGCCCGATGAGGACGAAAGCGACATTACGAGCCTTCCTCCGCTCCCGAGCGAACCGGAGGAATCCGATGTTTCAGATGTTTCCGGCGAGAGTTCGGAACCCGTAATCAACACCGTACCGGTAAAGCTTTCGGCGAAGAACGCCTCGGTGTCCGTCGGAGCCACCTATCTTATTACCGCTACCGTAGGAGATAATTTCCGCGGTCTTACCTGGACCTGCAGCAGTACGGCCTATTTCAAGCTGACCGATAACGGCGACGGCACGGCCACCGTGCGAGGAACCGCCGCCGGCAGCGCCGATGTCACCGCAACCGTCACCGATGCCGACGGAAACGAACACACGGCGTCCTGCCGCGTCACCGTAACCAAACCCTTCTCGGAAGAAAGCGGCGGTGGCAAGGAGGTTGCGGACTTCCTGCCCAACGGACTGTTCATTTATGACGGCGCGGCTTATTCGCAGTCGTATTTCTCGTCGACATACGCGCCGAAGTTCGCGGAGCTGTACAGCTATTACGCAAAGCTGTTCCCGTCGGCTACCGTCAGTGTGGTAACGGCGCCGCTTTCGACAATCATAATTCTCGATCCCGAAGTGAGCTCAAAGATTTCGGATCAGGGTAAGATTCTCGATAAGCTCGAGAATGCGTCGTCCCTGTACGATGACGTGAACTTCGTAAACCTGAAGAATATTTATCTCGACCATGCGTCCGAGTACCTGTTCTTCAAGAGCGATCATCACTGGACGGACCGCGGTGCGTATTATGCGTATTACGCCTTTGCCGATTCGGTCGGGCTTAACCCGGTAAAGATAGAGGACTTCGATGTAAAGGTGCTGAACACCTCGTATATCGGCTCGATGTATAAGTACACCGGCGACGAGAGGGTTAAGTATTTCTACGACACCGTCGAGGCATATCTTCCCGGTAAGACATGCACCATGACCATCTACGATGCAAACGGATCGGTTTACAATTACGACAGCTGCATACGCACATCATCCTCCGGATACACCGCATTTCTTGCCGGAGACCATGCGTACACCGTTATCAATGTACCGGAGAATCCTCAGAACAAGAACGTACTCGTTATCAAAGATTCCTTCGGAAACGCCTTCGTGCCTTTCCTTACCGAGCATTACGGGAATATTATCGTAATCGATCCGCGATATGTTACCTTCAACGTGTATGAGCAGTTCAAGGATTACGGCTTTACCGATATCGTATTCATGATGAATACAACCTCGGCAAACAGCAAGGCATGGTACAATTATATGGCTGATATGGTCAAATGACCTGCCGGTAAAACACGACCCGGGAGACGCCGTTTCAGGCGTACTCCCGGGCCTTTCTTATACAATCAATGAGGCGGGCTTACAGATACTTTCTCCGTATACAGAAGAGGTAGGTTTCATGGGTACAGGCGAAGAAAAACCGCCCGGCGAAGCTTCTGCCGGGCGGAAACCGTTTGCTTATTGGAATACGAAGAACAGCGACATCGGGTGGAGATAGAACACTCCGTTTACACGGTAAACGTACAGGGTGCAATCGCGGGTTTCGGTGCTGCCGGAGATGCCCTCTATCGTGTAGGACACTCCCAGCTCATATATCTCGCTCACCTCGCCGCCCGGCTCGAATTCACCGATATAACTGCCCTCCGGCATCGCGTCAAGAGGAGTCGAATAATTCAGCTCGAGCTTTATCGACATCATCGAACCGCAGATTTCTTTGTCGTATTCGTAGGTCTGTTCAAGCGTTTCGGCTATAAGCGAGTCCAGATCGTCCTCGGAAAAGGTATCGTAATAATCGCGCAGGCCGTTTATATACTTACCCTCGAACGCAGACAGGTATATGGTGGGCGATTGCTTCATAAGCCCCTCTGCAATCAGGTTTACCGGCTCTCCGCAGGGCTCGTTTATGGTCGGCGAGCAGGATGTCACGCACAGCGCCGCCGCGCACAGAATCAGCAGGGCTGCTGTAAGAAATATCGTTGTTTTTTTCATTCTTCCGTATCTCCTTCCGGCTGGGAGTTCAGCTTCTTTTCCGCCAGCTCCTCCGCAGTCATCAGTACGGCCCTCTTTTTGGTGGCGGGGTCGAATTCGCCTATCCAGCCGTCGCGTTCCAGCTTATCGATAATTCTTGCGGCCTTTGCGTAGCCGAGACTCAGCCTGCGCTGGAGAAGCGAGGTTGATATGGTCCCGTATTCCAGCGCGACCTCCATGGCCTTCAGCTTTATCGGATCGTCCTTGTCGTCCTCTCCGGCGCCTCCGGACGCTTCGTCGTCTGCCGCAGGTCCGTTTCTGCGGCGCTTGACTCCGCACATTTTGGCCTCCTGCTCGATCTTCTCGATAACGCTTTCGTCGTAAGATACGCTTGCCGCGCCCTTAATAAACCGGGTAACCGCCGCAACCTCGTTCTTGCCGTCAACGAACGCTCCCTGAACTCTAAGCGGCTTTATCGACCCGACCGGCGAATACAGCATGTCGCCCTTGCCGAGCAGCTTTTCCGCTCCGTTCTGTCCGAGTATAGTATCCGAATCGAACCGCGATGCTACGGTAAACGCAATTCGCGAGGGGACGTTTGCCTTAATCAGTCCCGTAATTACGTCCACGGAAGGACGCTGCGTGCCTATAACCAGATGCATTCCCGCCGCTCTTGCCTTCTGTGCGAGCCGGCATATCGATGTCTCAACATCGTCCGGAGCGGTCATCATAAGATCGGCAAGCTCGTCTATGAAAATAACGACGTCCGGCATATATTCCTTCTCCGGGTCGCCCTCTATTGTCTCGTTGTATTCTCGCGAATCCCTTGCGCCGACATTCTGAATCTTCTCGAACCTGCGCTCCATTTCCATGACTGCCCAGTTAAGAGTACCCGCCGCCTTTTTGGGCTCGGTAACGACCGGCACCAGCAGGTGGGGCAGCCCGTTGTAGTCGGCAAGCTCCAGCTTCTTCGGGTCTATCAGTATCAGCTTCACTTCGTCGGGACGCGCACGATACAGCAGCGATACGATTATCGAATTAAGGCACACCGATTTACCCATTCCGGTGGCTCCTGCAATAAGCAGGTGAGGCATTTTCTTTATATCGAGATATACCGGGTTGCCCGCTACGTCTCTTCCGAGACAGGTCAGAAGCTTTTCGCTGCTGTCGCGGAATCTCGGGTCGGCGATCATATCGTGCAGCCGGACCGTCTGCGTTTTGCGGTTGGGTATCTCAACGCCGACGGCACCCTTTCCGGGTATAGCCTCGACTCTGACGCTCTGCGCCGAAAGATGAAGCGCAATGTCGTCGGTGAGGTTGACAATCTGCTTAACCTTAACGCCGACCTCCGGCTGGAGTTCAAACCTCGTGACGGTAGGTCCGCAGCTTGTGCTTACTATTTTTGCCTTCGCACCGAAGCTCTCAAGCGTCTCTATAAGCTTGTTGCCGGTTGCGCGTATGTCGCTCTGGGTGAATCCTCCGTCCGAAGCGTCGCCCTCGGCGAGCAGCGAAAGGGGAGGGAAAACATACGGGGTTTCGGGAGCGGAAACCGTCTCGGTTTCAAAGTCCGGAGCGTCGTCCGGCGGATTGTCTTCTGCCGTTTCAGCCTCATTTACGGCTTCCTCGGGTTCACCGCTGTCCGGTTCAGCAAGCTTTTCCTCCGGCTCCGGTTCTTTCACCGGCTCGGGGAACACCTCCGGCAACGCCGCCTCCGCCCAGGGTGCGTCGCGGTTGATCTCCGGTTTTCTTTCGGGCTCGGGTTTGCCGTCGTCCGGGTCAAGCTCCGGCAGATCGAACACCCTCTGACGTACGCCGTCGGCTGCCGTCTCGGAAACGGATTCGTGGGTGCGGCGTGCCTTTTTTACGGGCGAGGAAGAAGGCTCCGGTTTGTCCGGAGCATATTCCATATCGCGGAAAAACCGAACTATCGCTTTTACAACCGCACCCGGAGTGCTTCCGCACAGCAGTACCAGCGATATGAAGAACAGCAGCAGCGAAAGCAGCCAGGTGGCTATCGTACCTATCGCCTTGTCGGTCATCATATCGGTGAACCGATCCATACAGTAGCCCGCCGTTCCTCCGAACAGCCTGATTATCATAAGCAGGGTCAGTATATTTGCCGAATACAGCAGTGTCTTCAGAGGAACCGCATTACGCTCGCGGTCGCTTTTCCACATCGCCGCGATAACGAACATGTATATCGGTAAAAAGTATTTTCCGTATCCGACCAGCCAGTCAAGCGCGGCCTTTACCCAGCCTCCGACCGTCTTTGTGTCAAAGAAGAAGGTCAGCAGAATAAAAACCGCTATACATCCGAGCACGTACGGCGCAATATAGACTTTATTCTTCTTTGTATAGGTCTTTTTCGCCGATCCTTTAACCGGCTTCTTCGCCGCCGGCTTCTTTTTGTCCGTTGCCATATTTCACTTATCCTTCAGATTATAGCGTCTGCGATTATCGCCGCGGCGCCTATCGTTATGCAGTATACCGAAAACACCGCAAATCCGCGGTTTTTCGCCAGGTATTGAAGCAGTTTTATTGCAAAGAAGCCGGATACGGCTGCGACCGCCGCTCCGGTCAGAAATGCCGGAGCCGTTCCTGCGGGCAGTCCCGACGCGAAAAATTCCGGCAGTTCGAGCACGCAGGACCCGAGAATCGCGGGGATGGACATAAGAAATGACAGCCTTACCGCGTCTTCTCTTTTGAACCCCGCAAGCAGTCCGCCGGTTATGGTTATTCCGGATCTCGATATTCCGGGCAGCAGACCTATCACCTGCGTCAGACCGGGTATAAGCGCCTTCGGTATGCGCGATCCTTCAAGAATTAACGCGCCGCGTGACAGCCGGTCGGAAATCCAGAGCACCGCCCCGTTGATTATTAGAAGCACGCCGATAACCCAGCTTACGGACGAAATGAATCCTACGCTTTCGTCCGCTCCCAAAAGCGCGGCAGGCACCAGCGGAAGCGTTGCGACAACAAGCATAACGAACAGTTTTTCGCCGAAGTCCAGCCCCTGTTTTATCCGACCGGTGAAAAGCTTTGCCGCAAGGGTAAAAAAACCTTTTATCAGCTTAAGGATATCACTGCGGTATACGATGCAGACGGCCAGCAAAGTCGCGAGATGGAGCAGTACGTTGAAGGCAAGATAGGTATCGGAATCTATATTCTCCGCCCCGAATAAATTCTGAGCGAGCGCCAGATGACCGCTCGATGAGATCGGCAGAAACTCCGCTATCCCTTGAATAAGCCCGTAAACCGCTGCTTCGATTATGCCCATGTTCAAAATCCCCCTGCGAATATACATATTGTATTATAGAATAATATAATGCAAAAGTCAACAATCATATACCGCACTAACAAAACAATTGACAAACCGCCCGCCCCTGTATTATAATAAACAGACAAGAGGAGATGAGACTTGTGTCCACCGCTTTCAGGAACTTTTTAATAGTATTTATTATCGGTCTGTTGGGCTTCGGACTGCTTGCATGGAAGGTAGTCGTCCCGTATATAGATACCGAGCTTCTCGGAGATATCAGCGACGGCGGTCCCGTTCACGAGAGCGCCGACCCGTCCGAGAGCGATGTATCCGGCGATGTGTCGCAGGATGTCCGCAGGCGTACCGTTAATATCGCGCTTATCGGCAAAGCCAGCGAGGATTATATCGCCGGTATTTTCTTCATACATATAGACGAAGAGAAGGGCGTGTATCTTACCGTCAATGTCCCTCATGACACAGTAGTGAACAACGCCGGGCACAGTGTGGTGCTGTATTCGTATCTGTTCGGCGTGGGAGCGGCGGAGATGATGCAGACCGTGCCGTATCTGGTCGGTTATCCGGTCGATTATTATGCGGTGTTCGATTACAACGGTATAGAAGCGATACTCAAGCGCATGGGAAACGTTAAAATGACCCTTAGCACAATGGTAAGAGTTCTTAATACCGCCGAATTTGCCGACGAGATACAGGATTATCTCGACAGGGGCGAGGAGGTTCCCGACGCATATTACGAGGTTTTCGAGCCGGGGACGGTAACCCTTAACAAAGATAATTTATATAAGTTCTGGAATTACGAGCCGGGCGGCAACGCAGGTGACTTTACGGTAAAGGACGAGGTTTGCGCCGCCGTGTTCAGATCACTAACATCCTGCTCCTCGCTCGGAGCCGACGGAAACGGTTTTCTCGAGCTTATGGCATACGCCGCCGAGGCGACATTGGGCAGCGAGGCGTTTACCGAATACGGAGATATAATGTTTGCCAACGGGTATCTTCTGAAATCCGTTCCGGTCGCCTATGATCAGGGTTATACCTCAATGGTAAAGAAAATCCGCGAGGCTGTATCCGACTACTGAAAAAATGTCGCGCAAGCCCTTGAAATAGCGTGTGCGATGTGATATTATTTACGTAAATAATACGGAGGTGTACTGTAATGGCATATAAGATCAACAATGACGAATGTCTTGGCTGCGGTGCCTGCGTGGATCAGTGCCCGGTAGGCGCGATTTCCATCGGCGATGACGGCAAGGCAGTAATCGATCCCGACATCTGCATTGAGTGCGGCGCCTGCGCGGGCGTATGCCCGGTCGAGGCTCCCAAGGCCGACGCCTGAGATACGTATGCAGACAGATAGTGCGCCCCCAACAAGGGCGCATTTATCGTCTGACAGGCAGGATTTCCGGGGAGGGTTGAATGGAGCTGATAAAAACGCGGGTAAACCGCCGTCTCGTTCTGTCCGAGTATTCCGGCGGGATACGTTTCGGAACCGACGCCCTTCTGCTTGCTCATTTTGCCCTGTCTGCGCCGGGTAGGGGAATGGATCTCGGCGCGGGAAGCGGAATTATCGGCTTTTTACTGCTCACCTCCGGCAGGGCGTCGCATATCGACGGGATCGAGCTGCAGCCCGATTACGTTGATCTGTGCCGGAAGAACGCTTCGGAAAACGGTCTCGAAGCGCGATATACCGCCGTCTGCCGCGATATACGGGATCTGCATTCATTTCCGGAGGAGGAATACGATTTCTGCGTGTCAAATCCCCCGTATCTTCCGCTCGGCTGCGGAAAGGAGAATGCTTCCGAGCCGCTGAATATCGCCCGCCGCGAGGTCAAATGCGACATATTATCGGTCTGCGCCGCAGCTTCGCGAAGTGTGCGAAGCGGAGGGTCCGTATTCGTCGTCTTCCGTCCCGACCGTCTTGCGGCGCTGTTGTCGGCGTTAAGAGCGAGTGCGCTCGAGCCCAAGCGTATCCGTACCGTATGCCCGTCGTCCGGCAGAAAGCCCTCGCTTGTTCTGGTCGAGGCAATCAAAAACGCTCCGAGGGGCAATGTATCGGAGGAGCAATTCTGTATTTACGGAGATTCGTCCCATCGCGATTATTCCGAAGGGATGAAAAACATTTACAATGAACTTAGCTGAAGCCGCGCTTATCGGCGTCGCGCTGTCAATGGACGCCGCCGCCGTTTCGGTCGCAAACGGCCTTGTCTGCAAAGGAACGAAAAAAAACGTTCTTATACTTGACCCTCTGTTGTTCGGGCTTTTTCAGGGAATAATGCCTCTTATCGGTTTTTATGCCGTTTCGCTGCTTCCCGTAAGTCTCGATAAATATTCCGGCATTATAATGTTTACGGTGTTTATGGCGCTGGGCGTCAAGATGCTGCTCGATTTTTTCTTCGGCAACGGTACCGAGAAGGGGGACAAACCGCTCAGCGTAGGATTATTGTTGGTGCAGGCTGTTTCCACCTCGCTGGACGCGTTGTTTGTCGGAGCCGCTCTCGCGGCGGATGCCGGCACGGATATATGGCTTGCCGCGGCGATTATCGCCGCAGTCACCGCAGCGGTTTCGGCTTTGTGCCTGCTGGCGGGTAAGAAGTCCGGCGCACTGCTGAAAGATCGCGCCGGGTTGGTGGGGGGAGTGCTGATGCTGTTTATAGCCGTCGGCTCTCTGTTTGACTGATATATACGGAATAAAAATGTTAAAGCGTCTTTTATCTGTTGCGTTAATAACCGTCATGCTGTTCTCCGCATTAGCGGAGGGGGGCGGGACGGGTGCGGAGTTTTTTTCCGCTCTCGCACGGGATAGCGGCGCTTTTTCCCGTTATATTGCCGCGTTTTCCGACGGAACAGATCCGGAATCTCTGCTTTCGGGGGTAAAGCACCGCCTTATATCTCCCGAAAGCGAGCGGGTGTATCTCGTCGAAACGGACGATATTTCCGCCTTATCCGCATACTGCTCGGGAATTGAGCCGGAGCTTGTTCGCGGCACTCTGGCATCGGACCCGCTCGAGAAGGACCGGTGGGAAACCGCATACGCCGGGCTCGATACCGCCCGCGAGCTGTATTCCGGCAGCGCTTCGGTTGTAGTTGCGGTGCTCGATACGGGCGTCGAGCGCAATCACGAGGATCTTGCCGGCGCAAATATTCTGGAAGGCTTTGACGCTACCGCGGGGGTTGCCGGCGTGTACGGGGATTCTACAGGTCACGGCACCGCCGTTATCGGCATTATCGCCGCGTCGGTAGGGAACGGAGTGGGAGTAGCCGGAATATGCGCCGATGTATCCGTATATCCGGTAAAGGTCGCGTCGGGGAGCGGAAGCATTTATTCGTCCGATCTGATAGCGGGAATATATGCCGCCGCCGATTACGGTGCGGATATAATAAACATCTCTCTCGGCGGATATTCGTATTCCGTAGCCGAGCAAAACGCAATAGATTACGCGGTATCAAAGGGCTGCATCATTATTGCCGCCGCCGGAAACGACGGAGCGGATTCGGTTCTTGCGGGACGGTATTTTTATCCGGCTTCATACGAAGGTGTTATTTCGGTTGCGTCGGTAGGCCCCGACGGAAGCCCCTGCAGGTTTTCGCAGTACAACGATTCGGTCGATCTCGCCGCACCCGGATGCGATATAACCGTATGCGAATACAAAAACGGGGTTTCGTCGTACGGGACGGATTCCGGAACCAGCTATTCCGCCGCCATTGTAAGCGGAATAGCCGCGCTCGCCTGCGGAATTTCAGGAGGACTCACATGTGACGAGTTCTTATGGCTCTGCATTTCGGAGCTCGGCGCCGAACACAACCGTTATACCGGTTACGGATCCGTAAGCGCTCCGGAAATACTGGTCGCCGCCTCCTCGCCCGTGGTATGCGGTGCAGCCGACGGCGGGACATATCCCGCTCCGCTTACCGTTGCCTTTTCACGCGGATCCGGATATCTCGACGGGTCTCCGTTCGCTTCGGGCGGTACGGTGACCGCAGTCGGTAAGCATACCCTTACCGTTATTGACGGCGACGATACGGTTTCGGTTTCCTTTACCGTTACCGGCGATATCCCGACATATACCGTCGGAACCGACAGTATCGTATTCACCTCCGGGACAGCCTTTCTGGACGGTATGCCGTATACGTCGGGCGATTATATTTATCCCGGAGTCCACTTTATAACGCTGACCTCCGAAAGCGGGCTTTCCGTATCGGATACCGTTTCGGTCGGAGGCAATCCGGTTTCGATTGTGGGAATAACCGACGGAGGGGTATATGACGGGGCGGTCACCCTTACCGTATACGGCGACGGGTACTGCGTGCTTGACGGAACTTCGTTTACCGGGAGCACGGTAGTCTGGAAAAACGGATCGCATACTGCCGTGCTGTGCGACCCCTCCGGCGCCGAGATAAAGACGGTTACCTTTACCGTTAATTCCTCGGCGGAGCTGCTTTCCGGCTTCGGAGGCGTATCCGCCGTTTACCACGATACCGAAAACGGTTATATCGCGGTCACTGCTGCAGGAGTAAACGGAGTCGGTATATATTCCGATTCGGATCCGTCCTTCCGCATACGTTTTATAACCACACCGTCCGCCGTCACGGGATTCGGGTCGGACGGCACATACCTGTATTTCCTGATGTCCGGTTCTGCCTGCGCCGTACGGCGTTCCGACGCCTCTGGCTCCGCAGCTCCCGAGCTTATAACGGAGGTGTCCTACACCCCGGAGTATACCTTTTCCGGCGGAGCCGTGTATTCGGGCGGCGAAAAGCTTATCGATACCGGGCTCGGTGAATGTATATGTGTTTCCGACGGTATGCTGTATACGACCCGGGCAGTAATAGACATGTCCGACGGGAGGGTAGCCGCCCTTTTCGGAACCGGCGTCGTTTCCGTTTCAGGCTGCTTCGCCGCGGTTTCCGGCGGAGGTCTGGTGCGGTTCTCGTCTCTGTACGATTTCGCGTCCGCTCCCTCGGACGGTATATTTGAGTCTGCGGCTGCGGAAAACGAGTATCGCTTTTCCGCACGGCTTACCGCCGCGGTGTCCGATTCTGCGTATGATCCCGTTACCGGCAGGGTGTTTCTGCTGTCCGATTCCGGCACGCTGTACGCGACCGATAAAAGCTTTATCTCCGAAACCGCGGTGCCGCTGCTGTATGTGCCGATAGCGGTAGCCTGCGGAGAGGGTAAAGCGGCGGTGTTCTTTGAATCCGGTTATTGCATTATCGACTGTATCACCCTTGCGGTCACATATCATACAGGTACCGCCGCTCCCGAAAAGGCGGTGGTCACCTCCTCGGGCGCGGCGTATATATCGGGCGGAAGCGTGTATTTTGCCGTCCCGGGCTCCGTTGTGTCGTATCCGGTGTCCGCACGGGGGATATGCACCGACGGCGAAAGGGTTTTCGTGTGCAATCAGTCGGGAACGGGGATATACGGCTCCGACGGAAGCTATATCGGAAGCATCGCCACCGTTGATTCCGCCGATATATTTACTGACGGCACCTATCTGTGTGCGGGCGACTGTGTGTATCTTATCTCCGACGGAAGCGTGACCTGCCGTATCCCGTATACCGTTTACGGAATGACCTGCGGTCTTGTTTTCACCGACGGCGGTGTGTTCGCGTGCTCCGACGGCAGTACTGTGTCCGGATATGTTTCCGACGGAGTTTTCGCGGGAGGATATTGCCTTTCGGCAGACGGCGGATACGTATCCGTAACCGGCTCGTCACATGCCGGCACCGTTCCGACAGTCGTCGGAGCAGACGGAGTTTACGATGTATCAACCTTCGTTTCATCGGATAAAGGCGTGCTTTTTATCGACGGTATGCGGTTTCCCGGCGGAGAATATTCCGGCGGAGGCAGCCATACTCTGCTTGCAGTAATGCCGTTCGGTGCCGTTTATTCCTATTCGTTTTCGGTTATTCCCGTGCTCACGGGTATAACCGTTTCCGGCGGCGACCGTAAGCTGCATGTCGGCGACGAGATATATATAAAGCTCGAGTATCTGCCTTTCGGGGCGTCAGCCGTTCCCGCGTCGTATTCCGCTTCGGGCTCCGCCGTTACCGTGTCGCCGTCGGGGCTTGTGTGCGCTGTGGCGGAGGGCGTTTCTACGGTTACCGTCTCCTCAGGCGGTTTTACCGCTTCGGTCACATATACGGTAACCACTGCCGAGCTGGCGTTTTCCGATGCTTCTTTTGCCGCAGATAAGCTTACAGGCACAGTAACCGTTCCGTCCGGAACCGCGGTATCCGCACTCGAAGCGGCGGCGCTTACCGGCGGCGCAAGGTTTGGAGCAGTCGATTCTGACGGAGGACGCCTCGCCCCGCATGCTTATGTCTCGACCGGCGACCGCGCCGTGCTTTACTCCACTGCAGATTCCGAAATAGCATCGCTTACCGTTATCGTTAAGGGCGACCTTGACTGTGACGGCTTTGTCACCGCTTCCGATTACCGTCTGCTTTCCGATGTCCTTAAGGGTAATATCACCGACCGCAGTATACTGCTTGCAGCCGACTGCGACGGCAACGGCAGGACGGACGATTCCGATTATCCCGCGCTCGAATCGCTTATACTCGGTTTCGGTGTAATCCCTCCGATGAACGATGAATACTGCATAAGCGTATCGACGTCGGCGAATGTATATGTCGGAGATACGCTTGCGGTGGTATTATACAGCGAGAATTCGTACGATATGGATTCAGCTTCGGTCGCGCTTTCCTACGACCCGGAGCAGCTTGAACTGATATCGGTATCCGGCATATCTTATTCGGTGCTCTGGACGGATGCGGACGGAGAACTCGTAATATCCGCCTTCGACCCGGACGGAAATGCCGCGGGCAGAAAGATCAGATCTTTCGCCAAGGTTGTTTTCCGCGTAAGAGAAACGGTTGAACAGGGCGATACGGTGGAAATAACACCATTTGCCGGGTATATAACCGGGAGCAGCGGAATTTACGGCGCACGCGTTTGCGGCTCGTCCTCGTATGCGTCGGTCAGAAGCGCGGAATCCTTTGTAATCTGCATAAATAACGCAGAGTATTTTATCTTTAATCCGGCAATACACAGTTATAACGTAACCGTGCCGTATACCGCCGTAGCGCTCGATATCGAATTCGATTACCCTTACGGGGGAAGCGTTACCTGCAGCGATACCGATATCCCCGATACCGATTCGCTTACCGTTACGGTTACCTATGTTTCGCCCGAGGGTGTTACCGATGTATACCGTATACACGTAATCCGTGCAGCCGAGCCGGCGGGCGACAGTGAATCGCGCATCGGGTCGCTTACGGCGAGCGTCGGATGTCTTAATCCGGACTTCACCCCCGAGAGGTTAACCTACACCCTCAGCCTCGCATGGGACGACCCCGACCCCGAATTCTTCGCATCTGCGGTGAGCGGATATGCCGAAATCACTGCGGATATTCCGATCTCCTTCCCGGTCGGCACCGGTATCGTTACATTCACCTGTACCGCTCAGGACGGCACGGTCACCGTTTATACCGTTAAGGTAATACGTGCTCCCGCCCCGGATCCGTCTGCGGAAGATTCCGGCTCCGAAAGCAGCGAGGACCTGTCCGTCCGGAACGGGTGGATAATACCGGCAGCGGTTTTGTCAGCATTTATTGCCGTCGCGGCGGCAGTTGTTATAATTATTCTCAAACGCCGAAAGGAAAAACAAGATGTCAAAGAAAATCACTACGAAAAACGAGATAATGAACGCCCGGCGCAAGGCTGAGCGCCGGGAAAAGCAGAGAAGGGACCGTCGGCTCGCCGCACTCAAAAAGGCGGCAATAATCCTGGGTATTATCGTTGCCGCCGTTCTTGCGGTGCTGCTTGTTGCCAATCTCGTTATCGATTCCGGGATATTGCTCCGTTCTTATGTCCTTAAGAGCGAAAACTTCACCTTCACCCGCGCAATGATGAGCTATTGTATATACTATCAGTACGAATCCTTCCTCTCTTATTACGGCGATTACGTACAGCAGTATACCGGGCTTGACCCAACCGGATCACTTAAGACCCAGTACAAGGATTCGAAGGAAGGTATAACCTGGTTCAGATACTTTGCCGATACCGCGCTCGACAGCGCTTCGGATTCCATGTATCTGTGCGAAGCGGCGCATTCCGCCGGTTACGATCTCAGCGATTCCCGTAAGCAGTCGCTCCGCAGGCTCGCCGAGAAAGCCGACACTTCGCTTTACGGCAGGGGAGTAACTGCCGACGATATTTACGATGCGCTTTATATTCAGTGCCTGGCTACCGAATATGACGCATACCTGTACGATACACTCGGCCCCGACGGCGATCAGATACGTGATTATTACAAAAAATATCCCACCGCCTGCCAGTCCGTCGATTATTATTCGTATTCGATAAAGTATACCGACGATACCGCAGACGAATGCAAAAAGGCTGCCGACCTTATTGCGGACGCTGCCGACCCCGAATCGTTCAAGTGCGCGATTATGGAATACTATACCGACAAAGAGTATACCGAGATTGACGAGGACGACGAGGTCGCCTCCGAGGTACTCGGAAGTATCGAGAAGACCTGTGTTTCATATGACGACGCCGATCTTCAGAGTTGGATGTTCACCAAAGCGGATCTGTACGATACCTATGTGTACGACAACACCTCCGAACGCCGGTATACCGTTTATATGCTTACCGCCGAGCCGTATCTCGACGAACAGAAGACGGTTGACGTGCGCCATATACTCATTCTTTCCTCCGATTACGACACCGACGAAGCGTGCAGGGCAGAGGCCGAGCGTATACTCCGGCTTTTCCTGGACGGCGACGCTTCCGAGGAGGCTTTTGCCTGCCTTGCGGCTGAATATTCACGCGATCCCGGTTCCGCTTTCCTCGGCGGCTTGTACAGGCGAGTCGCCCGGGGCGACATGACCGAGGCCTTCGATGATTGGTGTTTCGATTCCGCCCGTACCTCAGGCGAAACCGATATTATAAAAACCGACTACGGATATCACGTTATGTATTATGTCGGAGATAACATCGAAAACTGGGAAATGGATTATTTCACCGATGTCGCCGGGGAGGCAATGAACGATCTGTATATTGCTTATTCCTCAAAGTACGATATATCCGAGAACTCATCCCGCGTGTATTCTATCCCCGAGCGCAAGCGCTGACGGATTGTCCGGACGGTTCGGTGATACCTGCCGCCGCAAACACACTGTCCGCACTTCATCGGTACTTACAAAAGCCGCCGCATTTCCGGCGGCTTTTGCTTCTTTTCAGTGCGTTCATTTGCCGGTATCCGCAAAAAAAAGCGGCGCTTTACGGTTCCGGGCAGGTCCGTGCAAATATGCGTTATATATGCAATGAATACCCGCGTTCCTTGTATTGCGCAACTTCAGAACCGTTATGCCTGTAATACAAATCGCTCCCCGCGGTGTCCTTTGATACAGCGGGGAGCGGATTTTGTTTGTAAATTCGGATTACTTAATTATCTTATCGACAATATCGCCGATATACTCGCCGATAAACGGGAGCGGCTTTTTCTTGCCGGTAGCGGCGTTAACTATACCGATAACGGCAAAAACGAATATGGCCACACCAATGATAGACAGCAGAGCGGTTATCGGCCACGGAGTAACCCTTTCGGTAAAATTGATACCGAAAAACGGGTCGGTATAGATTTTATTAACCTTTATGAGGTTAAGCAGAAAGCTGAGTATGCTGTAAGCCACGTCGATGGCGAACAGACCTAAACCCTGCTTTGCGTGGAACTGAGCAAACGGTGAATCCTTCTTTGCCAGCAGCGGTATAAAGCAGAGCGGACCGATATATCCGAGTACAGCCATTCCCTTGTTGGATGCTATATCGGCGTCTTCGGTGGGTGCAGCCTGGGGCCGGGGTTCGGAATCGGGAGCGGGCTGTGCCTGAACGGGAGCGTTTACCGCAGCGCCGCAGCCGGGACAGAATTTTGCACCGTCGCTGATTTCGGTGCCGCATTTTGAACAGAATGCCATAAATATTTCCTCCGTTTATGTTGTGTGTAAATCAGATATGAGGCACAAAATGCCTTATGATTTCCTGAAAGAAACTGTCGAAGTTATTGCCGGTTGCAAGAATTATTGCGCCGACGACAATAACGAACAGAAGCGTTATACCTAATATAATCAGCGAGGTTATCAGCAGACTGCGGCAGTAATAGGTCTTCTGCAGCTTTTTGCATCCGCCGCACGCCCATACAATAAGCAGTATGAAGCCGACCACCGGTATTGCGAGCAGGCAGTTTATTCCTACGAATCCGAGGCTCGAAATAAGCGCTTTTTTGGGGTCCTCAGCCGGTTGAGCGGCATCGGCGGGACCGGGCGCAGGCTCAGGCTGCGGCTTTGGCTGCGGCGCCGTTACGGGTGCAGACTCGGGTTCGGGAGCGGGCTCGGGCTTGAATTCAGGCTCGGGCTCGGGGATGGGATCAGACTGGGATATAAACTCCGGTACAGCCTCCGGCTTCGGCTCTGCTGCGGGCTCGGGCGCAGCTGCGGGCTCTGTTTCGGGTATCGCAAAGCCGCATTCGGTGCAGAACTTTGTTCCGTCCGAAAGCTGCTTTCCGCATTGGGTACAGAATGCCATTTTATTATCCTCCTATTTAATAAATCTACTTGTTTATCGCTACGGTGAGCATCGAAAGCGAATATACTATCGAAATATCGTTTCCGGATTCGTCGGTGCCCTCAAGTATGTATACGCCGAGTACGGTATCGACACTGCCCGAAACACCGTACACCTCTTTGAAATCGTTGATATATTCCGTAGCTTCCTCCTCCGTCACCGATGTATACACGGCAGTGAAGGAATCACGGCTCACGCTCCAGGTGGTCAGCGTTCCGAATTCCGGCATTTCGTATTCGTCCGTAAAACCGTTGGCGGGTATTTCTCCGCCGATTCCGTTCAATCCGGCATCATTACCGTTTACCGTCCAGGTGCCGTTGTGATTCATTATGGTCTGGTTTCCCTCGGAATCGGTAAACACGGCGGTTCCGTCCTCCGAAACAGATACCTCGTAACCGTTCTCGGCCGCGGACGAGCATATCTGGTTAAGCTGTTCGTCGGTAAGATCGGCAAGACCGGTAAGATCTGTCAGCAGGCCTTCAATTCCCGCGGGAATGCCGTTTCCCTCGGATATTTCGCCGATAATCCCGGCAACGTCGTCGGTATCAATCATGTCGGTAATGCCGTTAATGTCTATACAGGCGCATAAAGCCGCGGCGACCGTCATGGCAATCAGTATTGTGCAGATTCGTTTCATAAATACGGGTTTCTCCTTGATTTAAGGGGTAATCGGTTCCGAGCGGAGGTAAACTCACCAGCCGCGGTAATCCACAATGGCGTCATATGCTTCATTCATGGTTGCTCCCGCGTATTCGAATTCGCGCCAGGAATCGTCGGTCATAACGCGGATAATGCTTTCGTCAAGATCCGATATATCAATACACAGGGTAACCGTCTGCTCGTCGTAATGATCTCCGTCTTCGGTTTCATACTCCGGATAGGTAATCTCCATGGTAATCGTGCTTCCGGAAGCGGTGTATCCGCCGGTGTATACGGGAGCTTCTCTTCCGGCTCCGGCGTTCCATATACCGTAGTTGTAAACAAACTCGCCTTCCTCCGATTCGATAAAACACACGAAATCACCGCCGGCGTAATCGTTCCAGTATCCGTTCAGCGCTCTCCAAAGCGAATCTGCGCCGTCAATGCCGGGATATCCGGATACTTCCGTATCTTCCGATACTTCGGATTCCTGCGGCTCCGCGGATACAACTTCGGATACGGAGTCAGATCCGCTCACATTATTTATTGCAGGATCGCACGCTGCAAGCAGCAGGGCGGTTAGCATAAGCAATGAAACAAAAGCCTTTTTCACGTTAAAACTCCTTAACAACGGTTATTTCATAAGTCCTACAAGTTTATAATATCACATAAAACAGGATTTGTCCACTACCCGGAATATTTATGTTTCAGCCGGAAATAAAATATTTTCGGAATTTAACAAAGGTTTAAGCCTTGGGGATTAAAATGCGTTCGTAAAAGAAAAATTCATACAGAAAGGACAACAGACATGGAAGAATATGTAAACGGAATGCAATCCGCGGATAATGAAAGCTCCTTCGGATCCGCTGCGGGCGGGCAGGATTTCACGGCAGAGGAGCGTCGTACGGAACGCCGGAGCTCCGGCACGCAGTATGACTGTGACGAAAACGATTGCCGCCCCGGCAGAAAAAAGAAGCATACGGGCAGGCGGGTCGCCGCGGCGTTAATGGCGGTTTTACTGGTCGCGGCTCTCGGCTTCGGCGGCGGATATGCCGGTGCGCTTATCGCATCACGGATAACGGATACGGATTCGGGCTCACGCCCCGGCGGAGCTCAGGTTGTTATCCAGCAGTCTCAGGGAGGGCATACGGTATCGTCGGTTTCGGGTTCGTCCGCAATGACTTCCGAGGAGGTCGCGGCAGCCACGGTTCCGAGCGTAGTCGCAATAACCACCGAAAACGTCACAACCAGCAATTCATGGTACGGATCCCGGGTCAGCAGCGGCGCCGGCTCCGGAGTGATACTGAGCTCCGACGGGTATATTCTTACAAACTACCATGTAGTAACGGGGGCGGATAAGATCACGGTCGAGACCTGCGACGGCACGGAATACCCTGCAGAGCTTGTGGGCACCTACCGTGACGGAGACCTCGCGGTAATAAAAATCGACGCCTCCGGACTTTCACCGGTCACCTTTGCCGATACCGATTCCGTTGTTCAGGGCGAAACCGTATATGCGGTGGGCAACCCCGAGGGCACCTTCAGCGGATCCATAACCATGGGTATACTGAGCGCGCTTGACCGCACAATATCCGTCACTTTGGAAGAGAGAAACGGCAGATTCATCACAGGCTACACAGTAAACCTTGACGTGTTCCAGTTTGACGCAGCGGTAAGCCCCGGCAATTCCGGCGGCGGACTGTTCAACGCGTACGGCGAGCTTATCGGTATAGTATGCGCCAAGAGCAGCGACACCGATTCCGAGGGACTCGCGTTTGCTATTATCGGCAACAACGCTCTTGGGATTGCTTCCGATATTATCGAAAACGGTGCCGGATCCGGCGCGAATACGGACAACGGCGAAAATACCAATCCGGCGGTTATAGGGATAACGGCGGTATATCTCGATTCCGCTACCGCCTCCTTCTGCGGCTTTGCCTCGGAGGGTGTGTACGTGCTGTCCGTCACCTCGGATTCCGCCGTCAAAGCGGGGATAACTTCCGGCGACCGCATAGTAAGCATCGACGGCAACGAGGTTCGCGCAGTCAGCGATATCACCGATTATCTCGCCGGTAAGAACCCGGGCGACGAAGTGTCGCTGACTGTAGAGCGGTCTGACAAAACATTCACCGTCACCGTCACTCTTTCCGAAAACAAGTAAAATTCCCGGCGGAATATTCCGCTTCGGACAAAAACAAATCGGCAGTGCTCTCACCTCAACGTATACAAGGAGGGATGGGTACTGCCGTTATTGTTATGATTTTTACAATTGTTACAGCTCGTTAAGACTGCGGTTTAACAAGGCATATATCGTAACCGCCGCCATTCCCGCGCTCGAGAACACGAACAGCCATCCGAGCCCCGCTCCGCTTATAATTGCGCCGCCGGCAAAGCTCGCAATCGGTACCAGCGCCTGCGAAAGCGTGGAGAGCACTGCGCCCGCTTTGCCGATCATATCCTTGTCCACGGTCCGTATCATGGCGGTGTTTATGCGTATGTTTATGTTGGATAGCGTGATTCCCGCGGCGGCGCCGATACCGAGCAGCGAGATAAGGAAATATGTGTCCGATTCCAACATCACCCGCAGCACGAACCATGCCGACGTCAGCAGCACGAACAGCGCCGCAAGCACCGCAAGCCATGCTTTGGCGGTTTTCCCGCATTTGTCCGTCTGCTTCTGCATTCCGATAACGGCAGATGCGATCAGGGTTCCCGCCGACATTACCGTCTGCAATACCGCCAGCCAGGTTTCTCCGCTCATGAATTCGGAAAACAGATAGTCGCCGGTCAGGCCGCTGCAGTAATAGGTGAAGCCGTTTGAATACATCGGGGACAGAAAGAAATTCACACCGAGAGCAATCACGGTTATTGCAAATACCGGTTTCAGGCCGTGTACGTATCTGAATCCCTGTATCATATCGCCGACAGCCGTTTTTAACGTAAGCCTTGTTCCGTCGCCCTGTGCCGTCCGGCATTTAATAAAGGTTTCCGATACCGCAGAAAGAATATACGATACCCCGTCGGCAACGGTTATCCAGAAGAATCCGAGCGTCGTATACAGCACCGATGCGAGCAGTACGCCGATAATGCTTATAACACTGCTCGACGAAGAAAACAGCGACGAGGCCTTCTGGACCTCCGAATCGTCCACCACAAACTTTATTATTGCGGACGACGCCGGCGAAAACATCGCTCCGTTCAGGTTTAATATCACCGTTACGGTGAACAGCACCGTTATAAGCGCGTAATAACTGTCCTTAAGCAGAAGCACCGCCGCACCGCAGGCGAGTATGGTTCCGCCGCGTATGAAGTCTGTCACATATAGTATCTTCGCTTTGTCGAATCGGTCGGCAATAACTCCTCCGAGCGGAGAAAACACCAGGTAAACCGCACCGCCAACAGCCAGGAATACTCCCTGAAGCATCGCGTTGCCGCCCGATATTTTAAGTATATAAAAGCTTATCGCAAAACTGTAGAATACGTTTCCGACTCCGGAAACGAAGTTGCCCCAGAACAGCAGAGCAAAGTCCTTCTGCCGCAGGAGGCCCTTCTTTTTTACTTCACCGGTCATATTTGGCACCGTTTGTGCGTTTGCCTTATAGGATTATGCGGAACGGCGATTCCGTCTTATACAAAGGCTTTGGCATTCATACCTTTCTCTGTTCTTTTATCTCCGCGCCGTCCTTCACGGTTATGGTACCGGTGTATTCAACGGTGCCTATACGGCAGCCGCTGCCTATCACCGCATTCGTGCAGGCTATCCTGTCCGCGGTCACACCGACAATGTCAACCGTGTCCGCTTCAATACTCCCGACCTTAAGACTCCCGTGCAAGCGGGACCGGAATCCCTTCGACAGCAAAAAGCCGTGGGCATATTTAACGGTCAGCTTCTCGCAGCCTATCTCCGGTACCGAGGATTCCGCTCCGCCCGGAAGTTCGATATCAACCGTCCCCGCGTTCAGCAGTCCGCCCATAGTGAACAAGTGAGCATTAACTGTCTCCGCCTCGCAGTCTCCTGTTATCCTTGCTGTCCCGGAAAACACCAGCTTTTCGCATTTTACCTTTCCCGCGCAGGTTATCGCTCCGTAAAATCCGATATCGCCTCCGGTGATGTCTCCGCCCACCGAAGCAGAGCCCGACGCCTTCAGCATTTCTGCATGTACCGCTCCGTTGACCTTTAATGATCCCGAAAAGGAAGCCCTGCCGCCTTTAATGTCGCCGGCGGCGTTGCAGCTTCCCGAGCATATAAGCTCGTCAAATGTAATGTTTCCGAGGATTTTACACGATCCGGAAATCGCAATCGAACCGTATTCGCCTTCGCAGATTTCGGCGCTGCCGGCAGTTCTTATGTTGTTAGTCATTTTCAGTCTCCTTATCAGTCGTTAAGCTTGTTTTCGAGTGCCGATATAAGCTCCGGCAGGTGTATGCTCACGCATTCGGTGTTATCCGGAAGGGTAATGTATCCGGCTGCGTCCGCGGGTATACATACCGCCTGTCTTTCGCCGTTGCTGCCTATAATCAACAGCTCCTGAGCCGCTTGGGAATTCCTGACTGCTTTTGCAGCGCACTCGGCGGCGACTGCGCTTCCGCAGCGCGAAAACACGGTAAGAGCCAGCAGCGAATGATAATCGAGCGGCGGGCTTTTTCCGGTTTCGCGGCAGTATGTCAGCAGTACTCCCGGATCGCATATTCCTCTGTCAATTATCTGCTCACCGGTCAGTCTTTTGCCGATCGCCGACGGTACGAAGCTCGCCGCTATATCGTCCAGCGACATACTGTCCTTCAGTTGCATTATCGCGTTCACCCGCTCTGTAATCTTATCGCGGGGAAGGAAGGTCTCCTGACCGGTAAAAGTCGAACGGTGAATGAACCAGTTGTCCGGAATAAGACCTTTTCGCTTCCAGCGGTAGAGCGCCCCGTATGATATTCCGTATTTTTCCAGAAGCTCCTTCTTTGTAATCAGATCCTCCATGCTTCGCCTCGCGTAACATTGTTACTTCGCGGACATATTGTAACATAACACTGTTACGGCAGTCAATGCCTTTTTCAAAAAAAGAACGCTGTTTTCACAGCGCTCCTTATCGTATATCCTGATTATACAAGCTTTTCGGGAACAAGCCCTTTTGACGTCGGACGCAATACCCATCCGAAGCCGCAGTCACGAAGAATACCGTAGCCGTCGGCTATATTCCTGCCGATATCCGCGGCGGTATGCGCGTCGCTTCCGCAGGTGACATATTCGCCGCCGGATTCGCGGTACAGCCTTAGTATGTCGGCGGTCGGCATTATGTCTCCGCCCTTGCGGAGACCGGATACATTCAGCTCAAGAGCCACACCGTTTGACTTCATAACTTCGAACAGCACCCTGAATCTGTCGTAAAACGGCGTGAAGTCTATTTTAATTCCGTACCCGGCGGCGTAGCGGCAAGGATAGGTGATATGTGCGATCGCATTTATTCCCGGGAATGCGGCGACTTTGCACATGTCTTCGATCGCCCGTGCGTACAGATCGTTTATCTCCGGCATCGGGATCTTCCCGTAATCGAGCATAAAGAAGTCGGGGACTCCTTCCAGATTGTGTACCGACCCGAGTACGAAATCGTATTTGCCTTCGCTGAGTATCCGTTTTGCCTCGTCGGGACACAGGTGAGGCTGACCGAGCTCGATACCCGAGCACAGCTCCACGGGCGAACCGGCTTTTTTTGCTTCTTCTATCGCCTTCGCCCGCGCGGCGCGGTCAAGCGGCGGATAAAAGCCCTTCAGCTCGCAGTCAATGTCGCAGTGGTCCGTCACGGCTATCGAAGCGAGTCCCGCCTTTTCGGCGGCACTAAGCAGCTCCGGTATTCCGTCGTGCCCGTCGAAAGAAAACACCGAATGTGTGTGTGAATCCGAAAACAGCATTTCCGTCAGTTCCTTTCAAAGGATGTTGCCTTGATAATGCTCTGCTCCGAGGGTATATAGGTCACGGTCACGCTGTCGCCGACCGAGGTTATCACCGCCTCCGGGAAGTCGGAAGCGTATACCGTGAAGTAGGGCTCGTATCCGTTAAGCAGGAAGTAATAAACCGTCTCTCCTCCGCTTACGGCAGATCTTATATCCGTAACATCGGATGTCACCGTTACCGCTTCGGGGCGTTCGCCGATATCGTCTTTAATAATACCGCCCGATATCATCAGCTCGTGATATTTTTCGCGGCAGGCTTCTATCGAGCTTCCGGTCGCCACTATCTGGTATTGCTGTACGTTTACCAGCGCATACATCTTTACCAGTCCCGCCGCGTCTTTAAGCGCCATGAAGTAGGTCGGCTGATCGGATACGTTCAGCAGCAGCGGGAAGGTAGCGTCGTAGCTGTACTGCTGTACCGCACCCTCGGCAGAATCCATTGCCGAAAACTCCTCCGCTCCCGCACAGGAGTAGTATTTCGCCTCTTTTGTGCGCTGATTCACCAGTATAAAACCGATATTTCCTCTGTCATCGCTTACGGAGGTAATTCCTGTGTAAAGCCATACGTCGTCGTCAAGAGCAATATAGTTGTAGCCGGCGGTTGTCTCGGTACAGTCCGTCTGTACGAACAGCGAATTCCAGAATCCGTTGTGGTAAACTCCGTAGTAGTCGTACTGGCTTATAACGAGATCGGACGGGAACACTCTGTCGACCCAGGTCGGCACGGATTCCATATCGTAATATTGACATTCGCCGGTCACCGCGTTTACCAGAACCGCGCCGGTACAGTCGGTTCCGCCGAATAATCCTATAGTTTTTGTAACAACGGTGGCGATCCAGAACGGAGTTCCGTTCTCGTCCACCTCGAAATTTACATCGTCGAATATCAGGGTGGGGTATTTGAACCGCAGATGCCTGTACAGGTCGCGTCCGAAGTATTCGGACGGGGAATACTTAATCCCTTCCTCCATTCGTACGACCGTGACCTCCTGGGTCACCATATCTACCGTCATATACGCCGGTATTCCCTCGCTGCGGTTGGACAGCCATTTGAAGAAGTTGTCGTAGTTGAGATACGAAACCCTTACCGGTGCGCCCTGCAGATTAATCTGCGCAGAGCTGTCGCTTACCGTGAATTGCGAAACCAGGTCGGACAGCTCTCCGAGCTTACGGTTTGCAAGATTATTAGCGGAGTCTTCGTCGAGCATCGGCACCTGCTCCCAGTTTATCTCGGCAATATCCTCGGCAAAATCGCCGTTCTGTATCGGAAGCAGCTCGGAATAAGCCTTGGCGCGGAATATAACGGCGCCTGCAAGCGAACCGATAACGAACACCGCGCCGATAGCGCAGGCAATATAAAAGGGTACGGCCATATTCCTGCGGGCGTTGTTTATATATCCCGTTCCCTTATCGGGCGAAAATCCCGAAAGCAAGGTCATTGCAACGCAGAAAACCGCGCACAGCAGAAACAGAAACCAGTACAGCTCCGTCGCATGAATGTTAATGGCCGGAAGCTCAATATAAAAGTATATTAATCCGAACACGAGTGTTATTGCCAGACTTATGAGTATCCGCGTTTTCGGGGTGCCGTGCGGCTTGCGTACTTTCTTTGCACGGGGGGCGAACGTACTGCCGTCCTGATCCTTGTTTATCGCCGCAAAAAATGTCCTGAAATCCATCTGTACGAATTCTCCTTCCGGTTTGTTCCGGGTTTCATTGTAGCATATTACAAATCAGGTTTCAACCTGTTTCGTTTGACTTTTTGCCCGCGTCGGGGTATAATCTTTTCGTGTGAAAGCGAGGTATGGTATGATAAAAACAAAAAAAGTCCTTTTGGCAGCCCTTAAGGTGCTGCTTGCGGCAGCGGCGGCGGCAGTCGCAGCATTTATCGTGTATTTTATATATCTTCTGTGCGCCTATCACCGGCTTGACGATAATATTGTCCTCGATATATCCGGCTTTGCGGATATTGGCACGGCGGAGACGGGTACCGAATACACCGTAATGACCTGGAATCTCGGCTTCGGCGCGTACAGCTCGGATTTTTCCTTCTTTATGGACGGCGGAGTTTATTCACGCGCCCGTTCCGCGGACGAGGTGAATTCCAATATATCACACTGCGCGTCACTCGCGGCGGAGCTCGCTCCGGATTTTCTTCTGCTGCAGGAAATCGATACGGATTCCGACCGCAGCATGCATATCGACGAAACGGAGATACTTGCCCCGTATTTTGACGGGTATAATTCGGTGTTCGCGCAGAATTACGATTCCCCGTACCTTTTTTATCCGTTTTCCTGTCCGCACGGCGCCAGCCGGTCGGGTATTTTAACCTATTCGAGGTTTTCCGCCACTTCGTCTCTCCGCCGCTCTCTCCCGGTCGAGACGGGGCTTTCAAGATTTCTCGATCTCGACCGCTGCTATTCGGTCACCCGCATTCCCGTTTCCGACGGAAACGAGCTCTGTCTGTACAATATCCACCTTTCGGCATATACCACCGACGGAACGATTGCCGATGAACAGCTCGAAATGCTGGTTTCCGATATGGTCGCCGAGTACAACAGCGGCAATTACATCGTCTGCGGAGGCGATTTCAACAAGGATCTCCCCGGAAATTCGGCAGAGATATTCGGCGTTCCGGGCGGTGAGTTCACCTGGGCTCAGCCCATACCGGACGGGATTATACCGGAAGCACTGTCCCTCGTCGCATGCGCCAACGCCCCGTCCTGCCGCAACGCGGATTCACCGTATGTTGCCGGCAGCAGCTTCGTGCTCACCGTGGACGGCTTTATCGTGTCGGATAACGTCACCGTCGTATCCGCGGCTGTCATCGACGATTCTTTTGCCTGCTCGGATCATAACCCCGTAGCAATGACCTTCATACTCGGAGACTGACCGGGAAGTACTGTGTAAAATCGGCGGGAGACCGTATTCGGTCTCCCGCCGTTCTTTATATGGGTTATACGCTATTCCACCACGAATATAAGCGATGCCTCACAGCCGCGCTGTTCGTCGTTGACCATGCAGCTCGCCCTTAGGGTGACTCTGTATATGCCCGCCTCAAAGCCTTCCAGCCCGTGATCCCGGGCTTTCAGGCTTAATCGCATGGCGGAAGCGCCGTAACCGTCATGGTTGCCTACAAAACTGTCTTCGTAGACCACGTAATCCTCGCCGAACGGGACGATCTCCCATTCGCCGGAACGGGTTTTCCTTTCCAGCAGGTACAGGTTGGAAAAGCTCACGAAATTTTTACCGTGTATCTCCATCAAATAGGTCTTAACGGAATCGTCACCGCTTTTCGGCTGCTCCAGAAGAACGATACAGAACATAGGCTCCGTTCCGAGCGCCGCGTCCGAAAACTTGCCTGCTACCGTCTCGTCAGGCTCCCAATAGGGCGGATAACCGTAGCCCATCCATTTGCCCGAATCATCGCCGCCGGCTTCGCCGTTAACCCCGTTCGCTTCGCTGCCGCCTCCGCTTACGCTGCCGCCTCCCGTGCAGGATGACAGAAGCAGCACCGCGGCAAGAATAACAAGAATTGCTTTTTTCATTTTATGTTACCTCCTGTGAAGGCCGGAAACAGAATTACAACGGTGATCTTTTTCATAACAGACGTCCTTTCAATTATTCGGTCGAGTCCGTGCGGGATCCGGCTTTTAACCGTGCGCCTGCTTTTTTATTCTCTGTTATACGGCGGGTATTACCTTCCGTATGCTGTCTGTGCGTCCTGCGGATCTCCGGTCGTTTCGGTTACGGGGATCAGCGTTTCCGCCGTTCCGTTATACGGAAGTCCCTCAAACTCGGGTAAATACTGTACATCCTGTCTCTCCCCGCCGGCTGCGGTCACGGGGACAAGCTTTTCTTCTCCCGTTTCGGGATCGTATTCGATACAGCAGATCACGGTATCCCCGGGTTCATCTCCTGCGTCCGCGGATGTGGTTACCGGAATAAGCAGCACCGATACCGCAATCAGTATCGCGGCAATGGATTTCATATTCTGCAAATCACCCCCTCGGTATTTGCTCCCGCGCGCATATGCCGCGGGATTGTTCTTCAAAAACTCTTGTACGGTCAAACTGCGCTGAATCAACGCAGGTTTTATCCGTTGCCACGGCACGAACTCAACCCATCAAAATTATACACAAAAGCGTGTGTTTTGTCAAGCATATTTGTGCAAAACGCGCAGTAACCGGCGCGAAAGACGGCAGATAAAAAGCGGCGGCGCCGTATCCGGCACCGTCGCTTTCGCTTATGTGTTGTTCTGCGGATTCGTAATCGGGAAAGTCAAATTCGCCTGTGTCTATCTCTCCGAGATACTCTTCCCACGGAAGAGTGTCCGCGTTGCGGGCGCTGTCGAATGCGATACGTATAATGACGCACAGGTACCTTGCCTTCATCCGCATGTTATCGCTGTCCAGCGCGTAGTTAAGGCCTCCTTCGTCGTAGGAAATAACAAGATTTTCCATTATTCTTGCACGGTCCTCGGTCGGGAAGGACTTGGAATATGCGTCAACGAACCAGAAATTCCCGCCGTCGGAGGAGGTGTACGAATAATCGTTCATCTCGTTGCCGTATTCGTCGTGGTACGAATAATAGTAATCCCAGCCGGGCGGAACAAGCTCGGTCCAGCCGGACAGGTATCCGGTTCCGTCCTCCGTTTCTTTTTCGCTTATACGGTCGTCAGCAATATGCATAAGCTCGTGTACCATATTCTGACGAAGCAGATCGAAATTACCGTCAATGTCCGCAACCAGCACCCGTGTGTCTCCGTAGGTGTAGGTCAGCGCCGCAGCCGAGTTTATGCCTGATTCGGAAATGCTGTACAGCCCTCCCGAAAGATAAATATCTATGGACTTCACACTGCCGGCACACATTTCTTCGATCATTCCGTCGGGATACAGCGAAAGAGTGTCTTTTATTGTTTGGAGCGCGGGATATATCGAATGAAAGTCCGTGACGGTTTTTGAAAGATATTCGTCCGAAACAAAATCGTTTCCCTCGGTGCCGTAAAAAACCTCTATCCCGAAGGAATCGAACAGCTCCTGCCGCAGGGCTTCGGTTTTTTGTTCCAGCTCCCCGGGTGTAAGGAATTCGGCGTTGAGTCCGGTCCCGCCCGATGCGCGGAAATCCCACAGATACATCGATGTCTCTTCGTATCCTGAGCGTATAAGCACAAATCCCGTGTCGGAAACGTAAGCATCGTATATCGGCTTATCGTCGAAATAGTCGCAGAGCGAATACCCGATTTCGTTGCAAAGATCGTATACCCTAATGCCTTCGAAGGTGCTTCCCATAAGCAGCGTACCCGAACGGTAATCGCGGAAATAACCGTCTTTCAGGTCGGTTGCGAACATTATGGCGCGCAAATCGGTGCCGAGCTTATCGACTGACATCATCGGGTATGTCGATGACGATACGTATACCGATTTTGAATAAGCTATATCGCTGCGCGGTTCGGTTTCGGTTACCTCAGCCGTCGCAATGTCGACTGTGTAGTCGCATCCGCTTTCCGAGCTTCCTATCAGCATTTTCCCGTCCCACTCGGCGCGCAGATACAGCGAACCGGCCGGTATTTCCGCTGTCTTCGAGCTTCCGTCCGAAAGCCTTACGGTCTTTATGCTGTTTTCATCAAACCGGAAGTAGGCAACATGTTCGCCGTCGGCGGTGAAAACATACACGAGAGCTTCCCCCGCGAGCGAAGCATCGCGGTAGGAGTACAGCTCGTTAAGCATGCCGTCGATTACGGTAAAGCTTCCGCTGTCCGTATCGTATATGCCGACAGCATTGTCAAGCTGAGAACCGATAGCATTTTCGCCGAAACTGACGGTCTTTTCCGAAAAAGCTCCTTCGGAAAGAAGGTATGACCGCGCAACGCAGCCGCCGTCGCCGTATGTCAGGGTAACCGCACATCCGCCGCATACGAACACCGCGCCGCTTGTATACGAACTGTCGGCGGGCAGACGGTAAACACCGTTAAAGATTTCTTCATACTTGCTCAGCACCGATCTGTCAGGCTCCGGCAGAGCGGTGTCCTCCCATTCCGGAGCTTTTTCCGTATCGCTCTCCTCCGCCGGCTCCGATATCGTGTCCGACGGTTCGTACGAAACGTCGGACTGCGGTAAGCAGGATGAAAGCGATATGAGCAGAATCAGCATCAGCAGTAACGGAAGATATGCTTTTATATGTCTTTTCATATCCATATGTGTTATCATGTTCTTCAATCAATGTAATACGGCTGAGTAAACGCCTTTTTGCCGTCGGTCGATATCACTTCCGCACGCACGTACATGTCGCCGGGATTGGCGGTGAAGGATGCGGACGTGACAGGCTTGTCGCCTGTTATGAGCGCCGCGTGGCGGCATCCGGTTATAAAACGCACCGCTTTTGACGGCGGACATTCTACGGTCACGGTGTTGCCTTCGGCGTAAAAGGCGGTGATTTCGGCTCCGGTCGAGGCGTAGAAGTTACCCGCCTTCAGCGCGTTCATTATCTCGCCGTATTCCAGCGCAGGCGCTTTTATCATTACCCAGCCTCCGAAGGAATCGTTATCATGGTTGTGGTTGTCGTCCGTGCAGACGCAGTATAACCGGTTTCCGTTTCTCAGCAGATCGTCCATTGCCTGGTCCTCGTACTCCGAGTTCCCGGATACGACGCATCCGTGATTGTATACCTCTATGAAGTCAAGCCCCTTCAGCCCGGCGTAATCGTCGTATTTCTGAAGCGACCAGGCGGGGTGGTTGTAGGACACGAGAAATCCGTGCTCGTGCGCTTCTTTAATAATTTCGTTAACGCCCTCGACGGAATATCTGCGGTAATATTCGCCGCTGCCCGCGTATTTGAGCGTCGGAATAATCTCCTTCGGCACACCCCAGCAGTTGCCCGGATGAAAGCATACATGTGTTTCGTTCTCCGGGTCGAGCGCGAACAGGTTTAGATGATAGGTGGGTACATGGTTAAAATCGGGGTGTCCGTATTCGCTTACCGCTATCTCATAGCCTTTCAGCGGAAGAAAATCGGGGGTGCGAAGCTCAGGGTGGGAGGTCAGATATTCATGGTCCGTAAAAGCGACCGCCGAATATCCGTGAGCCGAATACTGCTCCTTTATCTCGGCCGGAGTCAGCCTGCCGTCGCTCATCGTCGAGTGGCAGTGAAGGTTTGCCTTGTAGAAGGTACCGGATTCGGGAAGTAAAAAGCGTTTTGACATGATTGTTGTCCTTTCCGTATAACATTGTCTGTATGATGAAATTGACGTTTTGATTCATCGTTGTGCCGTAAGCGCCGCAGTAGCCCGACGCGTTGTCCGTCTTTGCGGGCGGCGGAGCTTATTGTTCTGCGAATACCGTCACCCGAACTGCGCGTACCTGATCTGTTTTGCATTCAAAGCACAGTTTGTTTTCGCCCTCGGCGAGACTTACCGTCCGGTATTCATACTTCTCGCGCCCGCCGGTTCCTCCGGTCTGAAGGTATGCCGCGCTTTTTCCGTTAAGGGTCATTCTGATATCCGTTTGCGTAAGCTCTGAAGTATCGGATATTACGGTAATTCGTAACGTCGCTTTAACGGCTCTCTCGGAATTGAACACCGCCTTGCCGTTTGTAATCCCCGCTTCGCAGATAAGCTTTCCCCGCCGCACGGCGGCGTTTCCGGCATTGCGTCCGTCCGCATCCGCGAGCAGGCTCAGACTTTTAAGCGCAGCGCGGCAGATATTCGCCGCACAGCTCTGTATCGCTCCGCGCGGCAGGCTTCCGTCCTTAAGCGATTCGAGCAGGTTGTCCTCGCGGGTCTCCGCGTCCGGAGTAACCATATAAATATCGTTTCCCGCCAGCACCATGCCGCGCAGATCGGTCACGCTTTCGTTTCCGTCCGCTCCGCTCAGTTTTGCCCACCAATCGGTCATAACGAATCCGTCAAACCCGAATCCGTCGCGGAGCAGACCGCGGCACAGCTCTCCGTCGGAGGCTGCCCAGCGCCCGTTGATACGGTTATATGAGGTCATTACCGCACATATGTCGCTCTCGGTAACAGTAATCTCAAAGGGGCGGGCATAAATCTCTCGCACGGCACGCTCGGAAATCACCGAATCGGCTCTGTGGCGTGAAAACTCCTGGTTGTTTCCCAGAAAATGCTTCACAGCGCCGCTCACACCCGCGGCGGAAAGGCCTCTTGCCACCGCCGCCCCCATCTTTCCGGCAAGCAGCGGATCCTCCGAAAAGTATTCAAAGTTGCGTCCGCACAGCGGGTCGCGGTGGATGTTAACGCCGGGTCCCAGCAGTATATCCACTCCGTAGGAGGCAAGCTCGTGTCCGCAGCATTCGTACATGCGCTCCGCCAAAGACGTGTTCCAGGACGCGGCAATGGCTGTCGCGCAGGGATACGCAAAGCATTTCGAATCGCTCACCATTCTTACTCCGGAGGGACCGTCGGTGCAGCACATGGTCGGTATTCCCTTCGCGCACAGGGAAGGGGTAACACCTCCGTAAGCCGCAGCGGTGCCGGGAGTGACCTTTGGCGAGCTCATTCCCTCGCCGCGTACTATACAGCACAGCTCCGCATCGCTTAGCTGAGCGATAAAATCGCTCATCTCCGCCTTGCCGCTTCCGACATCAGCCAGCTTGATTCCGCGGTCTCCGGTTTGCCGTATCTCCTCCGGAAACGGGTCAGGCAGTCTTTCGTCTTTAAGGGGCGCCGGGACGTACACGGGCTCCCCGCCTCTGTTTTCAAGACGCTCGAACGGCGTTACGGGCGCAAGCTCCTGTCTCAGCCGCTTCAGCACGCGGTTGTGCTCAAGCGTGAAGGAAAAGGCCTTTTCCGTATTGTCGGAGCTTTCGCCTACATACAGGACATATTCTCCCTTTTCGAGCAGCAGACAGCTTTTGCAGCCGGTATACCCGCCGTCGTCGTACGATGCAAGCGCCTCGTCCGGTACGGTTATCTTTACGGCGCAGATTTCGTCCGGCTTAAGCAAAGGCGTCTTTTCAAACCCGCACAGAATCCTTGCGGGCTTTCCGAGCGCTCCACGGGGCTGGGACGCATAGCACTGCACGGTTGCTTTTCCGGCGTATCCGCCGGTGTTCCGCACCGTTACCGTAAGCTCGGTCGCGCCGTTTTCACGCCTTGCGTCCGATGGCGTTATGTCGAATTTTGTATAGGAGAGACCGAATCCGAAAGGGAACGCCACATCCTGAGGCGCAAACGTCAGATAGTACCTGTATCCGACGTAAATGTCCTCGGCGTATACGTTTCTCTCCGGGTTTCCGAAGTTGTTTTTTGTGGGAGCGGCGTCATATGATACCGGTATCGTATCGGGCAGATGTCCGCTCGGGCAGAACCGTCCCGTAAGCAGACCCGCAGCGGCAGTGCCGCCTTCTATTCCCGCCTGCCACAGCAGAAGTACCGCATCGGCGAGGTCAGTCCACGAGGTGTCTATGATACCGCATACATTAAGAAGCACGCACACGCTGCGGAAATGTTTTCTCAGCATGGTCAGAACATCGGACTCGGCGTCGGAAAGATAATAACTGCCTTTTTCCGGAACGCAGTCGCTGTCCTCGCCCGCCGTACGGGCAATCACCATAACGGCAACCCCGCACCGTTTTGCCGCCTCCGATATCATCGCTTCGTCCGGAACGGGCTCGCTCTGTGAATGCGGGTGTGTCCAGCCGTTCCCGGAGTCATACGGATTCATTGCGCAGAAATCGTCGTAATACTTTTCCGTATCCCCGTCGAGCATTACTCCCGCGTGCTTAAGCGAATCAAATATATTGGTAACGTACGGCGGGTTAACGCGGCCTCCGCTTCCCGTTCCCGAAAACAGATAGTGCTTCTGCATTCTGCCGAACACGCAGACTCTGTCGTGCTTCCCCAGCGGCAGTGTGTTCTTTTCGTTTTTAAGCAGCACCGCGCCTTCAGCCGCGCATTCAAGCGCATAAGGAGCCGAATCCGAGTAATAATATTTTCTTTTCCCGGTAAGGTATTCGTATGCGATTCCGGTATTCATTCGCCTCACCTCTCAATCCCGATTTTAACAGACCGAATCCCGTAAGTCAACAAATTTATTAACATCTTGTATATTGAACCGGAGTACGGTATTAAGTATAATGGGTTATCGTCGTTAACCGGAGGTGTTCGCCGTTGCGCACAAAACTCTCAGAACGTCTTCTTCCGGATTATTCCCGCGGTGAAGAGATATTCAACATGGTGTCCCACATAGTGGGAGCCGCATTCGGTATCGCCGTGCTCGCCGTCTGTGTGACTGTATCCGCTGTAAGAGGGAATGTATGGGGCGTGGTTTCTTCTGCCGTCTACGGGGTGTCCATGATTCTTCTTTACTGTATGTCCAGTATATATCACGGCCTTCGTCCCGGAACCGGCAAGAAGGTGCTTCAGGTGCTCGATCACTGCACCATATATCTGCTGATTGCCGGAACCTACACACCTATAGCCCTCTGCGCGCTCCGCCCAGAATACCCCGCCGTCGGTTGGGTGGTATTCGGCGTGGAATGGGGCTGCGCCGCCCTGGCGGTCACCCTTACCGCTATAGATTTAAGGCAGTTCCGGGTGTTTTCAATGGTGTGCTATATCGTTATGGGCTGGGCGATAATCTTCGCAATAGTCCCAACGGTTAAGGTACTCACTGTTGACGGATTTATGTATCTGCTCGGCGGCGGACTTTTGTATACAATCGGCGCGGTGCTGTACGGTATCGGTTCAAAGCGCCGCTATATGCATAACGCCTTCCACGTTTTTGTTTTGCTGGGAAGCGCACTTCAGTTTGTCGGAATACTGCTTTACGTACTTTAATTCTGGGAGGAACCGAATATGGAACTCAAACCGGGAATAACCGGCAGCTCGGAATCCTTTGTTACCCGTTCTCAAACCGCCCGCAGCATGGACAGCGGAGCGCTCGAGGTTTTTGCAACCCCCGCGATGATCGCCGGGATGGAATCGCTTTGCCTGCACACGGCGGAGCCGTATCTCGATCCGGGTACGACCACCGTCGGAACCCGACTTGAGATATCTCACCTGTCACCGACGCCCGAGGGCGCTCCCGTCAGGTACGAGTGCACCCTTACGTCGGTCGAGGGAAGAAAGCTCGTCTTTTCCGTCGCCGCATACGATCATTGCGGACTTATCGGAGAGGGGATACACGAACGGTATATCGTCACCGTCGGAAGCTTCACCGCGAAGGTGTCCGCAAAAGCGGAAAAAATCCCGGTATAAGCGGGATTTTTTGCTTTTTGTGCGTTTTTACCCTTGAAAATCCGCGCGTTTTCCGCTATAATATTAACGGAATAAGCGGAAGGGAAAGGCGTAAAAATGGATTATTCAAAGGGCGAGCATGTCGTGTACGGATCGAACGGCGTTTGCCTTATCGAGGACATATCGTCCCGCAGCTACCCCGGCGACGGGCCAGAGCGCACGTATTACACACTGAGGCCGCTTAACAGCCCTTCGTCAACCCTGTATGTCCCTGCGGACAACGAGCAGCTTTGCGCACGTATCCGCCGCGTCCTGACTCCCGAACAGGTCGAGAGCATTGTGGCCGGAACAAAAGGCGATAAGATGGAATGGAACGACGACCGCAAGCAGCGGATCGCCGGCTTCCGCGATCTTATTAACCGCGGCGATATCCGCGGTATAATACTCATGGCCTGCTGCATATACAACAAGCGTATATCCCTGCGCGGGCTCGGCAAGCATCTTTCCGACGCCGACGAGCATATGCTTCGTTCGGCGGAGCGTATGGTGGACGGGGAGCTTTCCTGGTCGCTGGGAATACCCGAGTCACAGGTCGGCAGCTATATAAGGGGTGTACTCGGCATCGCCGATTAACCTCAGGCAAACAGCAACAGCCCGCATGCTTTACAAGGCGGGCTGTTTCGGTATATTCACAACGGAGGTGTACAGAAATAATGAGTTTTCGCATCATCACCGTAAGCCGCGAGTTCGGCAGCGGAGGACACACGGTTGCGGAGCATGTGGCGTCCCGGTTGGGTGTACCTATATACGACAAGGATCTGGTACTCCGTATTGCCAAGGAAACCGGATTCGCCCCGCAGTATGTCGAGGAGGAAAGCGAATATGCACGCAGTAAGAGCGTGTGGTCGTACGCCTTCGCCGCTCCGGGAGTTCCGGGAATAATGGGCGGCATGACGGCGCCGGATTATCTTTGGGTAATGCAGCGAAAGGTCATTCTCGATCTTGCCGAAAAGGAGGAATGCGTTATCGTCGGACGGTGCGCCGATTTCATTCTGCGCGATCGGACCGATTGTCTTAACGTGTTCGTGCACGCCTCACCGTCCTTCCGCGCCTCCCGCATAGTCGAACTTTACGGCGAGAGCGAGGATCCGCCCGAAAAGCGCCTTGCCGATAAAGACGCAAAGCGCCGTGCACATTACCGCCATTTTACCGGCGGCGTGTGGGGAATGTCCGATAATTATCAGCTTTCGCTCGACAGCGGAGTACTCGGAATAGACCGCTGTACCGATATTATCGTTTCGGTTGCACGCGGCTGATAAGCTCCGTTTATGATATCGATATCACGGTAAGCGTGCCGCCGTCAACCGTGAAACGCACTTCTTTCCCGCAATATTTGAATCCGTATTCCCGTCCCGGATCTTCTATATACTGCGGGCGGGGGTCCTGCTCCAGCGCGTCGGTAAGCGCCCTTTCCTCGTCCGGTGTCAATACTCCCTTTGCTTTATCCGTAAGGACCGCAGTCAGCCTGCGGTCTTTGTTTTCATCTGCAAATCCGCCCGCCGCGCCGGATATCGAGTCGGCAAAGGGCAGGTAGGGCTTTATGTCGTATACCGGTGTACCGTCCGTCATGTCCGCGCCGGTGCAGCTTATAATTCCCCGCTCCGGGTCGATTTTATCAATCTTCATTGCGGTAAGACCTATGGGGTTGGGTCTGAACGGCGACCTTGTGGCAAATACTCCCATTCTCCTGTTGCCGCCGAGTCTCGGAGGTCTGACCGTAGGCGACCAGCCCTCGCGCTCCGCAAGCGAAAAGCCCCATATAACCCAGATATGCGAAAACCCTTCAAGCCCGCGCAAAGCCTCCGGCACACTGTATTCCGGCATAAGAACAATGTCCGCCTTTACCTCGGATATCCCGCTTCCCTGTCTCGGAAGTCCGAACTTGTCCGGGAAAGAATTCTTAACGTGCGCAATCACCTTTATGTCCGGCGCGACCGTCCGTATGCCGATACCTATCACCCCGTATTCACGCTCGCGTTCGGGAGTGTATATGCCGTACATTGCGTTAACCGCATCGTCGATTCTCATGCCGCGGCATCCGATTGCGGCACAGCCCACCTCCTCGAAAAGTCCGCGGAAGGTTGCGTTGCGGTGCAGGGAGGTCACAACCGTCCTTATACTGCCGTTCCCGCCGGACTCGCGGAATATTATCCGGTCTCCGACCGCAACGGAGAGTCTTTTTTCGTCGTACAGCCTTACTTCAACCGTTTTGCTTCCCGCCGCAACCGCGGCAAAAGGCTTGGGATCGAGCCGCATCTCGTGTATCATGACTTCACCTCACCGTATTTTAACACGCCGCTTTATGTATTTCAACCTTGACTTTAAGTGCAGTAACTGTTACAATCGGACGGAAGGGGATGAGCCTTTTAGTGAAAGTACTGCTTTCGCCCTCGGATGCCGCCCGGCTTATGCGTCTCGAAAAGACCAGACAGCTTAATTTCCGAGTCCTGCGGCTGTATGCCGATTATCTGAATTACGACCCGCGCTTTGTCACTCCGGAGACTCTGGATATGCTTATAAAAGACTGCGGTGTAACCCCGGAGCAGGCGTTCTGCGGGGCGCTGTCCGCGCTGTTCGGTCTGGACTGCGACGCCAGTGCCGACGACCGGATAATTTCACGCAAATATCTTAACGGTTCAGTAGCCTGTCTCGACCCGGCTCCGTACCGCAGTCAGCCGTATATCCGCACGGTGTCGTTTCCGGAATCGTCCTCCGGAGATTGGGAGCTTACCCACGGGAGCATAGCCCCCTGCGAAGGCTTTATTTACAACGATATAACCGTTATGCCGGATTACACCGAGCTGCCGCGTCTGGGCTTCTTCAGGAGCGAATACACCTTTCCGTCGGTCAGACAGGGCGGAAGGGAATGGATGACCCTTGCTCCGAATGAGACGGCAACCCTCGCCTCCGCCGTGTCGGGCTGCTTCGGCAGGGTAATCACCTTCGGATTGGGACTGGGCTATTTTGCCTTTATGGCCTCCGGGAAGGACTGCGTTTCGTCCGTCACGGTAATCGAAAAAGACGAAAATGCAATCAAGCTGTTCCGGGAATGCATACTTCCTCATTTTCCGCACCGCGATAAGATCACAGTGATATGTGCCGACGCCTTTGAATATGCGCGCAACGATATGCCGGGTGCCGGATATGATTATGCGCTGGCGGATATATGGCACGATCTTTCGGACGGCTTTTCGCCGTATATCCGTTTCCGCCGCCTCGCTCTGCTTACCCCCGGTACCGTATGGTCGTTCTGGCTGGAGGGAACAATGCTGTCCCACCTTCGATGGCTTATCTTCGACCGTCTGCGCGAAAGCTTCGAATCAGGCGAGAGTGTTTTCGACGGCGGCGAAGATATTACTTCATTTGCCCGTATATCCGACATACTGTCTGACGACAGTCTGCGTATTACTGCCAGTAAAATAAGAGAAGAAAAAGGGAGAATTATGCTATGAAAAAACGTATTGCCGCCGCGATTTTAGCGGCAGCACTGCTTGCGCCGTCCGCTGTCGTATCGGCGGAGGAGGTCAATCCCGCTCCGACCGTAATACCCGCGGTAAGGGAATGGGAGGGAGCAACCGGAAGATTCGTACCCGGAAACGGCATGAAACTTGTCGTAACCGAGGGCACCTCCGTTTCGCAGGCAAAGATTGATATTATCGCCGGATATTTCGACGATATGTTCGGTATAGCCCTCGAAGTATCTGACGGAGCACCGTCGGCGGGCGATCTCGTACTCGTAACCGGCGGCGACGAGAGCGTGCTCGGTAAGGACGGTTATATACTTGAGGTAGGGGATACCGTCACCGTAACGGCTCCCAACGATATAGGTCTGCTCTACGGCGTAATAACGGTCGTACAGTCCGTTTCGGCAGACGGATACGTCCCTTGCGGCACCGCGCGCGATTACAGCTATTACAAATGCCGCGGCGGTATGCTCGATGTTGCACGCGCTTACCTTTCGCTCGAATATGTAGAGGAAATAACCAAGTATTTCGCTTACTTCAAACTGAACGAAATACATCTGCATATAAACGACAACGGAGAAAACGGATACACCGCCTTCCGTCTCGAGAGTGACGTTCCGGGGCTTACTTCCACCGACGGCTATTACACCAAAGAAGCCTACCGGGCATACCAGAAGCGTATGGCGGAATACGGCGTGACCGTAATAACCGAAATCGATACGCCCGCCCATTCTTCCTGCTTTGCCTCCTGTGTGCCGTCCGAATATATGCTTGACGGCTACCATATCGATATATCCAATCCCGATGCCGTGCAGTTTGTGCTGGATCTTTTTGACGAATATATTACCGGCGACGATCCCGTGTTCGTTTCGGATACGGTTCATATCGGAACGGACGAATATCCCGCCGGCCATGAGGAGGAGATGCGCGCTTATACCGATACCCTTCTGCGTCATATATCCTCCCGCGGGTATACGCCCCGGTTCTGGGGATCGTTCGGAGGAACAGGCTTCAACGGTAATACCCCGGTCACCTCCGATGCCCAGACCAACTTCTGGGCTGTCGAGCTGTCGGATTACAAAACACTGTTCGATATGGGCTACGATGTAATTAACACCTGCGGACCCGTTCTGTATATAGTACCGGGCGGCAACTACGGCTTTGCCGATTATTACGACCTGTCTTCGCTCTACACCGCATGGTACGTAAATTACCTGGGCTGGAATGAAAGCACATCGGTTTCTCCGGATAACCCTCAGCTCCTCGGCGGCAGTTTTGCGCTGTGGAACGATTTGTATACCGAGTACAGCGGCTTTTCCGTATTCGACATATTCGACCGTGTTCGCGGAGGCGTCTGCCTTATGGCGGAAAAGACCTGGTGCGGCGAGCAAACCCGCGAAATCGGCGCTGCGGATTTCGTTGCAAGATACGATCTGCTGTCGCAGTATTCCGGCGACAGCGACCCCGGCAGACATAAGATCGACGATATTGACGGCGAGGTGCCTTCCGGCGTTACCTCCTTCGGATGGCCGTATACGGCATCCGCAGAGGTCACGGTCAATAAACTCGGGGACGGCTTTACCCTGTTCGGAGGCAAGGACGGCGAATTCCGCGTGCTTGCGGACGGTACTCCGGTGCTTTGCCGCGGCGGATACGAATTCAGCTTTGACTGCAAAATAGAAGAAGGCAGGACAACAACGGTCGGACTTATTGCGGACAACAGACAGACCCTGCTTGTAATAGACGGAACGTATTATTACTTCCCGATAAACAACCTCAATTCTCAGCTTACACGCAGCTCAACCTTCGTCCTCCCGCTCGAAAGAATCGGCGACGGACTTGACGGAAGCGTATCCGGACTTAAGGTCGTGTCCGGCGCGGCAGATCTGAACAAACTGGTCGTCAACGCCAACCTCGCGCTCGGAGCAAAGGTCACCGTAAGCGGGCTCGAGGTGAACGACGGCAGATTCACTGCGGATCTCGCTGTGGACGGCGACGAAAGCACCCGCCTCTCCTTCTCCGCCGCCGCGGATTATCAGTGGATGGTGGTGGATCTCGGCGAAATAAAACCCGTCAACTGTGTCGAGATAATGTTCTTCGAGCACATTTCGGATTATACCGTTTCGGTATCGACCGACGGCGAGAATTACACCGAGGCAGCGCATATCACTATCGGCGATGACGGAAAAAAGCAGACCGACCGTGTGGATTTCGACATGACCGAGGCGAGATACATAAAATACGAACAGCATAAGCGGTTCTGCGTTACCGATTGGAACGCCTATTACAGCGGCGGCATTCTCGAATTCCGTGTGTATGGCTTTGACGAGGCGAAGTATCGGTCGCTTATCGACCGTGCGGAGGAATGCATTTCCGCCGGGGCTCCGGATACTCTGCGCGCCGCCAAAAACGCGCTTAAGAATTACCTGTCCGCGGATACGGTTTTTGCAACCCATCTCGAAGGACTGAGCGAAACGCTTTCGGCAGAGATCGATTCGTTCCTCGATTCGCAGTCGGCTGTATCCGAAGCGGAATCCTCTGTTGCGGAGCCGTCGGCGTTCAATCCGGCATGGTATGCAGCGGCAGCCGCGGTCGCTGTTGCGGCAATAGGCGCTGCGGTTTACATAATACTCAACAAACGCCGTAAAAAATAACTTTTTCGGTACTTTTCGTACCATTTTTGCTTGAATTTCATTAAAAAATGCTCCGGAAAAACCGTACTTTCGGTCTTTCCGGAGCCTGTTTTTGTGTTATGCAGTGTATGTACCGGCGGTGTCGGTGCGGTAAGCCGACGGTACACGGAAACGGCATGGCAGAAAGCTGACGGCGTAAAGGTTATCTGCCCGCAATCCTTTTCTTGCCCGGAAGCTGGGATACGACCACGGCGGCGAACATAAGGACACAGCCGAATATCTGCACGGCGCCGAGCCTTTCGTTGAGCAGCAGCCAGCCTGACAGTGCGGCAAACACCGATTCAAGACTCATGATTATTGATGCGGCGGCAGGCTCGGAATACTTCTGCCCGATAATCTGAAGAGTATAACCCATTCCGCTGGAACATATTCCGGTATACAGAATCGGCAGCCAGCATGAGGCGACGACCGAAAGCTCCTGATGTTCGAACAAAAGCGACGCGGCGAGCGACAGGACGCCGCAGACAGCGAACTGTACACAGGAAATAATGATGCCGTCCAGCCGGGCGCAGCGGTCAACGTAGAGTACATATACGCCGAATACCGCGGAACACAGAAGTACGAGAAGGTCGCCGGAATATATCCCGCCGGGTCCTCCTGCAAGGCACAGCAGGTACATTCCGACCATACAGCCCGCCGCCGAAAGCAGTACGGTAATCCGTATCTGCCGGCATTTTATTATTGTATAAACGGCAACCATAACGACATAGGTCGCGGTAAGAAAGCCGGATCTTCCGGACGCCGCCGCCTCTTCCGGATACGAAGCAATACCGAACTGCTGGAGATTGGCGGCTGCAAAGAGTATTGACCCGCAGACCGCGCCGGATATTACGCTGCGGCGCAGGTCGGGGGAGCGGTATACGGTATTACCGCGTTTGCGAAGCCGATTCCGTATAAATATAACGGCGAGAAGAAACAACGAGGCGATTATACCGCGCGCCGCATTGAACGCAAACGACCCTAATGTATCCGGTACCGACGCCTGAGCAACGAACGCCGCACCCCATAAAACCGAAGCCGCGAGCAGGCAGACGGTACCCTTTATGCTTTTCATATAAATACCTTCGCTTTCAGCATGAATCACATCCGGCGCCGGCCTATTGCGGCGCCGGAGACGATTGTAGCATATGCGGATTAAAAAAACAAGCGCGTAAACAGCATTTTAGAAATTTGAAAATCAGAAAAAAGGTGTTGACAAATCCGAAAGCCGGTGATATAATCCTACCAAACCGTTGAAGAAGTGTAAGTAAATCCGGCGGATACCGGTCAGAGAGCTGCGGGCGGTGTGATCGCAGTACGGAGAAACGGATCGAATGGGCTTCTGAGGGCGAGCCGAAATAACAGTAGGTGAGACGGAGTTGGAGCTTCGTTAAAAATTCCGGTATGTGTTTGCATACGCAGAGCGGGCGCTTTACAGGCGTCAAGTTGGGTGGCACCGCAGGATCGATTCCTGTCCCAGCAGTATTATTATTTTACTGCGGGATAGGATTTTTTTATTGTCCCGCGCAAAGAAAGGATGGCATTGCCATGAAAAACGAAATCCCCTACAAAATCTACCTGTCCGAATCAGAACTTCCGAACGCATGGTATAACGTGCGCGCGGACATGAAGAACAAGCCCGCCCCTCTGCTCAATCCCGGCACCGGCAAGCCCGTTACTTTCGATGATCTTGCCCATGTATTCTGCGACGAGCTGGTAAAGCAGGAGCTGGACAACGACACCGCTTTTATCGAAATACCCGAGGAGATAAGAAATTTCTACAAGATGTACCGTCCTTCGCCTCTGGTACGTGCGTATTGCCTTGAAGAAAAGCTGCAGACTCCGGCAAAGATCTATTACAAGTTCGAGGGTAACAATACCTCCGGAAGCCATAAGCTGAATTCTGCCATAGCGCAGGCATACTACGCAAAAAAGCAGGGCCTTAAGGGCGTTACGACCGAGACCGGAGCCGGTCAGTGGGGCACGGCGCTTTCCATGGCGTGTGCATACTTCGGACTCGACTGCAAGGTTTTTATGGTTAAGGTCAGCTACGAGCAGAAGCCGTTCCGCCGCGAGGTTATGCGTACCTACGGCGCGAGCGTAACTCCGTCTCCGTCGGACAGCACCGAAGTCGGACGTAAAATGCTTGCGGAATTTCCCGGCACCGGCGGTTCGCTCGGCTGCGCCATATCCGAGGCGGTTGAAGCGGCGGTTACCCACGAGGGATACCGCTACGTACTGGGCAGCGTGCTGAATCAGGTGCTGCTGCATCAGAGCGTTATAGGCCTTGAAAGCAAGGCGGCGATGGATAAATACGGCATAAAGCCCGATATTATTATCGGATGTGCCGGCGGCGGCTCAAATCTCGGCGGACTTATTTCTCCGTTTATGGGCGAAAAGCTCCGCGGAGAGGCGGATTACCGCATTATAGCGGTCGAGCCGGCATCATGCCCGAGCTTTACACGCGGCAGGTTCGCATACGATTTCTGCGATACCGGCAAGGTCTGTCCGCTTGCAAAAATGTATACACTCGGCAGCGGCTTTATGCCCTCGCCGATACACGCCGGCGGTTTGAGATACCACGGAATGAGCGGCATTCTTTCACAGCTCTACGATGACGGATATATGGAGGCACGTTCGGTTACGCAGACTGACGTTTTTGAAGCGGCGGAGCAGTTTGCACGCTGCGAGGGTATTCTTCCCGCGCCTGAAAGCAGTCATGCCATCCGCGCTGCGATCGACGAGGCATTGAAGTGCCGCGAGACCGGTGAGGAGAAGACGATATTCTTCGGTCTTACCGGAACAGGATACTTCGATATGAAGGCCTACGAGCAGTACAACAACGGCACGATGACCGATTATATCCCGACCGACGCAGACCTTGAAAAGGGTTTTGCCGGACTTCCCAAAATCGGCTGATTAGTTTTTTACACGAAAAACACCCCGCAGGATCGCAAGATTCCGCGGGGTGTTTGTACTTATATATGAGGTTCAGACTATGCCTTCGTGTATACGGTAGGCTGTAAGAGTATTTTCGAGCAGCATTGCGCGGGTCATCGGACCGACTCCGCCGGGAACGGGCGTAATCCATTCGGCGACTCCGGAGCAGGAATCAAAATCGCAGTCACCGCATAGCTTTCCGTCAGCTCCGCGGTTCATTCCGACATCGATAACCGCGGCTCCGGGCTTTACCATGTCACCGGTTATAATACCTGCCTTGCCGACGGCGCAGACAAGAATATCGGCACTGCGGGTATGTGACGCGAGATCCGGAGTCCGTGAATGACATACCGTAACGGTACCGCTGCGCGAGAGCAGCAGCATTGCGGCGGGCTTGCCGACTATATTGCTTCTGCCGACGACACAGCAGCGTTTTCCTTCGATCTGAATTCCGTATTCGTCGAGCAGACGTATAATTCCCGCGGGCGTGCATGGGAGCATTAACGGATTCCCCTGAAACAGCCTTCCGGCGGAATACGGGTGGAAGCAGTCCACGTCTTTGTCCGGCAGAATTGCCTCGAGCACCTCGTTTTCGTCCTCGCGGCGCGGGAGAGGAAGCTGGCAGAGAATACCGTCGGTTTCCGGGTCGGAGTTGAGAAAGGATACCAGATCAAGCAGTTCTTTTTTTGAAGTATCGGAGGGGAGCACATATACGCTCGAAAAAATTCCGACTTCCTCGCAGTCCTTCTTCTTATTGCGTACATATACCTGTGACGCCGGGTTTTCCCCTGCAAGAATGACAGCGAGAGAGGGCACTCTGCCTCCGTGAGCAATATAATCGGCGACCTTTGATGCTACTGAATTCTTAACTTTAACGGCTGTAGCCTTGCCGTCCAATACAGCCGCCATTACTGCTTATCCTCGGGCCCGTGCTCCGCTTCGGAGGCAGGCTCGGAAGCGGTATCGGAGACTGTTCCGGAAGCGGTTCCGGACTCGGCTTCGGAGGATGCGGCATAAGCCTGCTCATAGGCTTCGACCTCGGCGGTTTCGCGGCTGCTGCGGCGGGAAAGCAGCACGAGCAGTACTATTGCGACCGCGCAGGACGCAAAGCCGATGAAGCTGTTAAGCTTTATTCCGGCGACATACAGGGAATCGGTGCGAAGCAGTTCGATAAAGCCTCTGCCTAAGCCGTACCAGGCGACATATGTGAGGAAGGACTGACCGCTGAATCGTTTGTTTTTATACAGCAGGTTTATAAGCACGAAGCCGGATACATTCCACAGCGATTCGTAAAGGAAGGTCGGATGTACGAATTCGGCGGGTACAACGGTTTTTATACCGTCTATAACCGTAGTATAAGTCGCTCCGTCGACAGTCATCCGCCACGGCATGTTCGCGACATGCTCGGACCAGCCGTAAGCCTCGCCGTTGCAGAAGTTGCCCCAGCGGCCGAGTATCTGGCCGATCATGACAGCCGGCGCCGCGGCGTCGAGCACTTTTGTTACGGTAATCTTTCTGACCTTGCAGTAAACAAGTATGGTAATAAAGCCGAAAATAATTGCACCGTATATGGCGAGTCCGCCGTTCCAGACGCTTATCATGGATTTGAAATCCGGGTAGCTGTCAAGATTGGTAACGACATAGAGGAACCGCGCACCGACTATGGCTATCGGTACGGTGAAAAGGGTTATGTTGTAGCAGTCGTCCTCTGAAATACGCTCGTATTTCCGGGCGCGCCACAGAAAATAAATGAATGCGAGCACGATACCGACGGCGATGAGTATTCCGTACCAGTAGACATTTATACCGTTGCCGATGGGGATAGTGAAAGCGATGCGATTGATTGTGAACTCAAGCCCGAGTCCGGGGAAGGTGACGTGTGTCATTTTTCTGTGTCCTTTCCGGTGTGGTTTCGTGGAAAAACTATCGATATTGCGGCCGTATCCGGGTCGTAGCCGGAATCGAGCCGCTTTCTCACGTCTTCGGGGGTGACCGACGCTATTATGTCCGCGTAATCGAGTATGTCGCAGCCCTCGAGTGCGGCGGCGGACATGCGGCTTGCCGTATCTGCGGTTCCGGTATATGCGAGCAGCTCGCTCGCATAAACTACCTTCTTCGCTCGGGAAAACTCCTCGTCGGTGAAGAACACCTCACGGCGCTTTTCTATCTCGGCCAGAACGGCGGGAAGCACCGCATCGGGGTTATCGGCGGCACCTTCTACGGAAATATAAGACCAGTCTCTCGAATTGACATAGCCGAAGTCGAATCTGTCGGTCAGCAGACCGCTTTCGTATGCGTCGCAGTAGAAGCTGCCGGACTGACCGAACATCATCTGGAGGAGTATCGCATGCTCGGCGGAGCGGCGTAGGTCGTTGTCCGAGGGGTCGGGAACCGGTTCCTTTATTCCGACGGCGAACAGCGGCTGTGCGACTTCAAGCTCCGAGGTCACTCTGCGGCGGTTAATACGCTCCGGTTCGTCCGACGGGAGGAGGATAATATCCGGCGCCGGGTCTGCGGTCAGACAGGCATCGCATACCGCGGCGACCTGCTCCGGCGTAACATTTCCGCTTATGCACAGAACCATGTTAGACGGATGATAAAACGCGCCGTGAACCCGGTACAAAAGCTCGGGGGTTATTCCGGCAATAGTCCCGGCGGTGCCGGCAATATCGATTTTTACCGGGTTGCGGACATACAGCGCGTCGAGCAGATTCTTCTGAAGCTGCCAGTCGGGGTCGTCGTCGTACATTCCTATTTCCTGACAGATAATGCCCGTCTCTTTCTTAACCGATGAAGATGTGAAATAAGGGTGGGTTACAAGGTCGAGCAGAATGGACAGGTTTTCGTCGAAATTCTCGGTGCAGGAAAACTGGAAGGCAGTGCGCTCGAACGTGGTATAAGCATTCGCCTCGGCTCCGGTAAGCGCGTAGCGCTCGAACGCGTTCTCGCCCGATTCGCTGTCAAACAGCTTGTGCTCGAGAAAATGAGCGGTGCCGTCCGGAACGGAGGTGAACCGCTTTTCGGACGACAGGCGGAAGGCGGTATCGCAGGAGCCGAATTTTGCCGCAATGACCGCAAAAGCTGTTGCGTGGGGCTTTGGATTTATATAGACGGGAAGTCCGGAGGAATGTGTAAAGCTTATAATCGTTTCGCCGATAGCGGGGTTTGTGCGCACGGTCGTTTTCATATGCGTTCTCCTTTAAGAAAATACACCGTATCTTCTAAAACCCTGCGGGCGGCGGCAACGGTTTCTTCCGCCGTGACCCTGGCAATACGGTCGGCGGCGCGGCAGGGATCGTCCTCTCTGCCTATAACAAAGCCGGTACGATACCAGCGGTTCAGCGCACGTATGCTGTCGGTTATGCCGATATGAATGCTTCTGAGCGAGCGGACAGCGGCGGAAAGCTCGGTATCGGTAATATTGCCGCGCTTGATATCGTCGAGCTGGTCGATAATCGCCTGCTCGGCTCGTTCTTTGTCGGCGGCGGCAATTCCGGCGGCGACCACCGAAATTCCCTTGGAAGTCTGTGGGATCGGTGTGCAGTAGTAACAAAGCGACTGTTTTTCCCGAACCTCGCTGAACAAACGGCTTGTTGGAGACGCCCCGAACAGTTCGTTGAATACGCCGAAGGCGTATGCTTCGTCGGACGAGGGCAAAACGCCGGTTCGGAAGCCTATCGCCAGCTTGGACTGGTTTATATCCATAACGTCGGTATACCGGCGGAGCCCGCCGACCGAAGTTATAATCTCCGTGCGGGGGATATCGGTTCCGCGCGCCGCAAGCGGAAGGTACTTCGAAAACGTTGCAGCCGCTTTGCCGTGATCGTCCGCTCCGGTATAAACGGCGACGGCGGGACAGTTTTCGATGATGTTTACATAATGCTTGTAAATATCTTCGCCGGTCAGTCCGGCAACGTCCTGCTCGAGCCCGTCAACCGGGTTTGCGAACAGCTCGCCCTCGCACATAAGCTCTATACAGCGGCGGACGGCGTAGGAATCCTTGTTGTCGAGACGAGAACGTATATCGGTAATAAGGTTTACCTTTTCCGTTGCGACATAGCTATCGTCAAATCCGTTTCCGCGAAGCAGGGGATTGAGAACCATATCCGACAGCAGATCCATGCCGCGGTCGAGCAGATCCTCGCCTCCGATGGTGTATTTTTTATTAATGAAGCAGAGAGAAAAAGTGAATGTAATACACTCTCCGACAGCGCCGGAGGAAGCTGAAACGGAAGCGGAATACAGATCCTCCTGGACGGCTGCAAGAGCACGCATTGTCGGATATCTGTTTGTACCGCGGTTGATTACCGCGGCGAGCAGTGAGCAGCGGGCGGTGTTATCGCGGGTACGCGGAAGAAGGAACGACAAGGTAAGGCAATCGTATTTTGATTTGTCGTTTGACACTGCAATAAAGGTTACTCCGGTGACCGGGGACAGATGTGTTACATTCATCCTTCGTTTTATCCGAGCAGCGAGGCGCTGTCTTTATCGAGATAAAGCACCGCATTTTTGTGAGTGCGAAGTATTGACGCGGGACAGGATTCGGAAATCTCTCCGTTGATTGTATTGTATACGGCATTTGCTTTTGTTGCGGCCGGAACTATGCAGAACACCGAATCGGGTGCGATGAGAGTCGGTATCGTAAGAGTGAGCGCCTGCAGCGGCACCTGATCGATTGATGCGAAACAACCGTCGTTTACCTGCTGCTGACGGCATACGTTATCGAGAGTGACCGGCTTTACTGCCTTTTTGTCGTGGAAATCGGCGACAGCGGGGTCGTTGAAGGCGATATGTCCGTTCTCTCCGATACCCATGCAGATTATATCGCAGGGGTGCTCTTTCAGCAGCGCGGCGTAGCGATCGGACTCGGAATAAGGATCGGAGGCGGCACAGTTGATATAGTTTACCGATGCAAAAGGTACTTTGTCGAATATGGCGTTTTTAAGGAAATTTCCGAATCCCTGAGGCGCCAGCGGGTCGAGGCCTATATACTCGTCCATGTGGAAGGCGTTGATACGGCTCCAATCGATTTCGCTGTGCGATATAAGCGCGGCGAGAAACTCGTTCTGGCTGGGAGCGGCGGCAAAGATCATGTTTATTGTACCCTTGCGTCCGATTTGTGCGGTGATTTCCTTCGCAGCCTCGGCTGCGGCATACTCTCCCATCTCGGCGCGGGTCTCGAACACTTTATATGTCAGATTGTCTTTCTTTCCGTTTTTAAGCATGATATATTTCCTTTCCTCTTACAAATACGGATTTTACGTTTATATCGCCGTCGAACACGACAATATCCGCGTCGTATCCGGGCAAAAGTCTTCCTTTTCGGGACAGCCCTGCGAGCGACGCCGGAGTTGCTGTCATCATTTTAACCGCATCGCACAGAGGGATTCCCGCGCCGCGGTATGCGCACCTCACGAGCCGGTCGGCAGTGGCGATGCTCCCGGCGAACGCAGTTCGGTCCGGCATCTTGGCGACTCCGTCCTCTATAAATACCGTCTGACCGTTTTTCAGCGAACCGAGCACGGTGGTGCCCTCCGTCTGACCGGCTCCCCGCATTGCGTCGGTTATCAGACAGGTGCGATCTGCGCCCTTTATGCGATATACCATACCGAGTATGCTGTAGGGCAGATGACAGCCGTCGGCAATGACCTCTACATTCATATTTTCTATTATATATCCCGCCTCAATCATGCCCGGATAGCGGAATCCGCCCCGCCGCACCATTGACGACATTCCGGAATAAAAGTGGGTGAGCAAAGTATAGCCGTTTTTACTGCCCTCAAGAACGCACTCGTATTCGGCATCCGAATGACCCATTGAAGCGAGGATACCTTCGTCTTGCAGCACTCTGCCGAGCTTCATGGCGCCTTCAAGCTCGGGCGCAACTGTCCAGCGGCGGATAATTCCTTCGCCGGCGCGGAGTATACCGTTGTAATGCTCGGGGGTGGGGACGCGAAGATAGCGCTCGTCCTGCGCGCCCTTCTGCGAGGCGGAAAAGTATGGACCTTCAAGGTGCAGACCGCAGAGGTCGCTTCCGCAATGGTCGGCGGATGCCGCCTCCCGGAACAGATCGAACGCCGCGAACAGCTCGTCGTCGGGGCAGGTGAGAGTAGTGGGCAGCATGGCCGTGGTGCCGTGCCTGCCGTGGAGACGTGCGGCGGTGTGGAATGCCTCGACGGTACCGTCGAGAAAATCCGCTCCGCCTCCTCCGTGAACGTGTATATCTACGAAGCCGGGCGAAAGATACAGGTCGCCGAAGGACACGACTTCGACGCTTCCGTCGCGGCGGCGCTCGCCGGCATATTCCACGCTTTCGCCGTTTATGATAATCTCTCCATCGGGAATTATTCTGTCCTCGAGTATCAGCTTTCCGGTAAGCTTTTTCATGTTATAAATCGCTTTCATTCAAAAGGCATACCGCGTGGGCGCAGATTCCTTCACGGGAGCCGGTGAATCCCATACCCTCCTCGGTTGTAGCCTTTATGTTGATTCTGTCTTTCCCGATTCTCAGCACCGACGCCACGGTATCCTCCATCTTTTCTATATACGGCGACAGTCTCGGGTATTCTGCAATCACGGTGCAGTCGAGATTCGATACGGTATATCCCTTTACCGCCAGCAGATCGGCTACCTTTGCGAGCAGCTTGACCGAGGCGATATCCTTGTAAACATCGTCTTTGTCCGGGAAATGATAGCCTATGTCGCGGTCGCCGGCTGCCCCGAGAAGCGCATCGCAGATCGCGTGTATAAGTACGTCTGCGTCCGAATGTCCGTCCAGCCCGTATTCGGAGGGAATCTTTACCCCGCCGAGCATGAGATCTCTGCCGGATACGAACCTGTGAGCATCGTAGCCGTGTCCTATACGCATGTCTTATTCTCCCTTTTTGCAGCGTTCTTCGAGAAATACCCGCGCTTTGGCGCGTTTTATATCTGTAACCGTAGTAAGCTTGTCGTTTCCGTCGCCTATATCTATATACGTGACGGAAAATCCTGCGCTCTCTGCCAGCGAGGTGTCGTCGGTGAAGCCGAGCTTCTTCTTTTTACATACCGCAGCCGATACCAGATACAGGTCGCGCCTGAAGACCTGCGGCGTCTGAACGGCAATAAGACGGTCACGCGGAGGAGTATATTCGGCATGTCCGTTTCCGTCGGTGAATTTAATTGTGTCGCTGACGGCACGGCAGGCGCAGGACGCACCGGTTTTGAAGCATGCGGAAACGACGTCGTCTATCTGCTGTGCGGTTATGAACGGTCTGGCTCCGTCGTGTATGCAGACAATATCTGCATCAGACGCGGCGTGCACGCCGTTCATCACGGATTCGGCGCGGGTGCTTCCGCCCTGTACGAAGGTGATCGGCTTTGCGGTGAATCCGGAAGCGATGGGGCGTAGATTCGTATCGCTCCGGCAGACGACTATAATGTCGCGTACCGTGGCGCACGCGGAAAAGGATTCGAGTAGCATCGAAAAAACGGTCTTGCCGCCGAGTCGTATAAGCGGCTTTTCGACCCCTCCCATTCGGGTGCCGGTGCCTGCCGCGACTATTATTGCCGTAACGACGGGTTCTTTATTTTCCACGGATAATATCACCCTTCTTAAGATTATCACAACGCAGGTAAAACTCCGAGCGCGGGTGAGGTGTAGACGCTATGGGCTGCATATCCGTATCGAAAAGTTCGGTAACGGTTATATCGCGTCCGCACTGTCCGGGCGTAAGCACCTGGACAGTATCGCCCACGCGCATTTTGTTGCGCTGTGAGCACAGCGCCAGACCGGAAACGGGGTCGTAGCCGACTACCGTGCAGAGAAATGAGCGCTCGCTTATATTACCGCCCTCCGACACCGTGTTGGCGCCCTCGGAGGGTGAGGAAAACCAGAAGCCCGTACCGTATTCGCGGTGGGAAACGCTCTCGGTCTCGGCGGCTATACTGTCGTCCAGCGGTCTTCCGGCGCGGAAGCAATCGATCGCCATACGGTAGGCGTTTGTTATCGCTGCGGTATAATAGGCGCTCTTCATCCTGCCCTCTATCTTAAAGCTGTTTATCCCGGAATCGACAAGCTCGGGAATGTGGTGTATCATACACATATCCCTTGACGAAAACAGATAAGAGCCGTTTCCGTCCTGCACGGCGTCGAACGATCTTTCGCCGCCGGATTCGGTGACGGTATATTCCCAGCGACAGGGCTGGGTGCATTTTCCGGCGTTGGCACTTCGTCCGGTCATATAATCGGACAGCAGACAGCGCCCGCTGTATGACATACACATCGCACCGTGTACGAAGCATTCGATCTCCATATCCTCGGGTATTCCGGCGCGTATGCGTTTTACCTCGGCGAGCGAAAGCTCGCGTGCGACGACTATACGTTTCACGCCCTGACGGTACCAGAAATTGCAGGCGGCGGTGTTTACAGTTGACGCCTGGGTGGACAGGTGAATCTCCGCTTCCGGAATGAACTCCCGCACGAGCGAGAGAACTCCGGGATCGGAGACGATATAGGCATCGGGCGAAATATCGCGCAGGACGGCGATATAATCACTTAGCACGGGGAAATCGCTGTCGTGCGGCATTACGTTAAGCGCAACATACAGCTTTTTACCGATGGAATGTGCGTATTTCACGCCTTCGTCCAACTGCTCCGGGGTGAAATTGTCCGCCTGAGCGCGCAGGCCGAACCGGTCAAGCGCGCAGTATACCGCATCGGCTCCGTAATGAAACGCATAGTACAGCTTTTCGGGATTCCCGGCGGGCGAAAGAATTTCCGGATCAGTCATCTGCATCTTTAAGACCGGCATTGATTTTTGCCACTGTCGCCTTGTTTGCCTCGTGGCCCGCAAGGGTAGCCGAATAATAGGTGTTGCCGGCGTTATCGGATACGAAATAGTAGGCGTCTATAACCTTGCCGTTGTTGTTAAGCGGGGCGGAAGGGTATATTGCCGATTCGAGAGCGTCCAGTCCGGGGTTGCATATGGCTCCGGGAGGAAGTCCCTCGTAAAGGTAGGTGTTGTACGGGTTGTCGGTATCCAGCGCCTCCTGCGTAAGCTCCTGCTCGCGTTCGTCAAGGAAATACTGCACCGTTGCGTCGGACTGAAGGTACGGGAAGGTGTTCGGATGGCTGAGACGGTTGTGGAATACATAAGAAACGCATTCGTAATCTATGATATATTTCGCCTCCGCCTGTATCATTGAGGCAAGGGTGACAATATCGTCAAATGTCATGCCGAGCGATTCGATATCGCTC
>SFLA01000083.1 GCA_004553575.1 Clostridiales bacterium
GGTTTGTGGAATTCGATCTTTCTAAGTTTATTGCAAAGATAATAAACACGCTTAATCACGACGATTCAATTTCCCCGCTGCTGGATTCCACCCAGAGGATAAAGCGGTTGCTTAAAAAATCGATGTAAAACTGTTGACAAAAACGGTTTTTCATGATAAAATCAAACGGTTATTGAAAATCGAATAAGATTTTCTCCTTACTCCGGTATCCAATCCGGGGTCTAAAGTCCAAAAGGAGGTGCAAAAATGGAACAGAACAAATCGCTGTATGAAACCATCTTCATCGTTGACAATACCATCGGTGAAGAAGCCGTGAAGGCTCTGGTCGAGAAGTTTACGGGTCTTATCGCCGCAAACGGCGAGATTGAGTCCGTTAACGAGTGGGGTGTAAGAAGATTCGCCTACCCGATCAACGATCTCACGGAAGGTTATTACGTGCTGGTGAATTTCTCCTGTGCTCACGATTTCCCTGCTGAGCTCGACAGAGTTTATCACATCACCGACGGCATTCTTCGTTCGCTCATCGTAAAACGCGAGCAGTAAGGAGGTCAACAAATGGCAAGCTTAAACAAAGTGATTCTTATCGGTAACCTCGTTGCCGATCCTGAGCTTAAGCAGACCCAGAACGGGATAATGGTCACCACGTTCCGCATTGCTGTTTCGAGAAGATTTACCCGCGCGGGCGAGCAGCCGCAAGCCGATTTTATCGATATAGTCTGCTGGCGGCAGCAAGCCGAGTTTGTAACGAGATATTTCACAAAGGGAAAGCCGATACTTATCTGCGGCTCGATACAGACAAGAACCTGGACCGATAAGGACAACAACAAGCGCTATTCCACCGAGGTGGTCGCCGACGAGGTTTCGTTCGTCGAGAGAAAATCGGATTCGACTTCCTTCTCCCGCGATTTCGATACCGCGCAGCAGGCTCCCTCTTACAGTTCTCCGAAGGCCAATTCCTCGTTTGAGGAGCTTTCGGCCGACGATGAGTTGCCTTTCTAAATATTGAAGAAGGAGGATTATCACAGAATGGACAATATAAACGAAGCCGCCGCTCCCGCAGCAGCGGAGTCTGTTTCGGCACCCGCTGCCCCTGCCGCACGTAACGAAAACACCGAAGGACAGCAGCAGAAGGCATTCCGCCCCCACAGAAAGAAGAAAATCTGCGTTTTCTGTGCCGAAAAGATCGAGCATATCGATTATAAGGACGTGCCGAGAATAAGAAAGAACCTTTCCGAGAGAAGCAAGATACTTCCGAGAAGAGTGACGGGTACCTGCGCAAAGCATCAGAGACAGCTTACCGAAGCCGTTAAGCGTGCGCGCACTATCGCTCTTATCCCCTACGTATCAGACTAAACGTCTTAACAGAAAACACAGGCCTTTTGTGCCTGTGTTTTCTATTAAAGGATTATACGATGAACACCAAAGCTGCCGAAATATTTGCAAACGAAGGTATTACGGAATGCGCCTGCATACCCTTTTCGGATTCGGAGGTGCTGTTCCCGCATTATATGCCGGAGGACGCCGTTAAGAGCGTAATTGTTTTTCTTGTCCCGTACAGAACAGCCGATAAACCGGAGGACGGATACGGGATTTCCTGTTATGCGCGAGTTAAGGATTATCATGGATACATGAAAGGGCTGTTCGAGAGGCTTACAAAACCTCTTTCCGAAGCGGTAGGCGGAAGGGTGTACGGTTTTTCGGACCGCTCGCCGCTCAACGAAAAGCTGTGCGCGGCGCGTGCGGGACTCGGAGTTATAGGAAGAAATTCGCTTCTGATAAACCGAAGATACGGAAGCTATGTATTCATTGGGGTGTTCCTTTCAACGTCAGAGCCTGAGGACGAGGAAAAAGCGTCGGTTCAATGCCATGTCTGCGGAGAATGCAGTAAGGCATGTCCCGGAGGAGCCATAAACGATTTCGGAATAGATGCGCAGAAGTGCCTTTCGGGGTTGTCCCAGAAGAAGAAACTGACTGAAGAAGAACAAAAAAAGCTTACGGACAACCGCATTTGCTGGGGCTGCGATGTATGCCAGAATGTTTGCCCTCTTAACGCCGATACGGAATACTCGCATATAGGTTATTTTACGAACACTTTTCTTTCGCGGCTGTCCCCGGAAGTTATTGTTTCCATGAGCGACGAAGAGTTTTCTATGTGTGCCTTTTCCTGGCGAGGAAAGGAAACGATAATTCGTAATATGATTGCGGCGGATAAAGCGAAGAATTCCGAAAAATAAAGGAGAAAAGGCGATGTCCGAAGGATTTACAAAGAAAAAGAAATATGGGCAGAACTTTCTGACCTCTGACCGAATACCGGCAAGAATCGCCGCGGAGAGCGGAATAACGCCGGAATGCGGAGTTCTGGAAATAGGTCCCGGACTGGGAGTACTTACGGCTCAGTTGATATCGGCGGCAAAAAAGACGGTGGCCGTGGAGATCGACGGAGAACTGATACCGAGGCTCGAAGCCCGGTTTGCCGGCTGCGACGGATTGACGCTTATACATGCGGATATAATGGATATTGACCTGAAACATCTTACCGAAGAGCAGTTCTCGGAAATGCCGGTATGCGTATGCGCCAACCTGCCGTATTATATTACAACCCCTATATTGATGAAGCTGTTTGAATCGGGCGTTAAGTTCAGGACGATAACCGTAATGGTGCAAAAGGAAGTAGCAAAACGTCTTTGCAGCCGGTGCGGAAGTCCTGATTACGGGTCGATCACTGCGGCAATAAGCAGGTATGCGTCCGTAAGAAAGCTGTTTGACGTTAAGGCCGGCAGCTTTTCGCCGCCGCCAAAAGTAGATTCCGCCGTAGTGAGGTTCGACCTTTATAAAGAACCGTTGTTTTCACCGGCGGACGAACGTACCTATACCGCTGTGCTTCGGGCAGCTTTTGCTCAGCGTCGCAAAACACTGCTCAACTCACTCGGAGCGATATTCCCCGATAAAGACGCACTTAAAGAAATGATCGCGGCAGAGAATCTAAAAGCCGATGTGAGGGGCGAAGCGGTACCACCGGAAAAGCTATGCAATATAGCAGACCGGATTTATTCCGTAAAATAATAATAAGCATAATAAAGTTTCAGCGCTCCCCGTAATTTACGGGGAGCGCCGTGTTTTGGCTGCGGAAAGGAGTTATCCGAGCGGGTGAACGGTAAAGTATTCCTTTATCATTTCTTCGGTTCCGAACAGATAATCCGGATTATAGGGGAGCAGAATTCTTCCGGTGCCGTTTAACAAC
>SFLA01000084.1 GCA_004553575.1 Clostridiales bacterium
GTGAGAAGAATGTTAAGAGCATACGATATAACCTTCCCTGCAACAAACAATATCACGCGGAGAGGGTACCATTTCGCGTTCTTGTTAATGCTTTCCAGCGTTCGTCTTCCCGACTTCCGGTGAAGAAGCTTCTTTTTCTTTTTAACCGGCGTACCCTTGTCCGCTATCTGACGCAGGGTACGGGTGTCCGCCTCGTCGATAATTATCGTGGCGTCGCCCGTTTTATCGGTTTCTTCCGGTGTTCTGTTGGGGTTTTCGTTCATGGTGTCACCTTTTTGCTTTCTTTGCAACATTGCTGTTTCCAAGCATATCACCGAGCTTTGAAACAAGCGGACCGTCAGCCGAGCAGCGGATGTCCTTCAACCGCAGAAGCCGGCGGCTGTCCTCGTAGTACAGCAGAACGCTGCTTCCGCCCGGATGCTTTTTTATTTCGTTTATCGCCTTGTCCGCCATACCGCGGTTTTCGGGCGTGATCTTCAAGTAAAGGTCCGGAAGATCGGAATCTTTTTCCGCCTCCGAACAGGAACGGAGCAGAAGCTGAAGCTCGTCCGTCCCGCCTTCGTCGGCAGATTCTTTAAGCTCGGCGTCTCCTCTGAAAACGTACACCGAACCTTCCTTAAGCGTTCCGGATACGGTCTCCCATACCTTCGGGAATGCAATGACGGTGTAGCTTCCGGTGCCGTCCTCTACCTCAAGAAATGCCATTTCAGCGTTGTTTCTGGTGGTCTTTGTACGCTTTTTCGTAAGCATTGCAACCGTTGTAACGGCTGTTCTGTCCGCCAGAGCACCGCTCTCGAGCTCCTCGGTCAGCTTTTCGCAATTTTTGGCTCCGATCCGTTCGGCGGTTTCGCGGTAATGGTCGAGCGGATGCCCCGAAAAGTACATGCCGCACAGTTCTTTTTCGTATATCAGCCTTTCGATTTCGCTGTATTCGCGGATATTCGGAAGCGTAAGGGTAATGTCGTTTTCCTCGGCTCCCTCCGCTTCAAACAGACCGATCTGTCCGTACGACGATCTGCTCCTTAGGGCGGAGAGCTGTGAAAGCGCAGTATCAAGTGATGCGACAAGTCTCGATCTGTATATTCCGAAGCAGTCGAGCGCTCCGGCACGTATAAGGCTTTCGAACATACGCACATTTCCGATCGGCTGTGTGCGGGTAAGAAAGTCCTCTGCCGAAGTATATCTTCCGTTTTGATTACGCTCGGCTATGAGGCTCCGCGCAAAATCCGCACCTACGTTCTTTATAGCGGTCAGACCGAATCTTATGTCCCTTCCGCAGAGTGTGAACCGGTCACCGCTTTCGTTAACATCCGGCGAGAGCACCCGATAGCCGTGGGCTATGCTGTCGTCGATGTATTTCTTCATTGAAGCGTCGCCGAGCAACGAATTCAGCAGTGCGCAGGTGTACTCGCCGAAGTAGTGGCATTTCAGATATGCGGTGCGGTATGCGGTTACCGCGTATGCGGCGGCATGGCTCTTGTTAAAGGCGTATTTGGCGAATTCGCACATCTCGTCGAATACCGCTTCGGCGTCCTCACGGGGGATACCGTTTTTTTCTGCGCCGTCAACGAAGGCGCTCCGCTCGCTTTCCATAACCTTAACTTTTTTCTTCGCCATCGCACGGCGTATTATGTCGGCGTGACCGTAGGTATATCCGGCAACGGCGCGGCATATCTGCATTACCTGTTCCTGGTAGAGAATACAGCCGTCCGTTCCGGAAAGGATATCCTCCAGCAGCGGTATGCGATAGGTAATATTGCCCCCGACGCGATTCTTAAGAAATCTCGGAATCGATTCCATGGGTCCGGGACGATACAGTGAAATACAGCTCGTTATATCGCCGAGATTCTTCGGCTTCATTTTCTGAAGCAGCTGCCGCATTCCGTCGCTTTCGAGCTGGAACAGCCCTATCGAATCCCCGCGTGACAGCATGGCGTAGGTGTCATCGTCGTCAAAGGGAATTCGGTCCGCCGAAAAGTCTTTTTCACTAAGTCTTATCAGCTCCTCGGTCTCGCGTATCACGGTCAGGAATCTCAGCCCGAGAAAATCTATCTTCAGCAGCCCGAGATCGGCAATAACGTCCATTGTAAACTGCGTAACGACCGCACTGCCGTTTACTGACAGCGGTACGTACTCACAAAGGGGGCGGTCGGTTATAACGACTCCGGCGGCGTGTGTCGACGCGTTGCGCGGGCGGCCGTCGAGTGCGCGCGCACAGTCGAGCAGCTTTTTTACGGCAGGGTCGGTATCGTACCGTTCGCGCAGTTCGCGGCTGCGTTCAAGCGCCTTGTCTACGGTAATCCCCATCTCCCGGGGAATAAGACGTGCTATCGCGTCGGTATCGGCATAGCTCATACCGGTCGCCCTTCCGACGTCTCTTACCGCCGCACGGCAGGCGAGAGTACCGAAGGTAACTATCTGCGCTACATGATCGGCACCGTATTTTTCGGTGACATACGAGATAACCTCGCCCCGTCTTTCGTCGCAGAAGTCGATATCGAAATCCGGCATCGAAACACGCTCGGGGTTAAGAAACCTCTCGAACAACAGCCCTGCGTTTATTGGGTCGACGTCGGTAACGAATATAAGATATGCGGCAAGACTCCCCACCACGCTTCCCCGACCGGGTCCCACGGGAATGTTCCTGCTTCTTGCGTAGTTTATGAAATCCCATACAATAAGGTAGTATTCCACGAACCCCATGCTTTCTATTACGCTGAGCTCGTATTCCATCCGGTCAATATATACATCTCCGCCGGGGATATCGCCGCTTTGCACCCGCTTATCGTATCCGCGGAGGCAAAGGGCACGCAGGAATTCGGCAGGTGTGCTCCCGTCGGAGGGGCGGTACGAAGGAAGATGAGGCTTATCGAACTCCACCGTAACATTGCATCTGCGGGCGATTTCCTCGGTTACGTCGCAGCATTCCGGAAGATCGGAAAACAACTTGCGCATCTCCTGCTCGCTTTTAAGATAATACTCACTGCTCGGAAGTCCGAATCCGGTATCTCCGACCTTTGATCCGGTTTGTATGGCCATAAGCAGCTCCTGCACGGGGGCGTCTTCTTTGTTGATATAATGTACGTCGTTTGTGCAGACAGTCTTTATTCCGAGCTCCTTCGACAAAAGCAAAAGCCCTGTGTTCGCCTTGTCCTGACCCGGAGCACCGTTTCGCTGAAGTTCGAGAAAGAAGTTATCACCGAAGATTGATCTAAGCTCTT
>SFLA01000085.1 GCA_004553575.1 Clostridiales bacterium
AAAAACGGGATAAAGATTATCCGAAGGAGTGTCAGCCTGTTTGGAGTGTTAAGCTTCATAATAAATCACCGTTATTCGACAACTTTGCCGGTGAGGTCATAATCGATGACGTCCTGTACAAGCACATTTACGAACTCCCCGTCGCGCAGCCTGCGCGGTGAAGAATAGTAAATCTTGCCGTCAATATCGGGTGCGTCGGCAAACGATCTGCCGTAATAACTCTCGGCAACCTGATCGTACCCCTCGTTAATGACGCGTAATGTCTTTCCGACCGTGGCTTTATTAATCGCGGCGTGTATTTTACGCTGTTCACGCATGATCAGTTCATAGCGTTTGCGTTTTAATTTTTCGGGGACCTGATCAGACAGATCGTAAGCGGGAGTTCCCTCCTCGCGAGAGTAGACAAACGCACCGAGACGCTCGAACCTTGTTTCCTTTACAAAAGCGAGAAGCTTATCAAAGTCCTCGTCGGTCTCTCCGGGAAAACCGGTCATAACGGTTGTGCGCAGATATATGCCGGGAATGCGGTTTCTGAGCTTGGAAATGATTTCGCGTATGCTCTCCTCGCTGTCCCGGCGGTTCATGCGCTTAAGCACCGGCGTTGAAATATGCTGGATAGGAATATCAAGATATTTGACTACCTTAGGGTTTGAAGCTATCTCGTCTATAAGACTGTTGGTAATGCGGTCGGGATAGCAGTACAGTAAACGTATCCATTCAATTCCGTCAATCTGAGAAAGCTCATGAACGAGTGAATCGAGCGAATACACGCCGTAAAGGTCCTCCCCGTAGCGGGTTGTATCCTGCGCAATGACGCAAAGCTCCTTAACCCCGAGAGAAGCGAGGTCGCGCGCCTCGTCAATTATTTCGGACATCGGACGGCTGCGGAACCGACCGCGTATAGACGGTATTGCGCAATATGAGCAGCAGTTATCGCAGCCCTCGGCTATCTGGAGATAGGCAAAATACTCCGGTGTGGTTATAACTCTCTCGCCGCCGAGCGGTACCGTGTTTTTGTCACCGAAAGACGAAAACTTCCTGCCCTCGTATGCGGCGGTAACCGCTTCGCATATGTCGTCTATCGAGCCTACGCCTATAATTGCATCGACCTCGGGAAGTTCCTTCATAACTTCGTCGCGGTAGCGCTCGGGCAGACAGCCGGCTACCACTATACCCTTAAGGGTGTGATTCTCCTTAAGCCACGCAACGTCGAGAATATTATCTATAGCTTCTTTCTTGGCGCTCTCGATAAAGGCGCAGGTGTTTACGACTATGACATCGGCATCTACATCCTCGGCAACTATTTCAAAGCCGGCGGAAACAAGCCTGGCAAGCATTGTTTCGGTATTTACAAGATTCTTGGGGCATCCGAGAGATACGAATCCAACTTTTATTGACATGATATATAATCTACTCCTGACAAATGCGGGCGATAACCTCATAAATATCGGAGGAATCGTAACCGCAGCGATAAACGTATGCGGCGGCGCGGCGACGTATATCCGGATCGGATAACAACGCGGCGTCGTATTTGGCGGTTATAAGATGCTCAATGTTTTCGGTATGATCCGCGGTTTCTATTTCCGAGAGAGCCTCGGATATATCCTCTGACCTGAAGCGCCGGGAATAAAGTTCGCTTCTTATACGTGACGGACCCCAGCGGCGAAAGTTATAATAATCCGAAGCATAGCGCTTTGCAAGCTCAGCGTCGTTGATGTAGCCGCGCTCCGAAAGCAGATCGGCAACCTCCTGCGAAAGCTCCTTTCCGAACTTTCGCGAAAGCTTTGATACCAATTTGCCGGAGGACATGTCACTGTATGAAAGCGCCGAGAAGGCCGCCTTTATACACGCAAGACGATCTGCCCTGGCAGACAAAAGCTCAAACTGCTCCTCCGTAAGATAATCGCCCTCGGCTATGCAAATATCATTCAGGTCGGCTTCGGTTATAAGATACTCTTCACCACCGGCACGGACGACCGCCTCATGCGAGGAGGTGTTGAGCAGAACGGAGGTAACAAGCATCAGAGATCCTCGTCCTCTTCGTCAAAGGCATCTGCGGCGGCGGCATCAAACTTATTGTCCGAATGCTTGGCGCGTATCTTTGCCTCTATCTCCTCGGCAAGCTCTTTGTTGCCGGACAGCAGCTCGCGGACATTGTCCCTGCCCTGCGCGAGCTTCTCGCCGTTATACGAGAACCAGCTTCCGCTCTTTTCAATCACACCGCAGGCGACGCCGAGGTCGGCCAGCTCGCTCTCCTTTGAGATTCCCTTACCGTAGAGAATGTCGAACTCTGCTGCCTTGAAGGGCGGCGCGACCTTATTCTTTACGACCTTACACTTGACATGATTCCCGATTATTTCCGAGCCGGACTTTATCGCCTCGGCACGGCGTATATCAATTCGCACCGACGCGTAAAACTTCAGAGCACGTCCGCCGGTAGTTGTTTCGGGGTTGCCGTAGACGACGCCGACTTTCTCGCGAAGCTGATTTATGAAAACGACGATACAGTTTGACTTCGAAATGGCGCCCGAAAGCTTACGGAGAGCCTGGGACATAAGACGGGCGTGAAGACCCACATGAGCTGCCCCCATATCTCCGTCTATCTCGCTTTTCGGAACCAAAGCGGCGACGGAATCTATAACCACGACTTCAATTGCTCCGCTTCGCACGAGCGCCTCGGTTATCTCGAGAGCCTGCTCGCCGTTATCCGGCTGCGATACAAGAAGCGAATTGACGTCTACCCCGAGCGCCTTGGCATACACGGGATCGAGAGCATGCTCGGCATCAATGAATGCGGCCTCGCCGCCTTCGCGCTGCACCTCGGAGATTATATGAAGCGCAACCGTTGTCTTACCGGAAGACTCCGGGCCGAATATCTCGATAATCCTTCCTTTGGGTACTCCGCCTATTCCGAGCGCGAGATCCAGTGAAAGCGAGCCTGTCGGGACTGCCTTAACCTCCATGCCGATATTATCGCCCAGACGCATTATAGAGCCTTTGCCGCACTGCTTTTCGATCTGTGCGAGAGCGGTTGCAAGCGCCTGCTGCTTGCTGTCGGTGATTTTATCGTTCGAAGCCATGTTTATACCGTCCTTCCAAACAAATGTTCTTTGGAGTATGATACCATACCTGCAGCGGTTTGTCAACAATATATAGCGGTTTTTTGGAAGTATACACACAAAAATCGTCCCGAAAACCAAAAATACGAAGAGG
>SFLA01000004.1 GCA_004553575.1 Clostridiales bacterium
ATCTCCCCCCCTTTGTCAACCCCCTTTTTTGATTTTTTTCATCTTTTTTGCATATAAGTATTTTTTGCCGATAAAAGCACAGAATATTAACCGGGTGATTTGATTTGACAACCACTTTGGTGCGCACGATTATACTTTATTCCGTACTGCTCGCGGCGGTGCGGCTTATGGGAAAGCGCCAGATAGGACAGCTTCAGGCCGGTGAGTTTGTCGCCGCACTGCTTATCAGCGAGCTTGCCGCAATCCCCATGACCGATCACGATATACCTCTGTCACACGGGCTTATACCTCTGCTGACGGTAACCGTCTGTGAAGTGGCGCTCGCCTTCTGCTCGCAGAAATCGAAAAAGCTTCGCCGCCTGCTTGACGGACAGCCGATAGAACTGGTGCGCGACGGCAAATATATAACAAAGAATCTTGAAAAGGCGCGGGTTACCGAGGACGAAATCGACGCGCAGATACGTCTGAACGGATACGCCGATATTTCGCAGGTAAAGACGGTCACGCTCGAGCAGAGCGGAGGCATGAGCGTTCTGCCGAATGACAGCGCGGGAGGGAGTAAATGAGACATTTCGTAATAGCGATGATACTGCTTGCGGTGCTTATTACCGCCGTGTTTGCCTCATCCGCCGCCGTAAACGGACGTATAAGCGAAATAACCGAACTCATTAACAGCGGAGACCACGACGGAGCGCTCGACCTGTTTGAGAAGAGTAAATACAGTCTCTCGGCTACGGTCAACGCCTGCGAACTCGAACGGCTCGAAGAGGCGCTTATTGATCTTGCGGCAGGGGTGACCGAAGCAAAGGAAAAGGCTCTCTCGGTCTGCAAAGAAATAGCAAACCGTGAGCGCCTGTGCCTGACCGCCGTATTATAAATTGACATTTCGCGCCCGGCGGTGTACAATATATAAATATGGTGCCGCTGCGACGGATCAAGCTCTTCCGATTCCCTATCTTTCGACTTCCGTTCCGCGCGTCCGACACCGTGCCATATTATATGGTATGAAAGTATTTGCGAAAGGGGACGGCATATATGAAAAAAAGGGTCCGAATAGCACCGTCGCTGCTCTCCGCCGATTTTTCGGAGATTGGACGTCAGACGGAGACGCTGGAAAAAGCGGGGTGCGAATATCTGCATCTCGACGTGATGGACGGAATATTTGTCCCGAACATATCCTTCGGACAGGTCGTAGTAAGATCACTGCGCCCGTGTTCGAAATTGATCTTTGATACTCATCTTATGATTACCGACCCCGAGAGGTACATAAAAGCGTTTGCAGACGCGGGCGCGGACATAATAACCGTACATGCCGAGGCTTGCCCGGACCCCGCCGGTGTACTTCGCGGGATACGCGCGCTCGGCAAAAAAGCGGGAATATCGCTGAAGCCGGCAACTCCGACATCGGCGGTGATTCCGCTGCTTGAATATGCCGACCTCGTTCTGGTTATGACCGTAGAGCCGGGGTTCGGGGGACAGAAGTTTATGGCGGATATGTTGCCCAAGATACGGGAGCTGCGCGAAGCCATAGATCTGAGCGAACGGGAAATAATACTGGAATGCGACGGAGGAATTGACATTTTAACCGCACCGCGGGCGGCGGAGGCGGGAGCCGATCTTCTGGTCGCCGGAAGCTCGGTGTTCCGCGGAGACGAGGCGGCGAATTTCCTGCTGCTGACCGCCGCCGCAAACGCCGGATAACCGTTTTCAAAAAGCGAAAAGCGGAGAGGAAGAACCTCTCCGCTTTTATTATATTCCGTGTCGGAATCAGAGCGCTATTTCTTTTCCGGATTCCGAAGAATCGTACATAGCCTGCATCATCTTCGCGGTGACTATGACGGTATCGATATGAGACGGGAGCTTCTCGCCGGTTTTGATGCAGCGAATGAAGCTGTCGATCTCGTTCTGGAACGGCTGAATCTGCTGGAACTTCGGCTTAAAGGAGCAAAGGCTGCCGCAGCAAGTGGACCACACGGTGAAATCTCCGCCGTAGTTGAGACGGATTCCGGCTTTGGTGCCGATGAAATCTATATAGGACTCACCTATGCCGATATTCTGAGCCCATGCGCCGTTGAAGGAGATGGACGGACCGTCGGTACGAACGAAGCCGGTTACGAAATCGTCAACGTCGTATGTGCCGTTGAGATCCTTGGTGTCCTCTGCCCACATGCCCTCGTAAACGTAGTTGGGCATATCGACGCCGAGCTTGGAATAAGCGTTGCAGGTGACCGTCTTCGCCTTCGGGTCGCCGGTGCAGTACATAACGATATCGAGATAATGAACGCCCCAGTCGATAAGAACGCCGCCGCCGGCGATCGCCTTGGTGGTGAAGGCTCCGCCGAGACCGGGTATCGAACGATGAGCACGGAAGCATACGTAAACGTGATATACCTCGCCGAGGTCGCCGCGCTGAATCATCTCGCGGACCTTGTTGACCGCACCGTTGAAACGGTTGACAACGCCGATATTGAGCACCTTGCCGGATTTATGCTGAGCCTCCTGCATCGCAAGAGCCTCGGCGTAAGTGCGGGCGGCAGGCTTCTCGCAAAGCACGTTCTTGCCTGCGGCAAGTGCGTCTATCGAGATGCGGGAATGCTCTTTGTTCGGGGTACAGACCGAAACCGCTTCGATCTCCGGGTCGGCAAGCACGTCGTGATAATCGACAACCGCCGTGCCGCAGCCGTATTTCTCGACCGCAGCCTCTGCCTTGTGAGGCAGTATATCGCAGAAATACTTGATCTCCGCATCGGGATTTGCCATGTAAGCGGGAATGTGCGCGCTGTTGGCGATGGTGCCACAGCCGATAACTGCAACTTTCATTATTAATCCTCCGGATTGATTTTTGATTGCAAGGCGATTGTATCACAATCCGGAGCGAAAGACAAGGTGTTTTCAAAAAAATACTTGAACATTTACGCCGGTTATTGTATAATTAATGCAAACAGAACATACCGTCTGCAAGGAGAACAAAACATGAAAAAGGCTCTCGCACTGGTTTTCACGCTGCTTCTCATCTTGTCCGCGATATGCGGCTGCAATGTTGCCGATGTGTCCGATTCCGCTTCCGGCGGAGGCACAAGCCGACCGTCAGACGATACAAGCGTGGATTTCGACGACCGCAAGCACGTCTCCGATTCGCTTCCGGAGGCAGATTACGGCGGAGCCGAATTCACGATTCTCGAGCGCACCGAATACAACTACGAGTTCGGAATCGAGGATATCGGTTACTCTACCGTTAACGACCTTATATACGAACGCGACGCGAAGGTCGAGGAAAGATTCGGAGTAACCATAAAAACCCAGCAGGTTGCCGGGGACTGGGGCGTGCATGAGGATTTTATCGATTACGTGCGCAACACGATAGCAGGCGGCACCTGTTCCTACGATCTTATTGCCGGATACGCCGCCATAATGCCGTCCCTCATCGCCGAAGGCTGTCTGGTCAACTGGTACGACGTTCCCTACGTGGATCTTAACCGCGACTGGTGGTCGCAGGATTTTATAGACGAGATGACCGTCAACGGTCAGCTTTATCTGCTGGCAGGAGATCTTTCGCTGACCTTCTGGGAATCGATGCAGGGAATGTTCTTTAACAAGGATATTGCCTCTGACGCACAGATCGACGATCTGTACCAGACCGTGCGGGACGGCGAATGGACCTTCGACGCAATGCTTAAGGCAATAAGGCAGGCGTATAACGAGGACAGCAACGAGGACAGCCGCATATACGGATACTGCACCTTCCTTACCACACAGATCGACGTTTATCAGGACGCCTTCGACATACCCGTCACGGTAAAGGGATCGGACGGAAGGCCGTATTTTGCGGTAAACTGCGAAAAAACCTATAATGCCGTTTCGATGATATACGATCTTGTCTGGGGCTCCGAATACACCTATGTCGCGGAAAGCGTTGACGACTGTATTAAATTCTTCGGAGAGAACCGTGCGCTGTTCTGTCCGCTTTACCTTAACGCAGGGTCGATTCTCAATTCCTACGACTGCAATTACGGAATTCTTCCGATGCCGAAGTATTCCGCCGAGCAGGAAAACTACAATTCCACCTGCAAGGATTCCTATTCCGTGTTTGCGATACCCGATCCCCGCGAGGATAAGCTCGAATACATAGGCATGATAACAGAGGCGCTCTGCGCCGAAAGCTACCGCAATGTCGTGCCGGAATGGTACACGGTAATACTCCAGAACAGATACACCACCGACGAAGATTCTATCGAGATGATCGAGATTATCCGCAAAGGAATACTCTGCAACTTCGGATATCTGTATTCCTATGCGCTCGAATGGCCGGCTCATCAGCTCAACATCTGTATAAACAACCGTTCAAAAGACTTCGCTTCGCAGTGGGAGGCAAGTGTCGGAGTGTTCGAAAAGAACCTTAAGAAGCAGGTCGAATACTACTTTGACAATTAACGCGGATATACGCCGTGAATCCGCCGCACAAAGCCCGTAAAACACACCGAAAGAATACCCGCCGGATATTGGTTTCCGGCGGGTATTGTTTTATCGCTTACGAGGTACAAGCGGTTTTGTCCGTTTTCTCATGCCTGCGCGGCACATCCGTGCTGCAAAAGAACGTGTTCTTCGGCGCGCAGGTATATTTATACGCATTACGCCGTAAAATGCGTTTGAGGTGATTTCAGCCGTGAAAAGCCGCACTAAACTAATAATATCGCTGATTATTCCGCAGGCGGTCGGAGGCCTGTCCGCACTTTTAAGCGGCGGCGCAATGAACAGGTATTATTCGGTTATACGCCCGTCCTTTGCCCCTCCCGGATGGGTATTCCCGGTAATATGGCCGGTTCTGTATCTTACCATGGGGGCAGCGGCATACCTTGTATGGTCCGGCGGATGCGATAACAAAAAAAGAGCCCTCACCCTGTACGGTGCACAGCTCTTTCTGAATTTTCTGTGGCCCTTGGTCTTTTTTTCGCTGGGCGCGTATCTTGCCGCATTCGTGCTGCTTATCGCGCTTATCGCCGTCGCCGCGGCCGCGGCAAGAGAGTTCCTTATCTGCCGGAAGGCGTCCGGAATACTGCTTATACCGTATCTGCTTTGGCTGATATTTGCCGCATTCCTTAATTACGCGGTGTACGTGCTTAACCGTGCGGGATAATGGGGCGCAAATCCGTGACCGGAGCGGTTTTATCCGCACTGCCGCCCGTTACGGATACCGGAATTACAGATCTCTCGTGACTATAACGTCGGCGCCGGTACCGCAGACATCGGATATCACCGTGTCGCCGATATGCACCGGGTGCGTAACCGAAGCGCGGTGTATCTCCGCCATTATGTCCGAAAGTCTGTCCCTGGGGACGGCGCGGTCGGTACGAACCGGGCAGCGCTCAAGCTCGCCGCCGACAAGTCTTACCGTAGAGGTAAGCACCCTTACGGGAGCGGTAAGCTCGGTACGGGCATATTCCGCTCCGCGAGGGCAGCCGTTCCCGTTAACCGCGAGCGTGGATTCGTCAATATTCAGATGACACCCCTTCGGGCAGACAATACATATCATTTCCTTCATTATTTATCCTCCGCGACCGATACGGTTATCTCGTCGGAATCGCCGATAAGCGAAACCGGCAGAACGATATGCTCCATTTCGCCGGGCGCACAGTGCTCGCGCGGGTAGGAAGCCAGAGTTTTTTCGCCGGAGCTTACGGTTATCCTGACATTCCTGAAGACCGAACGGACACGGAAAAACAGGTCAACCGTCTTGCCGCAGCCGGAGGTGCGTATCCGCTGCGGAACGGTGTAGGAAACGCCGTTGCCCGCCGCCACCTCGGTTATCCTTCCTCCGGCGCGCTTTCCCGCGGCGTATTCCGCCGCCGCTTTGCCGGCGCGCTCCGCCTCTGCGGAAACGTAATCGACCAGATCGTGCACGTGAACGACGTTTCCGCAGGCGAATATTCCTTCGGCTCCGGTCTCCATGTTCTCGAACACGACAGCGCCGTTGGTACGGCGGTCAATGGGTATGCCTGCGGCACGGGTAAGCTCGTTTTCGGGAATAAGCCCCACCGAAAGAAGCACCGTATCGCAGTCTATATCGAATTCTGTGCCGGATATCGGACGGCGGTCCGGACCGACCTCGGCTACGGTTACGCCTTCGACCCGGCGGGAGCCGCGTATATCGGTTATGGTGTGCGACAGATACAACGGAATATCGAAATCCTTAAGGCACTGAACGATATTGCGGTTCAGACCGCCGGAATAAGGCATAAGCTCAATACAGGCGTGCACTTTGGCTCCCTCGAGAGTCATGCGTCTCGCCATTATCAGACCTATATCGCCCGATCCGAGTATTACGGCGTTTCTGCCGACCATATAGCCCTCGATATTCATATACCGCTGAGCCGCTCCCGCGGTGTAAACGCCTGCGGGGCGGTCACCGGGAATGGAAATCGCGCCGCGGGTACGCTCGCGGCAGCCCATCGCCAGCACTATCGCCTTTGCCTTTTCCTCGGTGTAGCCGCGGGTGCGGCTTACCGAACGCACGACAAGGTCGCGTGTGACCGAAAGCACCATGCTGTCGGTTGCAATATCAATACCGTCGAGCTGCGATATGAATCTCGCCGCGTATTCGGGTCCGGTCAGCTCCTGTTTAAAGCGGTGAAGTCCGAATCCGTTGTGTATGCACTGGTTGAGGATCCCGCCGAGGCAGGAATCGCGCTCGATGATAAGCACGTCCGATGCGCCGCATTCGCGCGCTTTTATCGCGGCGGCGAGCCCGGCAGGACCTCCGCCTATTACAATAACGTCTCTCATATTCTGCCTCCGGACAGCACTACGCTGCCCTCCTTGTCCTTCAGAATCTCCTCACGCGGGATACCGGTCGCCGCATGGATAAGCTCCAGCACTCTCGGCGCGCAGAATCCGCCCTGACATCTGCCCATTCCGGCGTTGCAGCGGCGTTTTACTCCGTCAATGCTTACCGGAGGTATCGGCGTGTCGAAGGTATCGAGTATTTCGCCCTCGGTTACGGTCTCGCAGCGGCAGATAACCCTGCCGTACGCGGGATTTTTCTTTATAAGCTCCGCCTTTTCGGAATCGGTGAGCGACGCAAACCTCACCCTGCGGCGGGTATCGACAAACGAGGATTTTTTATGCAGAACCAGTCCGTCCCTCTCGAGAAGCTCCGCGGCGTATTCGGCGACGGCGGGTGCCGACGCAAGCCCGGGCGACTTTATCCCCGCGAGCGAAAGGAAGCCCTTGGCGGCAAAACGGATAATGAAATCATCTCTGTCGGTATTGGCGCGCATTCCCGCGAAATTACGAATATTTGCACGGAGGTCGAGCTTCGGCACGCTCTTTTTTGCCGCCTCGCCGACAAATGCAAGCCCCTGCGCAGTGGTATTTACCCGGAATTTATCCTCGGCGCTCTCTGCGTTCGGTCCGACAATGACATTACCGTGCACGGTCTGAGCGACCAGCACGCCCTTGCCGTTTTCGTTCGGGCACTGAAAGATTATACCGCGTACCATGTCCGAAGCGGTTCTGTCGAGAAGATAATATTCGCCTCTCGAGGGGCGCAGGACATAGTCCGGCTCGGCAACCATCTTCTCGACCGTATCGCAGCAGACGCCTGCGGCGGCAACAATGTATTTTGCGCCGTATTCTCCCTTCGGAGTGACAACAACTCCGTCGCGGATATCCGTGACGGGCTCGGACAGATGAAGCTCAAGCCCGTTCCGCACTGCGGTCTCCGCCATGGCGAGCGCATACTCCCACGGCGATATTACTCCTGCCGTCGGCGCATACAGCGCGCTCGTTACCTCCTCCGAAAGGTTGGGCTCGATAACGCGCGCCTCGTCCCCGGTGACCACGCGCAGTCCGGGAACGCCGTTTTCAATCCCTCTCTCGTACAGGCTTCGAACGGTACGGTCGTCGGCTTCGCCGAAGGCCGCCACCAGAGATCCGACCCGTCTGAACGGAACGTCCAGCTTTTCGCATATCTCGCCGGCAAGCAGGTTGCCGCGGACATTGAGTTTTGCGGCAAGCGAGCCGGGCAGAGGGTCGTATCCGGCGTGGATTATAGCACTGTTCGCCTTGGTGGTGCCGCCCGCAACGTCGTTCTCCTTTTCGAAAAGCGCCACCTTAAGCTCGTACTTCGTAAGCTGATATGCGACGGCACAGCCGATAACACCGCCGCCGATGATTACAACGTCATACATGATATTTTTACACCCTTGTCAAGCGGAATCGCCCGGATAGTACGGGCGATTCCGGCGTTATATGTTATATTTACTTATGCCTTTTTCTTTTTCGAAACGATAACGGCGACGGCGGCGGCAATGACGACCGCGGCCCCGATAACAATCCACAGCCAGGTCAGCCCGCCCTCAGCCCCGGGTTCGGAGGTTTCGGCGGAAGAATCTGCCTCAGGCTCTCCTGAAGAAACGTCGGAAGGTTCTTCTGCGGGGACCGATTCCCCGCCGGAAGAAACTTCGGAGGGTTCATCGGACACATCGGCTTCGGACGGTTCGTCCGGCACTGCGACAACGGTTACCTTTGCTACGGAGGAATTCACCGTGCCGGCCTCGTCGGTCAGCTCGCAGTAATACCAGCTCTCACCCTCGGCGTCCGTCGGAACGGTATACGAAAGCCCGGTTGCACCGTCGATCGCGGTAAAACTGCCGCTCTCGCCGGTTTCGGACATATACCACCGGGAAGTGACCTCGCCTCTGCCGCCCTCGGTGGTAATGCCGAGAACCGCTTCTTCGCCGACTTCAACTTCGATATCGGATATGTCGGTCGCAACTGATACCGGATCCGCAACAGGCTCGTCAACGAGCAGTCCGGCTCCTACCTCGGTAATTCCGACCCATTCCCACATCGGGCAGTACCAGCCGTCCTGGTTGTTGGGTCCGTACTCGAAGGATATCAGAACGTATTTTGCGCGGACCGTCTGTCCGAGGCGTATTTTAAGATCAAGCTGAAAAACTCTGTTCGGGTCGGTTTCGCCCTCGAAGGTATAAGCGCCGAGATCATGGTACATCTCGTTATCGGTCGAATAGGATATGTTCAGACTGTTGTTGTGGGGAAGCCCTATAATTGCCATGTGATAAACGAACCAGGAAATGTACACGGTGTCTATATCCTGAACGGAGTCAAGCTCGAAGTACAGGTCGCAGACGGTGTTCTTGGTATCGTCCATCATACCCTTATTCTGTATGAGGAAGATACCGTCAACATTGAAATCGCCCCTCGCGACTTCAGCGTCGGTGAGGTTCTTTCCGTCGTAGATCTCGGTAATCGAATCGGTCGTGCGGGTGCCGATAAGATCACTCTCACCGAGCCATGCATTGACCACCGTTCCCTTTGCGCCGGCGGGAAGTACAAAAAGTGCGGAGATAAGTGCCGTTACGATAATCGCGCAGATAACTTTTTTCATGCATATTCTCCTTATTTATTTTTGCAGTGTTCCGATGCGATTATACATTTTTTGCCTGCCAAAGTCAATAGATTGCGCTTTATTGTTGATTGATGAGATATAATTTGGTATAATGAAACGGAGGTGCGTTATGAAGTATCTGGCTGCGGCAGATTCGTATAAGGGATGTCTTTCTTCGCGGGAGGTATGCGGCGCGCTGCTTCGCGGTATCGGGGGCGGCACGGCGGTTCCGCTGTCGGACGGGGGCGAGGGCTTTGCAGATTCCGCCGCTTCCGCCTGCGGGGGATTTTTCGTTCCGGTCTTTACGGTAAACAGTTACGGAGCGCCCGTAAAAGCGGGCTATGCGGTATGCGGTGATACTGCCGTGGTGGAAACCGCTCTGGCGGACGGACTTGCCGCCGCAGGATCAAGGCGCGACCCGCTGTACGCCTCGTCGTACGGAACCGGGTATACCGTGCGCGCCGCTCTTGAAGCCGGATACCGCCGGATTATTATCGGATTCGGCGGCAGCGCCGTCAATGACGGAGGCGCGGGCGCACTGCGCGCACTGGGTGCCGTATTCCTGCGCAGCGGCTCCGAGGTCGTGCCGGACGGAAGGTGCGGCGAGACCGCCGAGGAGATAGACACATCCGGTCTTATGCCGGAGCTGAAGGAAGCTTCTTTTATCTTCGCCTGCGACGTAACCAACCCGTTCTGCGGTCCCTGCGGTGCGTCCGAGGTATATTCTCCTCAGAAGGGTGCCACTGCGGCTGATGCCGAACGGCTCGACCGTTCGCTCGCTTCACTGGCAGAGCTGTACAGAAAATATCTCGGAACGGACATGTCGGACGTGCCCTGTGCAGGCGCGGCGGGAGGTCTTGCAGGGGGTCTCGCTGCGGTCTGCCGCCCGACCGTAAGGAGCGGATTCGACGTTATAGCCGAGCTTTGCGGATTCGACAGAAAAATACGCGGATGCGATATAGTGATAACCGGCGAGGGCAGGACGGACGCCCAGACGAAATACGGGAAGCTCCCCAAAAGGGTTGCCGAAACAGCGAAAAAGTACGGGAAAACGGTTGTATGCGTATCGGGAATGATAACACCCGAGGGACGCGGTATCGGAGCCGACCTGTATATCCCGCTGGTGCGTGACGGCGTAACCGCGGAATATTCGCTGACCCACGCCGCAGAGCTGCTCGAAAAGGCAGGACGCGAAATACGTACGCTGTACGGAAATAATACCTGAACATAAAACCTTGAATCATCCGGACGGAGCTGTTCCGCCGAAGCCGCATGAGGCATGTGACGGGATATACATTACGGATATAAGAACGCCTGCGGCGGCGTAACCGGTGCACACGGCGCTTGAAAACGCCGGCATTTCGTGGTATAATCTGTAAATAAACGGTGTGGGGGGTAAAAAATATGGAAAACAAGTTATCCGGGCACGCGCTTGCGGAAGCGCTCCGATCCGGCCTTTGCGAAATCGTTATAGGCAAAAAGAAGGAGATAACTCTTTTGCTGTGCGCCCTGCTTTCGGGGGGTCATGTTCTTATCGAGGACATTCCGGGCGTTGGCAAAACCACTCTTGCTTCCGCGCTCGCACGGCTGTCCGGTCTTTCGTATAACCGGGTTCAGTTCACCCCGGACGTAACCGCGTCCGACATTGCCGGCTGCAGCATATACAACCGCCGCGACGAGAGGTTCGACTTCCGTCCCGGAGCGGTAATGTGCAATCTTCTGCTCGGTGACGAGATAAACCGCGCCTCTCCGAAGACCCAGTCTGCACTGCTCGAGGCAATGAGCGAAAACAGCGTAACGGTTGACGGCGTGAATCATCCGCTGCCCTCTCCGTTCATGGTAATCGCCACTCAGAATCCCCTCGGATTCGTGGGAACCTACCCGCTGCCGGAGGCACAGCTCGACAGATTTGCGCTGAGAATTTCGCTCGGTTACCCGTCCAGAGAGGCTGAGATACGGCTCGCCGCCGGACATTCGCACGACTTCACTCTCCCCGCGATAACGCCGATAGCCGACAGTGACGCCGTATGCGCGCTTAAGGCGGAAACGGCCGCGGTAAATATCGAAAAGGAAGTATACGAATACATAGTCGATCTTGTTTCGGCGACCAGGAACGACCGGGCGCTTACGCTCGGAGCGTCGCCCCGCGCCTCAATAACGCTCGCACGACTCGCAAAAGCGTATGCATATCTCGACGGGCGCGACTACGTCCTGCCGACGGACGTTTCGGCGCTGTTCGGATGTGCGCTTTCGCACCGCGTGGTGCTAAGCCAGGAATCCAAAAAAGCGCTGCTTACCCCGGAGCAGGTGCTCGAGCGGATATGCGGCGGGATCGCAGTCCCTTCCCGCGCGAAAAGCAACCGGATATGAAAAGCAAGGCAGAATCCGGCTGCGGCCCGGTTCCGCTGCGCGGCAGGCAGTCGTTTTTTCTTCCGACCGTCAGGTTTGCGGCGTATTTCTGTGTTACGGCCTTCTTCTGCGTCGCGGCGATACTCCGCGACAACAAGATGCTCGCGGCGGTCGGTACGTTTTTGATTGTTATTCCGGTAATACTTATTGCTTACCTCATTATTATATACCTGCGGATAAGCGTAACCTTCGGGTTTTCCGACGGGTACGTTCCCCGCGGGCAGCCGGTGTACGCCGTACTGACCGTCCGCAACGACAGCCGTCTGCCGCTCGTTTTTCTCGACGCCGCGCTTGACCTGCCCGCTTCGGGCAGGGACGGCACCGTACGCGGGCGCGCCCGTACCCGCCGACGCGCCGGCGCGGGCTGCCGGGGCAGACATATAGTGACCGCAAGGCGCACTCTGATTTTCACCCGCTGCGGCGGATACGGCGCATCATGCGGCGGAATATCGGTATACGATCCGATCGGCTTGTTCCGTATACGCAGCCGTCTGTGCTTTTCGGATACGGTTTCCGTTATACCTGCCGGATCCGGCGCACGTTCGGGCACCGCACAGAACTCCGTCTTTTTGCAGAATGTAACCTATGTTCCCTCGCCCGATTCCGACCGCGAGGAGTTTTTCGATATCCGCACGTATCTGCCCGGCGACCCGCTGAACGCCGTACACTGGAAGCTTTCGGCAAAAAACGATGACTTTCAGGTGGTACGCTACGCGTCCCCGAAGAAGAAGAGCTTCTGCGTGCTCTGCGATACCGGCGATTATACCGACGACCCCTGCCCCGAGCAGGAGATAAACGCCTGTATGCTTGACGCCGTTTACGAAGCAGCCTATGAGCTTTGCACCGGCAAATGCGGCGGCGACGAGAGCGTAAAGCTGGTCTGGCTCGGGGGCGGAGGTATTAAATACATCGATTCGGCCGACGATATCGACCCGGCGTTCGCCGCACTCTGCGCAAGCGACCCGCTCCCCGTGGGAACTTCGCGGGCGGAGACCGCCGAAGCGCTTGCAGGTTCGGTGTCGGTTTCGGTAGTCACCGCGGCGATAACCCCGGTGCTTGTATCCGACTGTGAATTCTTCAGAAACCGGGTACCCGGGATAGCCGGAATCGAAATAATACTGGCTTCGCCCGTAGGGGGCATACCGGTATCCGCAAATATAAAAGCGCCGGAGGCTCCCGAATCCCGACACGGGCAGGAGGAGCCGGCGGATCTGCTCAGACGGCTTGACATACTCGGTATACCGGTAATAAGCTGCTGCCCGGGAGGGAACGCAAAATGAAAAAGCTGTTTTCCCGCTTCTTCGGCTGCATAGGCCTTTCCCGTATACGGTCGATTCGCGACGGCGACGGAACGGTGACCGGCTTTATTGCCCGCGCCGCAATCGCCATGCTGGGTTCGGCGGCGGTAAGCGGCTATGTCTCGGCGGTATTCCTGCCCGAGGTGGGTTCTGCATATACCGTCCGGCTTGCCCTGTTGTTTTCGGCGCTGTTCACGCTGATTTATCTGTTCTCTGCGGGCTGTGCGGCTGCCGCGGTTGCTTTTGCCGCCGTCGGGCTGATGTTTATTGTCTCTCCCGTGAATACCGCATGCCGGTTTGAGGACATAATACTTGCGATTACGGATAAAATAGAAGCGGTGGCGGTGAATATCCGCACCTATATGCCGGATTATTCGCTCGGATCGGGATATATCCGCTTTGGTTCGCTAAAGGCAATGGCGGCGCTTGCCGCACTGCTTTCGTCTCTTGTCTATTCGCTTTTGCTCAGGAAATCCGGACGCGTTATAATACCGGCGGTCTTTACTATAGCGGTTACCGCCGCGACCTACGTGTCCAAGGAACGCGAATACAGCGTTTACTTCTATCTCACGGTTCCGGTGCTGTTCTCGCTGTGGTGCGTTTCACTGCAAACCCGCTCCGTACGCGGAGCAAAGCCCGACGAGGAGAAAATTTCGGGAATATTCCGCAGAGCAGTCGGCTTCATGCTCGCCTCGGCAATCGTACTGACGCCGATAGCTGCAAACGAGAGCTTTTCGTCGTCCGTAATGCGGCTTATATCCGATATAACCGGAATCCGCCGAGTAAAACCGAATGTTCAGGGCGGATACGGCGAAGGGTCGGAGACTTCGGACACGGTAAAAGAAGTCGATCTGCAGGATCTCGAGGCGCGCAGTTCGCTGACCGACCTTAAGGATATTGATTTTACCGACGAGGTTATATATCAGGTTTATTGTTCCGATACCGAAACCGATCTGTTCCTGCGAAGGCACGTTTACGGCATATACGAAAACAACCGGTGGACGATATCCGACGAGGAGCTGTACGACGACTCCTACGCCACGCTCGCGCAGTTGTGGGAACGCTATACGGCAGATGCAACTACCGATATAAACCGGCTGTCCGGCATGACCTTCGTAACCGGCTTGACAACGGTTCGGGCAATGCTTAATCCCGGACTGCCCGCAGTCCCCGCCGGGAGCACCGAACAGGTCGCGGCGGAGATTGTCAGGGTATCGGACGATTCCGGAGCCGCCGAATACAATCAGTTCACATACCAAGGATCGCGGGTATCAACGGCAACCACCTATGACGACATTTATTTCGAGCTGCTCGACGCGCTTACCGGGTATTACGAAGCGACGACCGACGAAAGCTTTGCCGATACTCCCCGGGGTTCCGTTCCCGATGAATACCTGTCGCTGCCCGGCGAGCTCTCCGACGAGTTTTCATATCTTGCCGGAAATATACTCGACGAATACGGCGGAGAATACAAAAACGATACCCTGGACGCCGTATACGCGGTGCAGAAATATCTCACATCGACAAAGCGCTACACCATGAACCCTCAGATGTCCGAACGGTACGCGAATTACGACCCGGACAAGGACGCGATATATAATTTTCTTTACAACACCGGCGAGGGCTACTGCGTTCAGTTCGCCTCGTCCGCGGTACTTCTGCTTCGTTCGCTCGGCATAAACGCGCGCTACGTTACCGGATATTCGTCCCGGACCGCCTCCTCCGACGGAACAAGATACGTAACCGGTTTTAATTCCCATGCGTGGGCGGAGGTATGGATAGATAACATCGGCTGGCTGCCGTTCGAGGTGACCGCGGAATCTTCGCTGGGCTTTGACGACAATCCCCCGGTGCTCGCGGTACCGCGCCCCCGTGACGATATTTCCGGCGAGAGTACGGAGGACGAATCGTCCGAAGAGGAGCCGTCTGAAGCGGAATCTTCAGATTCGTTTCCTTCGGAATCCGAGCCGTCGGATATCCCCTCGGAAAGCGATGATTCCGGTTTCCCGGACGGGAGCGGAACGGAGCCTGCCGGGACCACCGCGCTGATGCGGTGGCTTGTTCCCCTGTCGGTAACGGCGGCGGCTCTTATCGCCGTGCTCATACCCACGCTGCTTTACGAGCGGCGCTGCCGCAAAAAGCGCGATTCGGTGCTTATGTTCCGGCGCGACGCCGCGAAAGGCAGATACAGTGATCCGACGGAAGCCGTGCTTAAGCTTCATATTCAGTTCGATGAGCTTATGGAAGCGGTGGGAATGCGTATACAGACAAACGAATCGCCCTTCGATTTTGCCGCAAGAGCCGATCGCTGTCTGTACGGCATTACCCGTACCGGAGCGGTAATGAACACTTTTATGGCTGCCGAATTCGGAGGCGCCGTAAGCGCCGACCGGATGAAGGAATGCGGCGCTTACGTAATAAAGCTTAACGATTACGCATACGAAACGCTGTCCGGACGCAGAAAACGCCGGTACAGAAGAAAAGGCATACTTACGGATCCCATCCGAAACAAGGAGGAATAACCAAATGTCCTATTGCACCCAATGCGGATACGCCCTGCGCGGTGACGCAGTTTTCTGCCCTGCCTGCGGTATCCGCCTGCCCGAGCCCGAGCCGACCCCCGATAATCACGGGGTTTTCGCCGATACCTGCCCCGTATGCGAGGAATCGCAGGTTCCCGAAGAGACTGCCGAAGCTGCTCCCGAGGCCGTTCCCGAAGATTTATTTGTGCCGCAGAAAAAAGAACCCATTCCCGCGCCGCTCGCTCCGCGTCCCGACACTCCGGTAATAACCGGATATTCCGACAACGCCCTCCCGCGCGGAAGCTATGCCGTGCTCGGCACCGGCGGCTTCTTTCTTAACCGCTTGCTGTTCTTAATACCGGTCGTCGGACTTATTTCGGCAATACTGATGGCATGCTTCTCCCGCAATGCAAACCGCCGCAACGACGCGCGCGGCGCGCTTATACTGCGCGCAGTGCTGTATTTTACCGTAATCGCCGCCGTCGCCGTGGTCTGGCTGCTGGTCAGCTCCGGAATTCTTGTCTGGCCGTGGGCAAAAGAGCTTATTGACATGCTTGTATAAAGCGGATAAGCCGGTCCGCCGCCAAAAGCTCACCGTACAACCAATAGGTAAAACAACGCCGTGCGTAGCCGGAATAACCGGCAACGCACGGCGGCGTTATTTGTTATTGATATATATAGTATTTAGTACGCTGACAAGTCCGCAGTCCGGCTTCCTCGCCTTCCTATGTCCGAATCTTCAGTTCCGGTCTTCGTTTTTATCGTCCCTGAACACCCACTCGCGCTGAAGCGAATAGGACAGTATAAACATCGCCGTGTCCACGGGTATTTTCACCAGCATAGGAGCGAGCTTACCGGACGAGGGTATAAGCGAAGCCAGTCCGTTAACCGCCTCGGCGGAAATAAGCATTATCGGAAGCTGTATCGCCACATAGCGCAGAGCGGTGCGTCGAATATTGCGCCTTGCCCGGAACACCACCCGCCGGTTTACACAAAAGTTGACCGACAGCGCAACCACCCTTGCTGCGTAATAAATCAGCCTTACCGAAACACTGCCGGCGAGCAGCAGTATAAGCAGATCGTACAGCAGATATTCAAAGGTCCAGCAGGCAAGCGACGAAAGAGAAAACTTTATTATCTGATAATATACCTTCAGAATATCCCTGAAGGCTATACGGTGCAGAGCACTGCCCGGATGCGCCTTGGCGGTTATTTCGGTAAAGGGAAGCGAATATACCGCTATATCTATGAGCATATTCGATTCGTAATCGAACCGGTTTCCGCGGGTACGCAGGAAATTCACAAGATATTCCCGCGGTATGGCGCGGAGTCCGCTCTGGGTGTCGCTGACGCGGATACCGCAGCCGGTGCGGAGTATAAACGACGCAACGGCGTTTCCGCGGCGCAGCTTGCGGGGCATATTCGTATAATCCCGTGAGCAGATAACTATCTGATCCCGGCGCTGCTGCATTGTACGGGCGCAGCGGTAAACGTCGCGCGGGGTGTGATATCCGTCGGCGTTAACGGTGACAACACCGGAATAATCCTTCCCGCGGTACTGCAGAAAATATGTGAAAGCGGTCTTTAACGCGGCTCCCTTGCCGCGGTTTACAAAATGCTGCAGCAGAGTTACCTGCGGATAAAGCTCCGTAAAGGCGAAGAAGCGGTCACATTCGGCAGGTGAGCCGTCGTTTACGATGATAATATCCGAAAATCCCGCGCCGACAAGCCCGCGGACTACCTCCTCGAGCCTGTCGTCGGGTCTGAAGCACGGTATTACAGCCGAAACAGTCAGCTTTTCAACCATTGTTGCACCCCTCCGCCTGCCTGCGGCGCCTTGTCTTACCGCATATATAATATACTGCGCGGATCAGAACGCTATGCGGCTTTCGATATATCCCGCGACTTCGCCTATCGGCATACGTACAGACTCCATGGTGTCACGGTCGCGCACGGTTACACAGCCGTCCTCGGCGGTCTGAAAATCGCAGCAGATACAGAACGGAGTGCCGATCTCGTCCTGCCGGCGGTATCTCTTGCCGATAGACCCCGCCTCGTCGTAATCGACCATGAACGACTTGGAGAGCTGCTCGTAGACAGGCAGAGCGGTGTCGGCGAGCTTCTTGGAAAGCGGAAGCACCGCCGCCTTGTACGGCGCGAGCGCCGGATGCAGATGCAGCACGGTGCGGATATCGTCGGTCGGAACGCCGTCCTTCATCACCGGCTCCTCGTCGTACGCATCGATAAGGAAGGCAAGCAGTACGCGGTCGGCGCCGAGCGAGGGCTCTATAACATAAGGAACGTATTTCTCGTTGGTTTCGGGATCGAAGTAGGTAAGATCCTCTCCGGAATGAGCCGAATGAGCCTTAAGGTCGAAATCGGTACGCGAAGCGACTCCCCAAAGCTCGCCCCAGCCGAACGGGAAGAGGAATTCAAAGTCGGTGGTGGCGTTGGAATAATGTGCAAGCTCCTTCGGGTCATGGTCGCGCATGCGGAGCGAATCGCGCTTCATACCGAGCGAAAGCAGCCAGCCGAAGCAGTAATCCTTCCAATAGCTGAACCATTCGAGCTCGGTTCCGGGCTTGCAGAAGAATTCAAGCTCCATCTGCTCAAATTCACGTATGCGGAAGATGAAGTTGCCCGGGGTGATTTCGTTTCGGAAGGATTTGCCCACCTGAGCCACGCCGAACGGGATTTTGCGGCGGGTGGTGCGCTGTATATTCTTAAAGTTAACGAATATGCCCTGTGCGGTCTCCGGGCGGAGATAAACCTCGGCCTGACTGTCCTCGGTTACGCCCTGGTGGGTCTTGAACATCATATTGAATTTGCGTATCGGCGTAAAATCGCACTTGCCGCAGGTACAGGTTACATTGTTGCTTACGATATAATCGTACAGCTCGTCGTTGCTCATGCCGTCGACCTGCATTTCGATCCCGTGCGCCTTGTTCCACGATTCGATAAGCTGGTCGGCTCTGTGACGCATCTTGCAGGCGCGGCAGTCGATAAGCGGATCGTTGAAATTGACGACATGACCGGACGCGACCCAGACCTCGCGATTCATTAAAATGGCGGAATCGAGCCCGACATTCCAACGGCTCTCCTGCACGAACTTCTTCATCCAGGCGCGTTTGATATTGTTTTTAAGCTCGACTCCGAGCGGGCCGTAATCCCATGCGTTGGCAAGTCCGCCGTATATCTCGCTGCCGCTGTAAACGAAGCCTCTGCCCTTGCAGAACGCCACAATCTTATCCATTGTCTTTTCACTGTTGTTCATGTTCGTTCTCTCCCTGTTATTTCAGCATTTTGCTCATTTTGCGCTGTGCCATTACCAGCTTGCAGTACCGTCCGCCGGACTGTATTAGCTGCTCGTGCGTGCCGGTTTCCTCGACCGTTCCCTTTTCGAGCACAATCAGCTTGGTCGCGTTGCGGAGGGTGGACAGCCGGTGTGCGATCGCTATCGTGGTGCGTCCGCGGGTGAGCGAGTTCACCGCATCCTGTACCAGCCGCTCGGTCTCGGTATCGAGCGAGGCGGTCGCTTCGTCGAGAATAAGTATGCGGGGGTCGCGCAGGACGGCGCGCGCTATCGCTATGCGCTGTTTTTCACCGCCGGAAAGGGTTTGTCCGCGCTCGCCCACATATGTATTGTAGCCGTCGGGCAGCTTGACAATGAATTGGTGCGCGTTTGCAAGCCTCGACGCACGCAGTACCTGCTCGGGCGTACAGCCCGGACGGGCGTAAGCAATGTTATCGTATACGGTTCCTCTGAACAGGTAGGTCTCCTGAAGCACTACGCCTATCTGCCCGCGCAGCGAATGCTGCGAATAGCTCCGGATATCCTTGCCGTCGATAAGCAGCTCGCCGCCGGTAAGGTCGTACAGACGCATAATAAGGTTAATGAGCGTGGATTTACCGACTCCGCTCCGTCCGACTATACCCGCCATTTCGCCGGTTTTAATATCGATATTGATATCCTTAAGCACGTTTTCGTAATTGTTATAGCCGAAATATGCGTGGCGGAAGCTTATATCCCCTTTTATCGGCGCGGATATGCAGTCGGCGGCGTCCGCTACGTCAGGCTCTTCGTCGATAATCTCGAACACCTTTGTCATTGAGGTGACGGTGCGCGTAATGCGGCGGGGAACGCTCGCCATCCAGCGTACCGGTCCGTAAATCATTGCAACATACGAGAGCACCTGCGACATATCGCCCAGCCCTATGCTGCCGCCGAGCACCTTTCCGCCGAGGATATATATCGCGGCGTATTCGCCCAGCGCCAGTGCGAAATAGGCAACCGGCATGGTCAGATTCCATATCCGCTCGTTGCGGACCGATATATTTGCGAGCTTGCGGGCGGCGCGTTCAAACCGCTTTTCCTCGTATTCCTCGTTTCCGAATACCTTTACGACACGGATTCCGCTGAAAATATCGTGAAGTATGGTGCCGCATTCGGACGAAGCATGCCACTGTGAATTGTACAGACGGTTGGTATATTTCATTAGCCGTGAAAACACCAGCAGCATTACCGGAACCGGCGCGAGAACAATAAGAGCTATACGCCAGTCGATAAAGAACATCACGACCGTGACCGATCCCAGCACCAGCCCCTGCTGTATTATATCCGGAAGGTCGCCCGCCAGAAATTCGCGCAGCGTCTGCGTGTCCTCGGTGACACGGTTTATCAGCTCGCCCGCCGTTCTGCGGGATACTCCCGCAAGCGAGAGCTTCTGAATGCTCCGGTATATGGCGTCGCGCAGATCGACCAGTATGCCGCTGCTCGCTTTAACCACAAGCGCGCTCTTTACGGCGCTTATTCCCGCCGTAAGAAGCCCGGCGGCGGCTATCGCCAGCACCAGAGCCAAAAATCCCGGTAAAACTCCGGGCGCCGAAGGATCTATGTCCGGATTGGCTATATAATCGTTGATAAGCTGCTTGCTGAAATACGGAGTAATAACCCCGACCGCCGATATGGCGAAGCATAACAGCACCGACAGCGCGAGCTTGCCGGCGTACGGTTTTGCAAACGGAAGCAGTCTGCGCACGAGGCGGCGGCGGTCGACGCAATACGTGCAGACATTGCTTCCCGGCATGAAACGCCTGCCGCATTTTTCGCAGTGAGTGCGCGAAAACGGGTCGGGCGTACCCGGACCCCTGCCCTCGGAAACCGAGCGGAGCCGCTTGGTAACGCTTTGAAGGTCGGCGGCGTTTATCATGTCGCTCCTGCAAAGCTCGAACGTCTCTCCTCCGCGGTCATATTCAAGTGCGGCACAGCCGACGTACTGTATATAGCGTATTTCCTCTATATCCGCAATGTCGGTAACCGAAACATTACCGCAGCCGTCGGACAGATATACGACGGTATCGTAAAGCGCGCCGTAGCCGTCCACCCTGCGGTTGTCAAACGACAGATTGAACCGGAAGGACAGCGCCGGCGTACATTCGGAAGGCGCGGCGGACGCGACCTCCTCCATTGCCCTCGCCGGAACCGCCGGCGCAAGCGTGGTTTGTTTCATAGCTTTATTATCTCCGTATTTTTCTTACAGGTACAGCTCTATTCTGCGGAAGCTCTTCCTGTCCAGCGCGAGATAGTCCTTAATCTCGAATCTGTTTCCGTCGACATCGGTAAGGATAAGGCGGTTGCCGCCGACCTTCGCTATGTTGCGGAAGGTATCGTGCATGGCGAACGAGACCTTGCCGACGTCGGTATCCGCCTCCCAGTAGGTATAACCGAACTTCTGGGTAAGCGAATTTATTTTTGTTATAACAGGCGCGTAGTATTTACGGCTCAGCTCGGCCCGGAGCAGCTCGCGGACATCCTCGCCGAAATCGTCGATCGAACGGATCATACCGTATTCCTTGCCGTCCTTATCAAGCACTGAAATGTACTTTTCGGGCATATCGTACGGAAATGCGCGGTGCAGAAATACCCTGCCGAGATCCTGCCATTCCGGCTCGCGGGCAAGTGTGTCCGCTTCGCTGAGATCGTCCTCGGAACGCTTGGGTATAAAAGCCCTCAGAGAGGGGAATCCTCCCTCGGTGCGGCTGAACTGCGCGTTTTCGGGAGTAAAATAGGTTATATCTACAATCTTTCCGATATCTTCCATCGTTATTCCTCGATTCCTATGGTCTTAAGAGCTTCCGCCTGCATCTTGTACAGCCGGTAGTAAGCGCCCTTTGCTTTAAGCAGCTCGACCGCCGTGCCGGATTCCGGGATCTTCCCGTTCTCGATGACGACAAGCCGGTCGGCGTCGCGCAGGGTCGAAAGCCGATGGGCGATCATTATGGTGGTTCTGCCCTTCGACAAACGGGTAAGCGACTGCTGTATCTGCCGCTCGGTCTGGGTATCCATGGCTGCCGTCGCCTCGTCGAGTATGAGTATCTTAGGATTTTTAAGCACTGCACGGGCGATTGATACCCGCTGCTTCTCGCCGCCCGAAAGCTCCTTTCCGCCGAATCCGACGACGGTATCGTACGCATCCGGATACTTGATTATAAACTGGTGCGCAGATGCGATTCTCGCCGCCTCCATAACTTCCTCGTCGGTCGCATCGGGGCGTGCGTAGCGGATATTCTCTTTTATGGTGCCGCGGAACAGATATGTCTCCTGCGATACTATCGCAACCATGTCGCGCAGAGCGGCAAACGAAAGATCCTTTACGTTAACGCCGTCTATGTAAACCGCTCCGCTTCCTACGTCATACAGACGGGTAAGCAGATTGGTGAGAGTGGACTTGCCCGCGCCCGTCTTTCCGACGATTCCGAGAGTCGTCCCCGCGGGAACATCGAAGCTTATATCGTCGATAACCGTACGGTTCTCCTCGTATGAGAATACGACATGATCGAACTTTACCTCGCCCCTGGGATTCTCCGGCACGACCGGGTGCTCGCTCTCGCGCACATCGGGAACAGCCTCTTTAATCTCGAACAGACGCTGCATTGAGTTAAGACATTCGCTCCACCAGTTGGAAACGTCGGCAAAGAACTGAAGCGGACCGGTTATAAGCGAGAAATAAGCAACGAACGCGGCAAGCGAAGCATAGGTCATACCGCCGGTATGGGTCATGACCTGCCAGCCGCCGACTCCCCAGACGACATACAGTCCCGCCTGAAGCAGGAAGGATATAAATGGGAAGCTCTTCGCGGACAGCATTCCGGATTCGGTTAATGTCTCGGCATGGGCGCGGTTGCGATTGCCGAACCGGACGTTCTCCTCCTCCTCCCGGGAAAAGCTCTTTACAACCCTCATGCCGTTAAGCACATCGGATATAAGCGAATTGAGCGAACGGCGGCGCGACCAGTTGCGCGCCCACAGCTTGTCGAAAGCGAGGAACAGGTATTTGTAAATCAGGAAGAACACCGGTACGGTGATAAATGCGTACAGCGTGAGCAGCGGATTCGACGCGAGCATAACCACGAGCACGCACAGAAGCGAAAGCAAATTTGTAACCAGATACGGGAACCCGTCGCAGAAAAACCAGTAAATGGTATTCGAATCGCCGTTGACCTGTGTCATAAGTCCGCCGGTCTGGCGGTTTGTAAAGAAGGACAGTGAAAGCCTGCCTATACTGCCGAAGATCATCTTCTTAAGATCGTATGTGACCTCGGCGGCTATCTTCGCCGATACGACACCGTTAATCAGATTTACCGCAAGCAATATGATGCGTATACCGATAATCACCAGTATGATCCTGCCGATCATGCCGTACCACGCGCCCGCCTCGTCGAGAACCTCGCCATACAGAAGCTGATTGGACACATACGGCACGGCAACCGAAAGCAGTGAAACTGCGGTAAAGGTGAACAGAAGTATAAGCACGTACATTCGATAGTGCATGAACAGCGAAGCCAGCTTTTTTATAAGCTTGCCCTTCTGCATACACTTGGGGCATACCTTACGCTCCGGGTCGGGGTAGCGCCTGCCGCATTTCGGGCACATCCGGTCGTCGGCACAATCCTTTGAGTGCTTATCGTAATCGATCTCGCCCTTCTCTTTAAGCTCCTTAACACATTCGCAGAGCACATTCGCGTCATGGCGGTAGGTTCCGGAGGTGTTGTATACCTGTATTTCCGTGCCGTCCTTAACGGCGATAATACGCGCGGAGGCAATGAGCAGCTCAACCTTAATCTCGGAAATGTCTGCAAGGGCAAACTTTTCGAACCTGCGGCACTCGTACAGCTTAACGTGAGTGCGGAGAGACGGAAAAGCTCTGCTTCCGGCGCCCGTAACCGTCACGGTTCCCTCCGAAACGGCAATATATTCCTTAGTGAGTGCGATAAAGGTATCCGCCGGAACCGATCCGGAATCCATATCCGATCTCAGCGTGACCAGCATATCACCTTTTTTAACACCGTTTTCCTCGAACACTCCGATAACATATTCGGGAAAAGTACACATTTCAAGCATAATAATGTTTTTTCCTTACACATATAATCCCGGATAGCATAATACACCAAACCCGTAAAAAAAGCAATACCCTGAGGCGAATTGATAATCCCCGGACTATTGCATTTCGCCGCGATATGTGGTAAACTGCAAGGAGGAAGGAGGCATGCTTATGCCTGATGTCGCAATTATGGGCTTCGGAACTGTCGGACAGGGAGTCTGCGAGGTCATACGTATGAACGGTGACCTTATAGCGCAGCGAACCGGCACCGACGGTCTTAATATACGTCATATTCTCGATCTGCGTTCGTTCCCCGGGCATCCGCTTGCCGACATGGTAACACACAGCTTTGAAGATATACTCGGTGACGACCGCGTTACCGTCGTGGCAGAGACGATGGGCGGGCTCCACCCCGCATATGAGTATACGCTTGCGCTTCTTAACGCCGGAAAAAGCGTGGTCACCTCCAACAAAGCGGTGGTCGAGCGCTACGGCGACGAATTTGCCGCGGCTGCGAAAAGAAGCGGCGCGGGTTATCTGTACGAGGCTTCCGCCGGCGGCGGAATACCGGTAATACATCCGCTGTTCAACTGCTTCGGCGCCAACGACATACTTAGGGTTTCGGGCATACTCAACGGAACCACCAATTTCATACTTACCAAAATGCGCCGCGAGGGTGAGCCCTTCTGGAAGGCGCTTTCCGACGCGCAGGCAAACGGCTACGCCGAGGCGGACCCTTCTGCGGATATATGCGGTACCGATGCGGCACGGAAGATATGCATACTCGCGGGGATCGCTTTCGACACCCGCATTCCGCTTGAGAGCCTTTCGGTTATAGAGGGCATTGAGAACATACGGATATCAGATTTCGACCGCGCCGCCGAATACGGCTGCACGATACGCCTTATCGGACTTGCCGAGAAATGCGGCGACCGCGCCAAGGTGCTCGTGGCGCCCTATCTTGTGGACAGTCACAGCGTGCTCGGAGTTACCGACGGCGTATTCAACGCGGTTTCGGTGTTCGGAAACGCGGTGGGCGAGATATCGCTTTACGGTCAGGGAGCGGGTTCGCTTCCGACCGCCAGCGCGGTGGTTGCGAACATGATGGAGGCGGTCAAATACCCCGCCGTAACGATAATACGCGAAAAGTGCCCGGAGAACTATGTGCTTTCCGCGGACGAAAACCAGGACCCGCTGCTTGCAATAGACGGAGACAAAACGGAGATAATAGAAAAGGCGCCTTTCTCCGAGCAGAAGAAGGCGCTTGCCGGCCGAAGATTCTACCGCATACTCAGATAAACGCCGGCAAAAACAAAAGCGCACCGCCGATGCGGTGCGCCCTGGTGACCCGTAGGGGAGTCGAACCCCTGCCTCCGCCGTGAGAGGGCGGCGTCTTAGCCACTTGACTAACAGGCCTTGCGGGAACTATAATAACATAACCTTACGGGATTGTCAATAGTCTTTTTTCTACAAAATCAAGGGGGCTTCCGATGCTGCCGAAGGAACCGTGGAAAAGAATACTCGTTATCATCGCATACGTTGCGATAGGTCTTGTTGCGGCATATTTTGTGAAAACCTATCTGCTTAACGTGCTGCTGCCGTTTATCGTTGCATATATCATCGCGATGATTCTGCACCCGCTCGTCAATCTGGTTTTGCGCAAGGTTAAGCTTCCGCGCCGTCTTGTGGTTATATTTCTTGTGCTGGGCGTGGCGGCGGCGCTGTCGCTGCTCTGTTATCTTATAGTCAACAGGATATATATAGAGCTGAGCTCCATATATCAGAACGCGCTTCGGGTGCTCAACGAGATGAACTCCGATCCCGAATACGCAGAGAACATTATCGATAAGATAAACGGACTTATCCCGTTCATTGATTACGGCGAATGGCTTACCGAGGTGTGGGAGAATTTCGATTATTACTTCAAAACGGTGCTGAGCAGCTTTGTCGGCAACTTCACCTCGATAGTATCCACACTTACGGCTATTATCAACATCGTCCCGTCGGTGCTGCTCGGAATAATTATTTCGGTAATATCCACCTATTACTTCACCGCCGATTACAACAAGATAAATGCCGCGGTTATAGGCGTTCTGCCAAAAAAAGCCGGCGATTATCTCGTTACCATAAAGAAGCAGCTCCTTGCCGCCTGCTGGAGATTCGTCCGTGCGTACGGACTGATAATGCTGATAACCTTCCTCGAGGTCTTTATAGGGCTTACGGTGCTCGGAGTCCGTTACGCCTTCCTTATCGCACTGCTCACCGCAGTGGTCGATCTCATGCCCGTGCTCGGAACCGGCACGGTAATGATTCCGTGGGGAATTATCGATCTTATCGCCGGCGACTATTTTATGGGAATAGGCCTTCTGGTGCTTTACGCCATTATCACCGTCATACGGCAGATTCTCGAACCGAAGATAGTCGGCAAATATGTCGGTCTTTATCCGCTGCTCGCTCTCGTATCGATGTATGTCGGTCTTAAGCTGTTCGGACTGATCGGACTGTTCGGTCTGCCGCTGTCGATAGTAATATTCGACCGCCTGCGCCGCGACGGATTTATAAACATCGGAAAAAACAAAAAAACAGCCCCCGAGTCCGACGCGACCGCCGGGGAGCGCACCGTTTCCGCAGTGGGTGACCCCGCCCCGGCAGAGGACGCGGAGACGCCCGCGGAATCGGCCTCGGCGCCGGCTGTAAAGAAATTGAAGAAACGCAATCACGCCGGAAAAGGCTCCGGCAAAATATAATTATATTATTTTCAAGGAGGAACCACTCTAAAATGAAAAAGTTCGTTTCCGTCCTTCTCGCGCTGCTGCTGGCAGTCACCGGCGTTTTTGCCCTTACCGCATCCGCCGCCGAGGAAGACACCATCATTCACAGCCTGCTGCCTTCGAACAAGAGCGAAGACGGCGTTCTAACCAGCTCCGGCTGTACCATCGCCTACAACGACGACGGTTCGGTCACCATTACACTCACCGAAACCGCCGCGTCGGTGACGATGACCTTTATTGACGGCTCGATCATATACGCGGATCACCCCTTCAACGTCAACGAGGGAGCGTACTTCGTATACGATTACGCCTCCGCCGACGGCGCAGAGCTCGGCGGCACCTGCATTGCATATTATACCCGCAAGGACAAAGAGGCCGCAGGCACCTATGCGGAGCTCTGGCTCGTGTCCATGGAGGGCAGCGATTACGCTCAGTATTCCAAGGCATCCGGCGAGGGATTCGGCATATGGGATCTCGGCAGCTACATAAGCTCCAGCGACGCCAAGAAGTTCGACGACGGACTTCACCGTTTCGTCTCCGTTACCTTCCCGGTCAACGGTCCGGTCGGCTCGTCTCTTACCCTTTACCGCTATTATGTCGGCACCGCCGATTCCGTTGAGGGTCTCGGCTCCGTAAGACCTACCGTCAACGAAGTGAGCGAGCCCGAGGAATCGCTTACGGAAGACACATCGGTCAATGAGGTTTCGACCGAGCCCGAGGTATCCGAAGATGAAGTTTCGGCCGAGCCCGATACTTCCGCTGCAGACGTTTCCGCAACCGATACTTCGGACGAGCCCGATGCTTCCGCCGCCGATGTTTCGACCGAGCCCGATGAATCAAAAGCGGACGAGGAATCCGAAGCTCCTTCCGCCGCAGACGAATCCGCCGATACAGGCAAAGAAAGCGGCGCCTCCGTATGGCTCTGGGTCGGAATTGCCGCCGCCGTCATTGCAGCCGCGGTTATAGTATTCGTGATCGTTAAGAAGAACAAGAAATAACCTGCTTCGCCGTGAATCCTTCCGGATTCACGGCGATTTTTAAAAACGCAAAGATCCTGCCCGGTGCGACAAGCCCTTCCTGCCGCACCGGGCAACAACCGGGAAAGAAGGCCGCCCGAATTGCTCTTCGGGCGGCTTGTTTTTTCAAAACGCGGATTTTGCGGCAGTACGAATAATTTGTTTTACAAAACGGACTCAGACTTTACTTTACCTCGCAATTGGCTATTGCATAATCCAAAAGAATGTTAATAAGCTCGTTCCTCGAACGATTGGTCGCTTTTGAAATAATATCAAGATTATTAACGGTTTCGTCTTTTATCCGTATGGAAAAGGTCTTGTATCCGTCCTCGCCCTTCAAAGGCTTCTTGTTTATGATGAGTTTTTCCTTCAATGCCATTCACCTAACCAAAATTATGCCTTGACACCCGTTATAATTATATGTTATAATTTATAACATATAATTTACAATGTGTTCAGGCATTGCACAAAAAAGGTTTCGCGGAGTATCGTCGTTTAGCTGTTGAAGTTACCTGTTTTTGCGCCGAATATCGCGCTTTATAAATAAAAAACGAAAAGAGGAACGGAAAATGGGAATGATAAACTGCCAGAACTGCGGAGAAACGATAAGCGATAAAGCAACCGCGTGTCCCCGCTGCGGTTCGAATGTGCCGAAGGGGAATATGATTGTGTGCGGGGAATGCAAAACGGAATACGATTATGCTTTGCCGGCCTGTCCGAAATGCGGCTGCCCGCGGCAGAGAGTCGAAGTTAAGGCACAAAAAAAGAAGCATACCGGGGTAACCGCTGCCGTAATTGCGGCAGTGCTGATTGTCGTCGCGGTGCTCGGATACGTCATATTCCAGAAGGTAAGGGAATCCGTATACTATAACAATATGGAGACCGCGGCCTACGGAATGCTCGAATGTTCAATTAAGGCGGAAAACGCCGGAAACCTGATACTGGACGTATGGTATAATGCGATTTACAATATAAGAGATGACGAAACAGACAAATACACAATGAAAGACGGCAAATTCGTAAACGATTTCAATGATGCTCTGGCAAATCTGTATAACGACGAAAGCTTCGGCAACAGTATTGCGGAAATAGCATATATGCAATCCCTTGTAACCGAGCTTATGAAAGATCTGGTGAATCCTCCGAAGAAATACGAAGCGGCCTGTTCGGCGTTAAAGGATTATTACGATAATTTCATTAAGCTGACCGATCTGGTAATGTACTGCGACGGAAGCTATAACTCCGTTTCGGAGGATTTTGAAAAATACGATACGAACGCATTGGATTCATACAAAAAACTTAAACTGTATCTTAAATGACTTCCTTTACATGACGTTGCCGCCGCAGTGTGTACCGAATTGCGGTGAAGCCGATAAAAAACAGCGCAAAAAGCAGTTTGCTTTTATGCGCTGTTTGTTTTTACGTTTTCAGCGACGCTTCCGCCGACCGTAAACGGCTATCGGGATTCGGAATTCCCGGAATGCTTTTTCTTTATTTTGTCCCAATACTCCTTGGCGGCCTGCTCGGTGCGGTTGCTGCCCGGAACGTAATATACGGCGGACGAAAGCGAATCCGGAAGGTATTGCTGCTCGATATAACTGTCGGGATATGCGTGGGGATACTTGTATCCGCCACGTCCGAGCTTTTCCGCTCCCTCGTAATGAGTGTCCCGCAGGTGAAGCGGAATCTCCCCCTCCTTACCGTCGGCAATATCGGCGGCCGCAGCCCAGTACGCGGCGGCGGCGGAATTCGACTTCGGCGCGGTGGCAAGCAAGATTGCCGCCTCCGAAAGCGGCAGGCCCGCCTCGGGCAGACCTATCTGAAGTGCGGAATCCACACAGCTTTTGACTATTGCGGCAGCCATCGGGTAAGCGAGCCCGACGTCCTCGGACGCGATAACCAGCAGCCTGCGGCAGGGCGAAATGAGATCTCCCCCCGCAAGCAGCCGTGCGAGATAATACACGGCGGCGTCCGCGTCGGAGCCGCGGATGGACTTCTGAAAAGCGGAAAGCAAATCGTAATGCTGATCGCCGTCGGTATCGAATCTCTGCCCCGACCGCTGGGTCAGCAGCCCCGCGCTTTCCTCCGAAAGCTCGCTTCCGGAAGCATAATAGGTGTTCTCGAGCGCATTTATAGCCTTGCGGACGTCACCGCCGCAGGAGGACGCGATAAGACCCAGAACGCCGTCCGAACATTTTTTTGCTCCGCCGTATTCACCGTTCAGGATATTGAACGCGCGGCGAAGCACCGGCAGAAGCTCCGACGATCCGACCGGCTTGAACTCGAACACGGTCGATCTCGAAAGCAGAGCGCCGTATATGGTGAAATACGGGTTCTCGGTAGTCGAGCAGATAAGGATTATCCGTCCGTCCTCGACGTATTCCAGCAGACTCTGCTGTTGTTTTTTGTTGAAATACTGTATTTCGTCTATGTAAAGGAGTATCCCGCCGGAGGAAAAAACCGAATCCGTGTTGCCGAGCACATCGCGCACGTCCGAAAGCGACGCGGTGGTCGCGTTTATGCGGAACATCTCCCTGTCGGTCATCTTCGCGGCTATGGAAGCAAGCGTGGTCTTCCCGGTGCCGGGAGGGCCGTAAAACACGAGCGACGGGATATGTCCGCTCTCGAGCAGCCGGCGAAGCGGAGCGCCGGGAGCGAGCAGATGCTTCTGTCCGGCTATTTCGTCTATTGATTCTGGGCGGACCTTATCGGCAAGCGGCATTATTTATCTTCCTTTTCGGAATTCTTAAAGGTGAATTTGCTTTCCTGGTTGTTGAACAGCCTCTTTATGTTCGAACGGTGGGTAAATATAATAAACAGTCCGACGAACACCGCAAACAGCACCGCAAACGGATTCTTTCCGGCATACCGGTAGTATGTTACCGCCGGATATATGAACGCTCCGACCATTGAAGCGAGCGAGACATAACGGGTAAGCAGCAGCGTAAGCGCGAACATTGCAAATACGATTATGAAGGTCAGCGGATCGAGCAGCAGAATAAGGGTAGCCGCAGTAAGCACGCCCTTCCCCCCGCGGAATCCGAAATAGCAGGGAGCGACATGACCTATCATGCAGAACATTCCTGCCACATATGCGCCCATAACGGGCACCGCGCCGACCGTTATACCGATAAGTATTGCGACAGCCTGCTTCCCGACGTCGCCCGCCATGGTATACAGCGCAGGCCGCCAGCCGTAAACCCGCTTCATGTTGGTAAAGCCGGCGTTGTGACTTCCGTATTCGCGCACATCCTGCCCGAACATCTTCTTTGATATTATTACCGCAAAATTCAGACTTCCGAGCAGATATCCCGCCGCGGCACAGAAGAGAAGCGTAACCGAAAGCAGAAGGAAAGCGCCGTCGGCGGAAAGACCCAGTGTATCGTAAAACCGACATCCGAATCCGAGCAAATCAGCGAGGTATATCACCGCTTTCTCCTTTCTGCTTAATAACAAGCCGTATGGGAGTTCCCGTAAAGTCAAACGAATCGCGCAGACAATTTTCTATATAGCGCTGATACGAAAAATGGAAAAGCTGTGCGGAGTTGACGAACAAAACGAAGGTGGGAGGATTAACCCCGGTCTGAGTCATGTAATATATCTTAAGCCTCCTGCCCTTATCCGTCGGAGGCTGAACCCGCGTCACCGCGTCGTTCAGCATATCGTTTATCGTGCCGGTATTTATACGGCGGCAGGCGTTCGCATATACCTCGTTAATCATTGTAAACAGACGGTCAACACGCTGACCGGTCTTTACCGATATAAACACCAGCGGCGCATAGGTCATATACGAAAGCGCTTCGTAAACCCTCTGCCTGAAGGCGTTTACGGTGCCGTTGTCCTTATCCACCGTGTCCCACTTGTTTATTACGATAATAACCGCCTTACCGGATTCGTGGGCTATTCCCGCAATCCGCTCGTCCTGGGCGGTAACGCCCTCGGCGGCATCTACCATAAGCAGACAGACGTCGGCACGTTCAACTGCCATTCTGGCGCGAAGCACCGAGTATTTTTCTATATCGTCCTCTATACGGGCGTTGCGGCGTATTCCGGCGGTATCGATAAACGTGTATCTGTCGGCGCCGTGCACGACCTCCGTATCCACCGCGTCGCGTGTGGTTCCGGGGATATCGGAGACGATAACCCTGTCCTCGCCCGAAAGGCGGTTGATAAGCGAGCTCTTGCCCGCGTTTGGCTTGCCGATAACGGCAACGCGTATTCCCGGAGACGGCTCATCCTCTCCGTCGTCGGGCGGAAGCATCGAAAAAGCGGCGTCAAGCACATCACCGGTGCCGCTGCCGCTCTGCGACGAAACGGGAATCGGATCGGTTTCAAAGCCGAGCTCGTAGAATTCGTAATATCCGGCAGGAAGACTCCCGACCGTATCGACCTTGTTCACCACCGGTATGACCGGCTTGCGTGACCGCTTAAGCATATTCGCGATATCGCGGTCGGACGCGGTGACGCCCGTCGCCAGCTCACACATAAAAATAATCACGTCGGCATGAGTTATTGCCACCTGCGCCTGCTCACGCATCATCTTAAGCAGAGGGGTGTTCGCCCGCGGCTCTATTCCGCCGGTGTCTATTACGGTTGCCGTCCTGCCGTTCCAGGTCACCTCACAGGTTATGCGGTCGCGGGTTACGCCCGGCGTATCATCCACTATTGAGATTCTGCGTCCGGATATTTTATTAAAGAAGGTCGATTTGCCGACGTTCGGTCTCCCGACTACAGCGATAACACCTTTTGGCATAAATCCTTACCGTCCCTTTCGATTATTACCGTTTTCACACCGAGCTCGCGCTCCAGATCGGCGGGAGTGAGTCCGTCGAGAAACATGTCGCGCTCGTAGCGGAGCATATTGCAGGGCAGCAGCAGATACCTGCCCTCCGCTTTCCCCCGGAGCTGCTCTATGACATCGCGCCCGGTCAGCAGTCCGCTGACCGTTATATTCTTTCCGTAAAACCTGTTTTCTATTGCGAACACCTCGCAGTCGAGCCCCGGAAACCTGCGCGCCGTCTCCGCTATCAGTTCACGGATGTGGGCCTCCGCCGCCTTCCCGGTGACTATCGCCGTTCTGCCGCCCCGGCAGAATTCGGAGCAGTCCAGCTCCGCGAGATATTCTTCCCGGTGACAGCGCAGCATACCGACCCCGTTGTCAAGCTGCGGATATCCCTCGTAAAACCGCTCATCGGGTATATCTCGTCCCGCAAGCAGATAGAATTCGTCCGATGCAAACGCTTTCCGGCTCCCGGTCGAGCGCAGCGAAGCATCGCCGAAGGAATCTATAAGGTCTATCACCTCCGCCGCCGACTCCGCATCGTACGGTTCGAGCTTTTCGAGACCGTCACGATGGTCGGTCAGTCCGCACGGCACACACGCGCAGGATTCGAGTGTATCAAGCGCGAGCAGGTCGGTAAGCGAGCGGCGGAGATGCTCCCCGTCGTTCATGCCGCGCACCAGCACGAGTTGCGCGTTAATGCTTATCCCAGCCTTCGCAAGCTCCGGAAGGTACTTCAGACACTCCCCGGCGAAACGGTTGCGCATCATTTTTACCCTCAGCTCCGGTTCGGTTGTGTGAACCGATACGTTCACCGGCGAAATGTGCATTTTGATTATGCGGTCGACATCCTCCGGCTTGAGGTTGGTAAGCGTGATATAGTTGCCCTGAAGAAATGAAAGCCTTTCGTCGTCGTCCTTAAAATATATGCTCTCACGCATACCGGGCGGATTCTGATCTATAAAACAGAAAACGCAGCCGTTCCGACAGCGCTTTTTTTCGTCCATAAGATATGTACAGAACTCCATGCCGGCGTCGGCGTATTCTTCTTTGCGGATAACCGCGGAGCGCTTCTTTCCGTCCCGGAGAAAAACGACGCGCAGCTTCTTTTCGGTTGTGTAAAAGCGATAATCCAGCACATCGTTAATCTCGTGACCGTTCACGCTGATAAGGCTGTCGCCCGCACGGATTCCGCATTTCTGCGCCGGCGAACTGGGTACTGTTCCGGATACGAAAACCATATTCGCGTTATCTCCTTATACCGATGCCGCGGGAATTGCCGTCCCGCCCGTAAAAACAAAAAAGCGCGCCGTACTCCCGCCGAAAACCGGTAAGAAGCAAGCCCGCCTTCTGTCTGTCAATCTTTTTTCTCTACATCGAGAACTTCTTTGCCCTTGTAAGTCCCGCAGTTGCCGCAGACTCTGTGACTGAGAACGTATTCTCCGCACTTGGGGCATTTGGTCATTCCGGGGAGAGCAAGCTTCCAGGTGGAAGAACGTCTCTTGTCTCTGCGCGCTTTAGATACTTTTCTCTTAGGTACTGCCATACCCGACGCCTCCTGTTATGTGATTATTTATTATTCTCAAGATATTCCCTAAGCTTTGCCAGACGGGGATCCGGTGTCTCCGCGACGCAGGAGCAAGATGAGTCGTTGAGATTTACCCCGCATACGGGACACAGCCCTCTGCAATCCTCCCGGCAAAGAAAACGCATCGGCATGGACAGCAGCACAGCGTCAAAAACAGCCTCGTCTATATCGACGTCGCCGTTGCCGTCGGCGGCGATACAGTCCGGGTCGTCCTCGGAGCTTCCGTCGGTGACCGTTCGGGATATCCGCGTTTCCGGTTTGTGATTTGTCTCCTCCCCGCAGCGCCCGCACACGGCGTTGATATCCATAACGATATCCGCCTCGAGAACAATCCTTCCCGCCTCGGAATATACGGCGCCGGCGGTTTCGGCAGTGCCGGACACCACATCCGGTGTGACGGAAGCAATATCGGTGCGGAGCGAAAACGGAATACGATCCTTCTCTCCGCGCAACAGTGGGAGTATATTAACTTTCATTTGCACAGTACCTTTCATTATATATACCGGTCTGCGGTTTGTCAACAGTTTTTTTAAAAAAACCCGTGTTTTTGCCTTAAGCGCGGCAAAAATAACACATATTTAACCCGCGGCGGGCACAGAATAAGCCATGAGGTGATGGATGTATGAGTAAACAGTCCTGCAAGCGGATTATCGCGGCGCATCTGTTCGGAATGCTCGCGGCGGCGGTAACAGCCTGCTGTATAATGGGTTGCCGAAAAAAAGAATGCGCGGCAGACAGGATCAAACGCGCCTTTAAGGAGATCGAGGACAGGCTCGAAGCCTGAACGGGCGGAGCGGGGAAAACCGGATTATCGGTCCGATTCTCCGCTACATATTTCGACAAGTTCTTTGTCGCAATCGCAGTTCCTGCCCTCCGCGGCGGCTCCCGCAAGACGCTTCCCTGCGGCGGCGCAAACCTTTGCACGGTAGGCGCGGTACCCGTCGCAGTCGGGTCGGGACTTACCGAGATAAAGGTCGGAATACGAATACCCCTCCGGCACGCCGGTATTTTCCGCCCTCATAACGGTGTACGGCCGTTTTCCCTCGCAGACGAACATCTCCGCAGTAACGGAAAAGCCGCCGTCCCAAAGGTATTTCCGCAGTTTTTCCGCAGCGGACATGGGCTGCAGCACAAGCACCGGCGGCAGCATTCCGCCCGCCGCGCCGATTATCGAAGAGATAAGCTCTCCGCCCATACCGCATATGCAGGCACAGCCGAATCTTTCGGTCACCCCGGAAAATCCGTCGGAAAGCAGAGTATCCACCGCCGCCCCGTAACGCCGGGCGTTCTCTTCCGCACGGGACAGAGGTCCCCGGTTAATATCCGCGGCGCATACCCGCGGCGACTTTCCGGACAAAAGCAGATATATGGGCAGTCGGGCGTGGTCGGTGCCTATATCTATTACCGATACTCCCTGCGGAACCAGTTCCGCCGCGGCTTTAAGCCGCTCCGTCAGACTAATCATTAGCCAGCTCCGCCTTAAGCCGCCTTGCGCGTGCCGCGACCGCCGTTTTCCCTCCGGCGGCGATAACGGCGTTATAGCATTCCGCCGCCTCCTCCGGACGTCCGGCGAGCGTATACACCGCGGCAAGATCGTTCTGCCTGAACGCCTCCCACAGACGGCAGGTGCATTTCTGCTCCGAGAAGAACCGTTCCGCATCGGCAATGTAGCCGCGGCGGATGTTTTCGCGGTTTTTCACCGTCTCCGCCAGCCGCTCCACCTCGCCCCGTTCTTTTTTACGGACGGTATTCATTACCGATGCATATCCCGAAAGCATTTCCTGCGCCTTCACCTCGTCTCCCGCGGCGCAGTAGATTATATACGCATACAGATACACGAAGCAGCGCCTTGCACCGGTAACACGGGTAAACTCCGGGTCGTCGAGAAGATACCCGATATTCCTCACCGCATCGGAATATTTTCCGGCGCAGTAAAGCCCGAAGGCGTATTCGCGGTAGGTCATAAACCGCATGTGAATGCTGTTGTGCAAAAGCTTTTCGTATTCCTTAAGGAACGAATCCGGGTCGCAGGAATCGAGCAGCAGCGAAAGTGTCCTGCGGTGTTCCCGCTCGGCGGCGCGGCGCAGTATGACCGACAGCGGCACCATAAGTGCGAGATATACCGATACCGCTAACGGAAATCTTGCCCAGCCCGGAGTTGTTACAACCGATATCGGCGTAAGCCCGGTAACCGTGCCGTCGGCGGTTTCACCGGTTGCTATAAGCAGCACACAGAAGACACACCACACTATCCCGGTAAGCGAAAGCGCGATATCGTATTTCTTATACAGTTTTGTCAATGCCCGTCCTCCTGAATGTACGGTTAAGATTGCGGAACCAATCCGCATCGATTCCGCACAGGAATTCGTCGGTAAGCCTGAACCGCCACTGACCCGACGGAACGCCGGGACGGTTCATGCGGGCATCCCCGCCGAAGCCGCACATATCCTGAACCGGAAGCACGGCGAGAAACGACGGCGAACGCCATACCGTTTCGATAATCCTGCGGCAGGCAGGAGCCTGCGGCCCGCCTCTGCCCCAATCCGTATCTTCTGCGGAGCAATAGCGAAGCGCACGGCTGCGCACCTCGGGAGAAGCGGCATACAGCCAGCCGAGCAGAGTATCGTTATCGTGAGTGCCGGTATAAGCGACCGAATTTACGGGATAATTGTGCGGGAGATGCGATCCGTCTGCGGGATTATCGAACCCGAACTGGATAATCCGCATGCCCGCATACCCTGTAGAACGCAGCAGCGATTCGACGTCCTCGCCGAACCCGCCGAGATCCTCGGCAATTATATCGGCGCCGGGCAGCTCCCGGTTCAGCGCGTCGAAAAGCGCCTGCCCGGGCCCCTTTTCCCACCTGCCGTTCCGTGCCGTCGTTTCGCCTGCGGGTACTGCCCAGTAGGACGCCAGCCCGCGGAAATGGTCGATACGCAGAGTATCGTAATCATTAAGCGCGGATATTATGCGGCGAACCCACCATTCATAACCGGTCGACGCAAGATACTCCCAGTCGTAAAGAGGATTCCCCCAAAGCTGACCGTCGGCGGAAAAATAATCGGGCGGAGCCCCCGCAACCGAGGAAAGCGAAAAGTCCCCCTCCGTGCGGAATACTCTGCGGTGAGCCCAAAGATCCGCGGAATACCTGCTTACATACATTGGTATATCGCCGATAATCTTTACACCGAGTTCGTTTATGCGTTTTTTTGTCCTCTGCCACTGATCTTCGAAAATACACTGTGCAAAAGCATGGAAATGCTCTCCGCCGCCGCTGTCGGCAGTGTTGCAGTCCATGTCCGGCCCCCATTCCGTAAAGGGCTTGCCGGAATGCTTTTCCTTAAGCGCCATATACCGGCAGTATTCCTGCTTCTCCGGGGGGAGCAGGGGATAGAACGATTCCCTTGCAGAGCCGGTTAACCTTCCGAACGCCTTTTTGAGCAGCCGCAGAACCGATTCGCGTGCAAAAGAATAATCGGTTTCGTACGGAGATCCGTTGTAAACGCATTCACGCGCCTCTGCGGCGGTTATGTATCCGTCCTCCGCAAGCATGTCCGGAGAAATATACAGAATGTTTCCGGCAAACGCAGATTCGGAGGCATACGGGCTGTCCCCCAGTCCGGGCTGCGAAAAGGGCAGAACCTGCCAGCGTGTAAAGCCCATATCGGCAATACGCGCCGCAAACGCGACCGCACCCGACCCGAACTTACCTATGCCGTACCTGCCCGGAAGCGAGGATATATTAAGAAGCACTCCGCTCTCTCTGTATGGCATTTTGCCCTCCGGATAATATGTTATACCGACAGTATATCACCGATTCCGCAATCAATCAAGAGCGGACACGCCGCACGTGAGCGTGTCCGCACAAAAATTTTACCTGCAAACCGAATATCTGCTGCCGAACTTCCTGCGAAGCCATTTCTCGTCCACTCCGTGCGCGTCCTTGGGGATAATGAAATCCTGTCCCTTGCCCAGAGATACTGCATACGCGCCGTGTATGTCGTACACCGCCTTTATGTCGCCCGCGCCGTAGGACTCGGTCTTTCCAAGCGCGGACACGGTCATTCCCGCGGACGAAAAGCATACCGTGTACTCGGCGCTTCGGAGTTTGCCCAAAGCGCGGTATCTCGCCGCCACGAACTTTTTGAACAGGAAGGTGAACATAAAGGTGCAAAGCAGTAAAACTCCGCCCAGTATCATAAGCCCGGGGCGCGAAAACGCGAACCCGCATACCGCGCACACCGCAGCGGCGACACAGCCTGCGGCTAGCAGAAGCCTTCGTCTCAGCCGGTACCGCCTTCCGCGGAAGGCTGCAAAAAGCGAATACTCGGCAAACACCGCGGGCGATATGCGGAACTGCGCCGTAAACCCGTCCGTCACTCCGAAATTACCTCGAATTTATAGCCGACGCCCCAGACAGTCTTAAGCACCCACTTGTCCGAAGCTCCCTCGAGCTTCTCGCGCAGGCGCTTTATGTGCACGTCTACCGTGCGGCTGTCGCCCAGATAGTCGAAGCCCCACACCTTGTCCAGAAGCTGATCGCGGGTGAACACGCGGTTGTAGTTTGAAGCGAGAAAATACAGCAGCTCAAGCTCCTTCGGAGGAAGGTCGACCGGGCGCCCCTTTATACGAAGCTCATATTTCTGACGCGATATTTCGATATTATCGAACTTTATCAGCTCTCCGTCGGTATTGTCATGGTTCGCATAGCGGCGGAGCACCGCCTTTATCCGCGCAAACACTTCCTTCATATCGAGCGGCTTTACTATAAAGTCGTCCGCGCCCAGCTCCAGGCCGAGCACCTTATCGATCGTCTCGCCCTTGGCGGTTATCATTATTATAGGCTTCGAGGAATGCTCGCGTATCTCGCGGCAGACCTGCCAGCCGTCCTTCTTGGGCATCATTATATCAAGCAGAACGAGATCCGGCTCGTACATGCGGAAGGCGTTCACACCCTCGGCTCCGTCGGTTGCGACCTTAACCTCGTAACCCTCTTTCTCGAGATACATTCTCAGCAGCTCGCAGATGTTGATATCGTCATCGATAACAAGAATTCTCGTCATATCATTCGTCTCGCTTTCGTTTAAAATTAATTTTTAATCATCGTTGCTTTTTACACAAAAATTTTACCACACATACGCCCACGTGTCAACACGTTGTTATAATTTTTGTTAAAACATTTTTTCTTTTATTATGTATATCAGTTATACTTGCTCGGTGTGCCGTGCACCCGCCGCGGAATCCGGCGAGCCCGGTGGGAACCGGAATACGCTTCCCGGACATCGCCCGCGAAAAGCCGCAGCAGCCGCTTTGCCGGTTACGCACTGCCGCATCGCACGAAAAAACCGCGCCCCGGCAATACCGGGGCGCGGCGTAAAAGTACTTTATTTGAGCTTTGCTATTTCGGCGACAAGTCCCGCTTTAAGGGCGGTGTTCTTTTCGAGCCGCGCCCGCTCGGCGGCAACCACCTGCTCCGGAGCACGTGAAACAAACGTCTCGTTTTTCAGCTTGCTTTCGGCAAGCGCTATCTGCTTCTCCGCGTTTTCAAGCTCTTTGGTAAGACGCGCGCGCTCGGCGGCAACATCGACCATTTCGTTTACCGGCAGATACAGCACGTTGTCACCGGACACTATGCTTACGCAGCCCTCCGGAGGCTCGCCGTCAATCACGGAAACTCCGGCGGCGGAGGCGAGCGAAACAAAGAACTCTTCGCTGTCGGCGAACAGCCCACGGTGAGGCGTGCGGATAAAGATATGAGTTTTGCGGGACGGCGGCACGTTCATCTCGGCGCGGCGGTTGCGTACTGCGCGTATGGCGTCGATAACCGCGTTAATTTTCTCCTCGTCCTGCGGAAAATCGTGCTTCTCGTCCGCTTCGGGGTAAGAGGCTATGCATATGCTCTCGCCCTTGTGAGGAAGCGACTGCCATATCTCCTCGGTGATGAACGGCATGAACGGATGCAGCAGCTTAAGGGTACCGGACAGAACGTATATGAGCGTGCGCTGTGCCGCAGCCCCGGTATCCCCGCCGGTTTTGCCGAACAGCCTCGGCTTGACAAGCTCGATATACCAATCGCAGAATATATCCCAGAGGAAATCGTACAGCTTGCCTACCGCGATACCTATTTCGCACCGGTCGAGCGCATCGCGAACCTCGGACACCGTGCGGTTGTATATCGAAAGCACCCAGCGATCCTCCGGCATGAGCTCCGAAACGTCAAGCTTGTCGGGGTCGCACTCGGTGTTCAGGTTCATAAGCACGAATCGGGCGGCGTTCCATATCTTGTTTGCGAAGTTGCGGGACGCCTCGACCCTCTCTTTTGAGAAGCGCATATCGTTTCCGGGCGAATTTCCGGTTGCCAGAGTAAACCGCAGCGCGTCGGCTCCGTAAACGGATATTACCTCGAGCGGATCGATACCGTTGCCGAGCGACTTGGACATCTTTCTGCCCTGCGCGTCACGGACAAGCCCGTGGATAAGCACCGTGTCGAACGGCGCCTTTCCGGTATATTCGAGCGACGAGAATATCATTCTGGACACCCAGAAGGTGATTATGTCGTATCCGGTGACAAGCACGCTGGTCGGGAAGAAGTACTTAAGGTCCTCGGTCTCGTCCGGCCAGCCGAGAGTCGAAAACGGCCACAGCGCGGAGGAAAACCAGGTGTCAAGCGTATCTTCGTCCTGACGCATCGGCTTTCCGCACTTGGGGCAGACGGCCGAAGGCTCGAGCGTGACGACCGTTTCGCCGCAGTCGTCGCAGTAGAACGCCGGTATACGGTGTCCCCACCAGAGCTGACGGGATATGCACCAATCGCGGATGTTTTCCATCCAGTGGAAGTAGTTTTTGGAAAACCTGTCGGGCACGAACCTTATATCGCCGTTTTTCACACTGTCGATCGCGGGACCGGCGAGCGGCTTCATAGAGACAAACCACTGGAGGCTTACCCGGGGCTCGACGGTGTTGCCGCAGCGGTAGCAGGTGCCGACCGAATGGGTATACGGCTCGACCGAAACGAGGTAGCCGCCCTTTTCGAGATCCTCGACAATCTTCCTGCGAGCCTCATAGCGGTCCATTCCGGCGTATGCGGGGTAATCGTCGGTAATGCGGGCGTCGTCCGTCATCACGTTGATGACCGGGAGCCCGTGCCGTGCTCCGACCTCGAAGTCGTTGGGGTCGTGAGCGGGAGTGATTTTGACCACGCCGGTACCGAAATCCGTTTCGACGTAGTCGTCGGCAACAACGGGTATCTCCCTGCCGACCAGCGGCAGTATTACCGTTTTTCCCACCAGATGCTTATACCGCTCGTCGGACGGATTGACCGCAACCGCGGTATCGCCCAGAAGGGTTTCGGGACGGGTGGTGGCAAGCTCCACGAATTCGTCGCTGTCTTTCACGGGATAACGGATATGCCAGAAGAACCCCGCCTGATCCTCGTATTCGACCTCTGCGTCGGAGATGGTGGTGCGGCAGTGAGGACACCAGTTTACGATACGGTTTCCGCGGTAAATCAGACCTTTTTCGTACAGCCGCAGGAACACCTCGCGGACTGCTCTCGAACAGCCCTCGTCAAGAGTAAAACGGGTTCGGGTCCAGTCGCAGGAGGAGCCGAGCTTTTTAAGCTGGTTTATTATTCTTCCGCCGTACTTGTCGTTCCATGCCCACGCGCGCTCCAGAAATCCGTCTCTGCCGACGTCCTCTTTGGAAAGGCCCTCCTCTCTCATCTGCTCGACTATCTTCGCCTCGGTCGCTATCGAAGCGTGATCGGTGCCGGGCAGCCAGAGCGTGGAATATCCGCACATGCGCTTATAGCGGACAAGTATGTCCTGAAGCGTCTCGTCCAGCGCGTGCCCCATGTGGAGCTGTCCGGTTATATTGGGAGGCGGTATAACGACCGTAAAATGCGGCTTTCCCGGATCCCGCGTCGGGGTAAAATATCCTTTTTCGATCCAGAATGAATACAACCGGTCCTCGAACCCGGCGGGATCGTATTTCTTTGCAAGCTCTTTATTCATATATATCGACCTCTTTATTCAGAATAGTTTTCTCATAACGAGTCCGGTCTTAAGCTTGGGATAGAAATATGTGCTCTTCTGCGGCATCTTCTCGCCCGCGGCAGCCACCGCCTTTATTTCCCGCACCTTTGTCGGATTGATTATAAAGGCGTATGCCGCATTCCCGCTTCTTACCGCGGAAATCGCTTCCTCTGCGGAGCGGGTGTAGCGCAGGCTCTTCTGCGCCGCCATATCGGCTTTATCTATTCCGAGCAGCTTCTCGAGTATATCGTCGTGAAGCACGCTCACGTCAAGCTCTTTTACCGGAGAATCACAGACAGGGCGCGGCTTGCGTACAAGCAACACGGCGCCGTCACCTCCTCCGTAAAGCACGAACGCATGGCTTTCAGAACGGGCGGCAAGGACCTCGGCTGCTTCCTCCGGCGGTATTCCGTCCGTAACCTCAAAGTCCTCCTTAAGCAGCTCCTTAAGCTCCGCAAAGCCGATTCGGGATTCGGTAACGACTCTGTGTGTAGGCAGGACGATAAGCCCGTCCGAATCCATATCCACCATGGTCATAAGCACCGACTCCGCCTCAGGGTATCCGGTAAAATCGCGGTAGCGCAGTGCGGTCTCGTAGCGGTGATGTCCGTCGGCAATGAACAACTGCTTTTCGGCAAATGCGGAGCAAATGCTGTTTACCGCCTCGGGGTCGCTTACCTTCCACAGCGAATGGGTAACATCCTCGGAATCTGTGAACCGGCTTACCGGATCCCCGGTGCGCGCGGCGGATACCGCGGCGGAAATCCTCCCGTCGGAATCGGAATACAGCGAATATATGGAAGAAAAGCTCGACCGTGTGGCAAGCATAAGCCTGAACCGGTCTTCCTTTGCCTTGGAAAGCGTCTCTTCGTGAGGGAGCACGACGTTTTCGGAAAAATCGTACAGCCGGCAAAGCGCAACTATGCCGTCGAACGAATACCGCCTTCCGGACAGGGTGAATTCCTCGCGGTACAGATATACGGACTCCTCGTCATCGGCTTTCAGAACGCCGTTTTCCAGCCACTTATCCAGTGTTTTGCGCGCGGTTACGTATTTGTCATCGCCCTCCGGCTTCTCCAGCCGGACGAGATTGAAGACGTTTCCGTCGCAGAGCGCTTTGCGCTCCTCATCGCTTATTATATCATAGGGCGGGCAGACACAGTCGCGCAGCTTTCCGGCCTTTTTCGTGTAACGCAAGCCCCTGAACGGGTATATTTCAGCCATTTCGGATTCTCCTTTTCAAATAACGGTGAGCTTGGCATAGGCGCCGAGCAGCTTTTTAACAAGCCCGTTGTCAAATTCTATCTCGTAGAAGGCGTCGCCGCCGACCGATTCGGATTCGATAACCGTTCCTTCTCCGAAGAACGGGTGCCTTACGCGCGTGCCCGGGTCGAGCGCAACGGAGACCTTCTGCGGCTCCTCGAAGGTCGAATGTGCGGCATATGCGCCGCGGCGATGATGCTCGGGATGCGAAGCCGTGGTCCTGGGGCGCTCTGCCGTTTGAACAAGCTCCTCGGGTATTTCCTCGGCGAACCGTGAAATGCGGTTGGCGCCGGTCTTTCCGTACATCATACGGGTACCGGTGTGGAGTATGATGAGCCTCTTCTTCGCACGGGTAATGGCAACATATGCCAGCCTGCGCTCCTCTTCAAGATCCTTTGCTTCCGACATCGAGCGCGAGGACGGGAACAGACCCTCCTCAAATCCGGGCAGGAACACGGAGGTAAACTCGAGTCCCTTCGCGGAATGTACGGTCATAAGCGTTACGCGGGGCGCGTCCTCGTCGTAATCGTCCGTGTCCGAAACCAGCGCGGCGTCCTCCAGAAATGCGGTTAGGGTCGGCTCGGCTGTGCTTTCCTCGAACAGCCGCGCCGACGAGACAAGCTCGTCTGCGTTGGAAGCGCGATCCTCGCCGTCCGGCTCGGAAAACAGATATTCCCGGTAGCCGGTGCGGGATATTACCTGCGAAACCGTCTCGGATACCGAATGACCTTCGGAAAACTCCCTCAGCTCGCCTATGAGTGATGTGAACGCCGTAAGCTTTGGCGCGCTCCTTGCAAGCTCGGGCACAGACCCCGCGCGCTCCGCGGTCTCGAAAAGGCTTATACCGTGCTCTGCGGCGTAACGGTCTATCACCTCGGTCGTGGTCCTGCCTATGCCCCGCGCCGGAACATTTATTATCCGGCGGAATCTTCCGTCGTCGCGCGGGTTGGAAATGAGCGACAGATAGGCAAGAATATCCTTTACCTCCCTGCGCTCGAAGAATCTGATACCGCCGTACACCCGGTACGGGACATGCGCCCGCGCCAGCGCCGTCTCTATGGAATTCGACTGTGCGTTCACACGGTAAAGCACCGCGAAATCCCCGTATCCCGCCTTTCCGGTGCGCACACTGTCGTTAATATAATCAACGATATACCGTGCCTCTTCAAGCTGGGTGGGAACCTTCTTTACGGTTATTTTGTCGCCGTCGCCCGCATCGGTCCAGAGCTCCTTTGTCTTTCTGCCGCGGTTGTTGCTTATTACGGCGTTTGCCGCGGAAAGTATGTTCTGGGTGGATCGGTAATTCTGCTCCAGACGCACCGTCCGCGTGTCCGGAAAGGTTCTGTCGAATGACAGTATGTTCTCTATCGTAGCGCCGCGGAAGGAATAGATCGACTGGTCGTCGTCGCCGACCACGCATATGTTCCTGCGATCGCCCGCCAGCCGGCAGACCAGCAGGCTCTGCGAGGGGTTGGTATCCTGGTATTCGTCGACGAGAATATACGCGAAGGTGTCGCGGTACCTGCTCAGCACCTGCGGCTCGCGCTCGAACAGCAGATTCGTCAGCAGAATTATATCATCGAAATCCAGCGCCGAGGATTTCTTAAGCGCATCCTCGTATTCGGTGTAAATATCGGAAATATGTCTTTCGCGGAATCCGGTCGCTTCCTCCGCGTATTCGCCGGGGAGCAGTCCTTTTTCCTTTATGCGGCTTATCTCGCCCTGCGCGGTAGCCGGCGTAAGTACATCCTCGCCCAAACCGATTTTCTTCATACATGCGGCTATAAGCCTGCGGCTGTCGTCCGAATCGTATATAGTGAAGCCGTTGTCATAGCCCAGCAGATGTATATGCCTGCGGAGTATCCTTACGCAGATGCTGTGGAACGTACCTGCCCATATGGCGTCCGCCCGCTCCCCGAGCGAAGCCCGCAGTCTCGCCTTGAATTCGTTTGCCGCCTTGTTGGTAAAAGTGACGCACAGCACCGACCCGGGATCCGCGGGATCGACCGCGAACCTGCGCAGATATTCCGCGATCTGTCCGTCGTCGCCGTGCTCGTACAGATACCGCATATAATCGGCGTCGGCGGAATCGGGAACGTAATCCGACCGGTACGCGTCCCCGTAATTCACAATGTGCGCTATACGGTTAACCAGCACGGTGGTCTTGCCGCTCCCCGCTCCCGCAAGTACGAGCAGCGGGCCGTTTACTGTGAACAAAGCCTCGCGCTGCCTGTCGTTAAGGCGGCGGTACAGCCGTGTGAACAGTTTTCTCTTTGCTTCGGTAATCGTCATGTCTGTGCCTCAAACCCGTTTAATACGCTATTATATAACACCGGAACGCAAAAATCAACTGCTTTTTCGTTTCCCGCGCGTTGACATGGCGCCGGGGATATAGTAAAATACGTATATACAGAAAAAGGAGGCATCTACAATGAAAAAAGCATTATCCGCCGTACTCGTGCTGCTGCTTCTTATCGCACTCGTCCCTGCGGCAAAGATCTCTGCCGATGAAAAAGCGCGCATAGTGTGGAATTCAACCGGCTGCAATGTCAACTCCTACAAAAGCGCCGACGCGCTTCTGTTCACCCCGGCGTGGAGCAATCCATATATATCAAATTCCAACGGCTACGACTATTCGTGGTGGCGTGTTATAGTCTGCGATTACGATACCGCGGACGGCTGCTATAAGGTAGTAAGCGTAAACCTTTCCACCGGCAACAATTACGCCAAATCCGCGGTTATACCGCGCGGCGGATTCGTTATTGCCGATTGCTACAGTCCCTCCTTCGATTCTCTTGCGGAAGTCGAAGTCGGCGACCGGGCGTATTTATACGGCGTTGACGCCGCCACCGGCGCAGGAAACGACTGTACCGTTACCTTTAACCGGCCCGCCGAATCCGGCACATCGTGCGGAGCGCTCAATCCCGCTATCGCTTCGCCCGAAACCAACCTGACCGGCGCCGAGCTTGTCTGCGGAACATCCGGCTTTACCGTTTCCTGCACTACCGGCGAGGGTGAAACCGCATACTATGCCGTCAACGATGCTTCGGTAACTCCCGACGGAAAGCTTACGGTAGTCCCTACCGTTATCCCCGCTTCGGGGAAGGCGGAACTGCCGCTGTCGATGTTTGCCATCGGAAACACATATACAATCACCGTCTGGACGGTTTCGGATTCCGGAGTGAGCCCGCAGATACGTTCTACCCTGTACGTTTACGCGGACGCGGCGGTGGAAAACAGTCTTAAGGATTACACCGTAGTGGCGTTCGGCGACAGCCTGACCGCCCGGACCGGATGGGTTGCGGCAATGCGCTGCTACTGCGGCGCCGAAGTTATAAATTCCGGTGTCGGCGGCGATACGAGCACCGCCGGAAGAGCTCGCTTCACGACTGACGTTCTGGACAAAGACCCCGACGTGTGCATAATCAACTTCGGTATGAACGATCAGGCGGTAAAAACCGCTTCCGGCAAGTGCAATGTGCCGATCGAAACCTATATTGCCAACCTGGAGTATTTTATAACCGAGCTTAACAAAACAGACTGCACCGTAATACTGGTCACTCCGAACAGCGTATGTACCGCCTCCGGGTATTACACCGCCGGAGGGTACGGGCTGGACTATTCGACCGACGCAATGGACGATTACTGCAACGCCGTACGCACGCTTGCCGCCGAATACGGCTGCGGACTGGTCGATATCAACGCCGTCTGCCGTCATGAGGATATGACGAAATTCTGCGCCCTTAACGACGGGATTCATCAGTCCGCCTACGGTCATTCGGTATATGCGTCTGCGATAAGCGGACAGATTTACGCACAGCTCGACGCCTCAAAGCGCGAAACCATTACGGTTAAATACCTGTGCGGCGGCGAAGAAATATGCGAGCAAGTCTCCTTCGCGGGAGAAAAAGGCGCAGCGGTCGATCTTTACCGGTCGGTGGACGGATATATTCTCACCACAACCGATACGGAATTCGTTTTCGGCGAGGATACGGACGTCGTCCTTCGTTATTCAAGGATTATCGAAGGCATACTGGGCGATGTGAACGGCAACGGGGAGATCGACGCAGGCGATTATCTTATGGCGAAGCGCATATTCCTGGGCACCTTCGAAGCGAGCGGGGAGCAGGCAGACCGCGGCGATATCGACCGCAACGGCAGGATAGACGCTTCGGATTACCTTAAAATCAAACGCCACTTCCTCGGCACCTACGTAATAGAATGACGGACACAAACGACCGTTCCGGTCACCGTATGCGTGTGCGCAAGCGTATAGCTGCGGACGGCACCGACTGGATGAACGAGACCGATCTGCTCGAAGCGCTGCTCTTCGGCGCCGTGGCTCGGCGCGACACCCGCCCGATTGCCGAAAGGCTTATCGGCAGGTTCGGAAGTCTTAAGGCAGTGCTTGCCGCCCCGTTTTCTGAAATATCGGAGATAAACGGCGCGGGAGAAAGCGTTGCGGCACTGCTGAAGACGGTCTGTGCCGCGGCGGGAAGCGATATGCCGCCGTATACCGAACGCCGCACGCTTCGCACCTCACGCGAAATGGGAGAATTCTTCGTGCCCCTGTTCCGCGACGAAACTACCGAGGCGGTATACGCCGCGTGTCTCGACGAAGCCGGAAGGGTGCTTCGGTGCGCCAGAATAATTACGGGCGGAGTAAGCTCCGCCAGGTTCCGCATCCGTCTTGTCACCGCCGAGGTAATATACAGCGGAGCGAAGGCCGTTGTGCTCGCTCACAACCACCCGTGCGGGACGGCAATGCCGTCGGACGAGGATATTGTTGCCACCGAGCAGATACGGATTAATCTTTCGGCAAATTCCTGCACGCTTGCCGACCATATAATCGTTGCCGGGAACGGCTGGTGCTCGGTGCTGACAGGAAGCTCCGGAACCGTTGAAAACGGGTAAAACGGCGGACAGCCCGGATAATTAAAAAAAGCGCCCGAACGGAATAATCCTTCGGGCGCTTACTTTGCAAACGGCGGAAATCCGGCTGTTTTCCGATATGTTAATACACGGTGCCAATACGGGATATCCCGGCTGTGCGGAGGTCATATGGAATGGTTTAATATCTTCGGACTTATTTTTGTAGCGGTTATTATGATACCCAACATTGTTTTTGCAATCAGATGCGGAGACGGTTTTAACAACAGACGGAGATACAAATACGCAGAGATTGCGGAACAGGCGGGACGGTTCGGCTGTTTTGCGTTTATGATAATCAACCTTCCGGGGCTTTGGTTCGGGTGGCCGTCCGACGAGGCGTTTGCGGCATATATTATTGTCGACGCCGTATTGGTGCTGCTTTACTGTGCGGTCTGGATTGTCTTTTTTAACAAAGGCGGCGTAATAAAAGCGTTGGCGCTGTCGATACTCCCGTCGGGTATATTCCTGTTCAGCGGGATTATAAGCAGGTCGGTTCCGCTTACTGCGGCGGCGCTGGTTTTTGCGCCGGGTCACATATATATTTCGTACGAAAACGCAAAATGAATCCGGCACACCTGACCGGGGGCGCGTTTTTGCTCCTGCGGAATACCGGGAACGGCCCGGTATAAATCAATCCGCCGCACGATTATACCCGTGCGGCGGATCTGCCGTTTACAACCCCGCACCCGCGGGGTTTATTGTTTTTATACAGGCGTATTCCCGCACGTTATCCTTTGCGGCGGCGAAGGAATATAAGCGGCACAGCCGCCGCTGCCGCCGCCGCGGCTAAGGCGAAAACGATAACCAGCGCCGTCTGACCGGCCGTAAGTCCCCCGTGTCCGCCGCCGCTTTCCGAAGCGTCCGAACGGTCGCCTGAATCCGGAGCAGCGGAATTATCGCCGCTGCCGCCGCTTACCGACGGAACACCGGATTCGTTTCCGGACACTTCGGCGGAAATGTTACCGTCAGAGGCTTCCGTGTTCCCTGCCGAGGAATCGTCCGGAATATCAGACGGTCCGTCCGGCGGGTTTTCTCCGGAACCGCCGCTCCCGGCTTCGGCACGCGACAGTATGCGAAGCAGGTACTCAAGGTCTTTTCTTACCGCTTCTTCCCCTGCCGACGAAGAAAGCCCGTTTACGGCAGATGCGGCTGCATCGTATGCGGCACCGATCTCTCCCGCGGTTACAAGGCCCGAAATCCCGTTTATGGTATTAAGCAGTGCGTCCCGACTTGACGCGGTTACGCCGCCCAAAGGGTATATACAATCGGTTATATGCTCAGCGGTGTATTCAAGCATGGCCTTCGCTGCCGCGGAAACATTGAAGGTCGGAGTTACCGCCCGGTTGCGGAACGGTCCCGCGCCCAGAAACATCGAGGCGCAGTCCTTTGCCAGATAAGTTGACGCTTCAAAGAACATCACGCCGTCCGCGCCCTGTCCCACGGCGGTAACGCAGTGCTCGACCATGTCCGCGGCATCGTATACTCCCTCGAACACGCCGAGCCCGGCGGCGACGTATTTTCCTTTTGCGGCAGCTACCTTTTCGTAGGTAAGCGCAACCGAGTCAGTAGAATAGGACATCGGCTTAAGCAGGTCTATCCACCCTTTTTCAAGCCATACGGAATAATCCTGATATATGTATTCGCGAGCCGAAGAAATTGCGCCTCCGACATCCGCACACAGCAGTGTGCCGGGCGAAACCTCATCGAACAGAGCCCGCACCCTGCCGACGAAGCCGGTAATAATATCGCAGCGGTACTGTACCCAATCCTCCCACCACGAGGCGGACGGATCGTAAACGGGTGTTATGCCGTATTTGCTGCGGAAACCGGAAACGGTTATGTCGTCGTAACCGTAATCGTCCCCGTCGCGGTACTGATACCGTATGTAGTCGAGCTCGAATCCGTCGATATCGTACTCGGTAAGAAGCCAGCGATAGGTATCGAGCAGGAAATCCTGCACCTCTTCCGACGCCGGATTGAGAAAGCAGAAGGTGCTGTCGCTGTTTACGCTTACGGTGCTTCCGGAATTGTTAACCGACTGCCACGACGGGTTTTTATACCAGGGGCTTGCGGTCAGATTTGATGCGCCGGTGTGCCCGCAGTAAAACACCGGCATCCATATGTGGAGCTCCATTCCGCGGGCATGACACTCCTCTATATACGCCCCGAGTACGTCGAAGCCTCCGAAGTAAGGATTCTGCTCCCAATCCGAACCCTCCGGCGCGGGGCATATCAGAGTGGAGCCGAACTGGGTTTCGATACAGATTGTGTTTATACCCGCGTCGTACAGGCGCTGAACGTAATCCGCAACCTCTGCCCGGGTGGTCTGCACCGGACGAAGCCACGCGCCGCGGTATTCGACGGGACGGCTTACCGAGCAGGCGGCGGACGCCTTTGCAAGATACTCCTCTATGGCGTTAATACACTCGTATTTATCGGACGTGGTCGCCGCCGACAAAAAAGCGCTCCGCTGCTTTTTAAGCTCCTTAACGCAGGAATCTATATAATCGTAATCGCAATAGTCGTATTCCGCCCTGGCTGCTGATATCCTCGCTTCGATATCGGAAATCTCCTTGTCAAAGCCGATAACATAAGCCTCCGCATCGCAGGTCAGCGTAACGGTCCCGTCCGAGGCGGAACACTCCGCCTTCATGCCGACGGCGGCGTTGTTGCGAAGCCAGTCGGCGGATTCCCCGTGACCGGATATAACATACCCGCCGGACGGTATTGCGATGTTGTTTCCTCCGACGGAGGTTATCCTGCCGCCGGACACCGTAACCTCATATCCCCACTCGTTGGTGCCGGTCGCCGCCTGCCCGGTATAAACCACCATAAAGTCGGTCGATCGGTATATGTTTACGCCGTTAAGCGCATGGGTGAGCGAATACTCCATTCCCGCGTCCGCTCTCGGCTCGTCGGACACGGTCACGATTCCCGAAACCGAATTGAAGTATACGTAGTCTCCCACCGAAACGTTTTCGGTCAGCCACGTTTTCGCGGTTCCGTGACCGGACAGCACAAATCCGCCCTCGGGTATGCTCTCGTTCCCTGCGGTGGATATACGTATTACCCTTCCGTCGCTTCCCACCGCCGCCTCGGCACCCCACTCGTTTGTCATTGTGGTATCGCCGAACAGCGGGTTGTATACAATAAGCTGGTTTTCGCCGCGGCCCGTATTAACGCCGTCGGCGGAACAGATTACATCCTCGGCAAAAACGACTGCCGGAAATATGGCGATCACGGCAATAATAGCGGTTAACGCGGCAAACAGCTTTTTCATATGCGGTAAATCCTTTCGATTACACATTGAAGCGGAACAGGACGACGTCGCCGTCCTTCATTACGTATTCCTTGCCCTCGCTCCGGACCAGACCGGCCTCCTTTGCGGCGGCAAGCGATCCTTTTGCGATAAGATCCTCGTAGGATACCACCTCGGCGCGTATGAAGCCGCGCTCGAAATCCGTGTGTATCCTGCCTGCTGCCTGCGGCGCACGTGTGCCGTTTTTTATCGTCCACGCCCGCACCTCGGGCTGACCGGCGGTCAGGAAGGATATTAATCCGAGCAGCCGGTAGGACGATTGTATAAGCCGGTCGAGTCCGCTCTTCTCAAGCCCCATATCCTCAAGAAACAGCTTCTGCTCGTCGGGGTCGAGCTCGGCGATCTCTGCCTCGGTCTCGGCGCAGACCGGTACTATTTCGGCTTTTTCGCCCTTTACCGCCTCGCGCAGGGCGGAAATGTATTCGTTGCCGGACACAACCGAGCTTTCGTCGGTATTTGCGGCGTATATTACCGGTTTTGCGGATATCAGGTCCATAGTGCCGATAACCTCGCGCTGCTTTTCGGTCAGCTCCGCGTCGCGTGCGGGAATGCCCGCGTTAAGCGCGGCGAGCAGAACCTCGAGAGTCTCCGCCTCCGCGGCGAGCGACGGATCGCCCTTCATCTGCTTTTTAACCTTATCCAGACGGCGCTCCGCCATTTCTATGTCGGACAGTATAAGCTCGGTATTCACCGTATCTATGTCGCGCTTCGGGTCGGCGTCGCCGTCAACGTGTATTACGTCCGAACCGCCGAAGCACCTTACGACATGCACTATCGCGTCGACGTTGCGTATGTGCGAAAGGAACTTGTTGCCCAGGCCCTCTCCCTTCGACGCGCCTCTTACCAGACCGGCGATATCCACGAATTCGATCGTCGCATAGGTCTTTTTCTCCGGCGAGTACAGCTCGGCCAGCCGGTCGATACGGGGATCCGGCACCGCCACGACACCTACGTTCGGTTCTATCGTGCAGAACGGATAGTTCGCGCTCTGGGCGCCCGCCTTAGTAAGCGCGTTGAACAATGTCGATTTTCCGACATTGGGAAGCCCGACGATACCTAATTTCATATATCTCTGTTCTCCTTCGGTTATTCCGTTATTTTCGGCGCCGCGGCGGCGGCCGTAAGCCCCGCCCGTGCCGCGGTTCTTTAATTAAATTACGGCAGACGTTTTTTCGACGTCTGCCATTATTCCGTAAATGCGGAGACGTGCTTACTGCACATCCATGCTGTATATAAGATATTCGCCGTTTATCTCGTGAAGATAGAAGACAATATCCACATACACGTAATAATCGTCCCGGTTTGCCCGCCAGAGTATCTGTGTAAGCTTGACATGACAGGAAAACACGCCCTCGTCATACATGTAAAACTCTTCCGCCGTTTGATTCACGAACTTATATCCGTCGTTGGCGAATACGGTATTGGTAGCGAGCGTGCGTATCTGCTCGTACAGCTCGCTGCTTTTATCAAGCCTTGCCGAAAACGCCGAAAAACGCAGATTGGCTGCGGTATATGCCGCGTATTTCTCGGTAAAGTCGATAATCATATCGGCGTATTCGTTTTTAAGCTCTTCGCTGTAATTCACCGCGGCGGTGTATGCTCCGTCCTCTCCGCGGGTAAGCTCGCAGGCAATTCCGTCGCGGTCGGTCACCTCGACCTCCGGGTCGTAAAGCAGACCGGACACAGTATAGGTATTCATAACCAGACCGGTGACCCCGTCCGGCATATGCGAGCACGATTCGGTTTCGGCAGACGATACCAGTTCGCCGGAATCAAGCGCTATTCCGTTTATGTAAACGGTCGCGCCGGCGGGCGCGGTAACGGTGACCGAAACGGTGTCGGTCATGTAAAAGAGCTGAATGTCGCCGTAGGAATATATCGGGTTGCCGAATTCGGTCACCTCGTCGCTTTTAACGACGGTGAACTGGGCGAACCGGACGTCCCCCGCGGACACTACATATTTAAGCATATCGCCGGAAAGATCGCCGGTAACTCCGCGGTATTCGGTCTCGCCCGATCCGATCTGATCCGAAACATAACGGACAAGATCGTCGTAGGTCTCGAATTCGGAATGCTGTCCGCCCGTCAATCTCAGCAGCTCGGCGTAATCCGGGTCGGCAAAGTATTCCCTGAACATCCGCTCGGCGACATACTTGGGCTGCGAAGCCTCGTAGTCCGCCATCCAGCGGTTAAGCAGGGTAAGTCCGTATGCCACCGCGATGATCCCGATAAGCAGCAGCAGTGCGAGTATGGTATAAAAGTAAGGAAATCCCCGTTTTTTTGCCGCCATGCGTCACCCCTCCGTTCTCTTCGACACCACGAAATAGGTGGGCATGGTTCTCGGAGGTGTGAACGCCTGGTATTTGTTGACCAGACCCTTTAGCTGATACTGATCGAGTGCGTTCCGGTCGATATTGTAAATATCCGCATAGATATCGATATAGTTTTCGTAATACATCATCGCGGACGATCCGCCGTCCAGCATTCCCGCGGTGACCGCTCCGTAGGATACCATAAGGTCTATGATGTCGTTCCGCGTCGCGCCGATGCTCGAAGCGGTTCGCCCGTCGGTGACAAGCATAAGAACGGTTCCGTCGGCGCGCTGACCGATCGCCGTGCGCTGCGCGGTTCCGGTGTTCGCATCGGAATAATGGAGCTGAATCTTATCGCCGTCGTTGGTGATAAGCACGTTGCCGGTCTGGAAGCAGCAGCCGTCGCGTATTCCCAACTGTTCCGCTTCTTCTTTGGTAAGGCCCTCTCTTACCACCAGGCGGTTATTGTTGTCAAAGCCTATAAACGTGCGGAGCTTTCCGTCGTTCCAGACGCATTTGCCCTGCGAATATGTAAGGCCTATGGGCTGGTTGCCCGGACCCTTGCCGTTATCCGGAAATTCGCCGCCGTTTATCAGCGCCAGCGCGTCGTATTTTTCGGCCATTGCGTATACGCGCATACCGTACGCGGCGGTACCGAGATTATTTGCAACCCCGGTAAAAACTCTGGACGGATCCCTGACTATCATAAGATACGCCTTAAAGGTGGCTCCGTTCAGAAATTCGATACGAACCTCCTCGGGCCAGTCCGCCCATTCGTCGTATACTCCGGGTTCGCTCGTATCGGTATCCGGCTCCTTGGGGCGGTAATCGTTTATGTCGATCTCGGTCACCGTCACCTCGACGCTGTCCGCGAGTATCTGTTCTATAGTCTCCCGGTCGAGAAACAGGGAAGGCAGCCATTTGGTCGCGCTCGCCTGCTTTGCGGAAAGCACCAGCATGTTGCGGAGCGTCTCGCTCGGACCGTTTGCAAGAGTATAACCGAGCGCGTACACGGAACCGAGCAGAAACAGCAGGAGCACCAGCAGCACCAGCAGCGTGCGACGGATTACCATGAACACCGTCTTTTTTCTTACCTTTATCATTTTTTGTTTTTACCTCCGAACACCCATTCTCTCTGAACGGTAAAACTTGCGAGAAACAGAATCGTATCGATTCCCGCCTTTGCCAGCGTAAGCAGCCAGCCGTCGGATATGTGTGTGCTTATCAATCTCACCGACACTCCGGACACCAGCATGACCGCCGCCGCAAGGACATAATAGCGTATTACGGTCTGACCGGCGGTTTTCTTTCTGGCAAAAACCAGCCTGAAATTCACGAAATAATTGAACAGCGAAGAGACAACCCTTGCCAGCACGGTACAGACAAGCCCGTTTGCGATAAATCCGATGAGCAGACGGAACACCGCAAGATCAAGCAGTGAGGCGGAAAACGAAGACAGAAGATATTTGAATATTAGCCGGTATATACGCAATGAATCCCTTACCGGGTGAAAATGCGACGTTTTGTTATCTTCTATGTACACCGTTTCGATTTTCTTTTCGGCATACGGGATATCAAGCGTTTTAAGCTCGAGCAGCATATTCGTCTCGTACTCAAATCTGTCGCCCTTAACCTTTAACAGGTCCGGCAGATATTGCGACGGTATCGCCCGCAGACCCGTCTGCGTATCGCTTATCTTCATGCCGCAGCCGAGCCGGAATACCGCAGAGGTTATGCGGTTCCCCGCGACAGAGCGGCGCGGCACGCCCGGCAGCGAAAAATCCCTTACGCCAAGTATCACCGTATCCGGGCGGCGGCACATCTCCTCCGCGCAGGCGCGTACATCCTCTGCAAGGTGTTGTCCGTCCCCGTCAACCGTTACGACGCCGGGAAGCTGCCTGCGTGTGGCAAGTACATATCCGAACGCGGTCTTAAGCGCGGCGCCCTTGCCGCGGTTTATCCAGTGATTCAGTACGGTGCACTGCGGATACCTTTCCGTATCCGGAAAGTTGGCGGTGTGCTCCGCATCACTGCCGTCGTTGACGATAACGATATCGCGGAACCCGGCAGATATCAGCGACTCGACCGTTTTTATAAGCTTTCCGTCAGGGTTTAGCGACGGAAGCACAACGGTAACATCGGAATATTCGTACAAAACAGTGCCCCCCAGTGCCGATTCGTTAAAATAACCGTTACTTAAGCGAGAATCAACAGACCGCATCGCGGCGCTTTTGCAGCCTGCTCTCCGCGCGGATACGGCGGGTATCCGTATCTGCCCGATTAAGACATTTATACCACGGAAGACTTGATATGTCAACGGGTACGGAGCGAATCCGCCGTTTGATAACGCACCCGTGCCGGTCGGCAAGCCCTTCCGTCCGGTTTGCCGTGTGCAGCATGCGTCTGCAAACCGATCCGAACGGAAACCGCACTCCCGGAACCGAAGCAAAACGGGTCCGAATACGCCGTAACCCGGATAATACCGGATGGAATTCCGTAAACCGTTGTATTGTGCCGCGCCGTGTTATATACTCAAAAGCGGGAGTTTCCTGACGCGGTGTTGACGCCAGCCTTTTGCGAATTGACCGAAAAGCGTGCGTAATAACCCTGTCCGCCGCCGTCTCTGCGCCGACGGAGTTTTTTCGGAGCGGAATATTGATATGCGCCGCGGTTTATGGTATACTGCGGTATAAAATTACTGCAGGAAAGAGAGTTAATCCTTATGCTTGGCAAAATACTGAAACGGCTGGGAACACTTATGCTGGCGTCCGCGCTGCTTATTCCCGCCGGCTCATACAGCGCATCGGCAGACGGCGCGGGAACCGCAACGATCCCGGTGGATTCGGTAAACGGCACCAGGTGGGCCGACCTTACCGTGGTTTACAAAGACAGGCCGACCACTCTGCAAAACGAATGGGGCTGGAATGTTGTGGTAAGCGCCGAGGGCGTTGTTACCGATAAAATCGACGCCGGCGACATACGCGGCAAAAATCTTGCCGTTCCGGAGGGCGGGTTTATCCTTTCGGGCACCGGCGAGGTTACGATGGGCACATACGAAACGGCAAAAATAGGCGACAACGCGTATTTTGACGAATACGGTATGCGTGTGCTGATTTCCGGGGATACGATCAATCCGTTTTACGAAACCGTTTTCCGCTTTACCGGCTACAACGAAGTGCGGTATGCGAATAAACTTGTGATATATAACCGTCCCGGCACCAATACCGGAACCAACGGCTACGGATACGAGGTGCGGGTAGGCTCCGACGGATATATCCTATCGGCTGGCGGCAACGATTCCGTCGTCCCCGACGGCGGCTATGTGATTTCCGCCATTGAAGCGGAGGATATAAACACGCTCAGGACATATTGCGTGCCCGGAGCGCGGTGTTCGATAGAAGGATCATCCGTAAGGGTTACATACGACGCGTCCATGCTTGCCGCCACGGTTGCAAACGAGCTTGCACTTCTGAAAGAAGAAGTAATAACCGCCGGAGAGCAGCTCCGCCTCGTGGATTACGATGCGGTAAACAGCCGTATCGCCGCGTTGAATCCCTCTCTCGCAACGGATCTGGCGTCGAGAGACGAGCTGCTCGGGGAGATTAAAGAGCTGTCGCGGCTTCTTATCGAGCGCCGCACCGTGGAGATACGCAGCGTATGGTATGTACCGGTTGAAAGCAGAGCGTCGGAGGTCCGTGAAACCGTTGCGGAAATGAAGGCGGCGGGAATCAACCAGCTTTGCCTCGGAATAATCAACAGCGGCACCAGCCTGCTGCGTGTGCCCGGCGTGAGCCTGTTCAGAATCGATACCCGCGCCTACCGGTTCGATATCCTGCAAGCGTATGCGGAGGCCTGCCGGGAGCAGGGAATAGAGCTTGTGGCGTCCGTACCTGTTTTTCAGGGAAGCGACAACGGGAACTGCGACGGATATCTGGCGCTTACAAACCGCGGCGAAGTGAACGCCGAGCATTTTGCCTCCCCGGCGAGCGACGAATACTTTTCCGAAATATCCGCATATATAAAATATATCGTTATGAATTACGACATTCACGGGATTCAGTACGATTACATACGTTATCCGTATTTCGACGGCACGACCGATTTCGGCTACGATGCGGAGACCAAGGCTCTGTTTGCCGCGGAAACCGGGCTTGATGCCGGAGTGGCGGACGAAATCGCCGTACAGCTCCGGGCTCATAAGAACTGGCAGGATTGGGTCAGCTTCAAGGTTTCGCTGATTGACAGACGCGTTTCCGAGCTATCCTCAATGATACGCTCCTGCAGACCCGACCTGTACATTTCCGCCGCCGTTGCGAACGATACCGCCGCGGAGCTGTACTGTCAGGACAGCTCGCACTGGCTGGAAAGCGGAGATGTGGACGGTATATACCCCATGTCATACGCCGCGGGGATCTTCCGCGATGCGACCGGAAAATTCAGGCAGTATATAACGGATTCTTCTTTCCTTGTCATGGGAAGCGGCGCTTATCTGTCGCTCACCGCGGACGAAATGTTTCTGCAGCTCGGTCAGCAGGCGGAATACGGCGGCGACGGCATTGCGTTTTTCGAATGGAGCTCGTACGTCAATCACGGTTATGCCGCCGCCTTTGCGGAAACCGTATTTTCCGCTCCCGCTCTGTCGTTCACCCGTTCGGCAAGCGATAGTATTGAGGCGCTGAAGAAGACGGCGGTCGACCGTTTTGAGCTGTTCTGCCGGCTGAGCGGTGAGGAATCCGGCGCTCTGAATTCCGAAATGACGCTTGAGGAAATGAATTCCGTACTTGCGGCGTACGGAAACGAATATCTTTCGCAGGATATCGAGCTGGCATTGCGTATACGCGAAATGTCGGAAAGCAGACCGGAAAACACGGGCGCGCCCGGTGACGGCACCTCGTCCGAGGACGAGAGCCCCGATTCCGGCTCAGCCGAAGAATCGGAAACGGCTTCCGAAGGATCCGGAGCGGGCAAAACGCGCAGCATTATTCCCTGGGCTGTCGGAGCGGTTGCCGCCGCGGCATGCGCCGCCGTAATAGTCGTTATATTACGGAAAAGAAAAAAGCGCTGACCGAAGCGGCAGCGCGAATCCGGCGGTGCAAAAGCCGGGAATAAAACGTCGCGAATGAATAGACAATGCTTTAGGCTTTGACCGTTGCGGTCAAAGCCTTTTTCTGCATACAAGCCCGGGCTGCCGCATTTTGCCGCAAAAAATCAGGCAGTGTAAACACCTCACTTCTTCACTGTTACCGTTGCTTATTGCTTTTCCGTAAATTCCCGGACGGTATTGCTGCAGCAAAAAGCTCCGCGGGCTTTCGTCCGCGGAGCTTCTGTGTTTGGCGACCGTTTTTGATGACGTTAAATTCCATCGACTTCTGCACGGTCAACAGGGAGCGCACGATCCAGTACGTTCAGGAAAAGTACGGCAAAGACCACGTCGCGCAGATTATAACTTACGGCACGTTGTCCGCCCGCGCGGTTATTAAGGACGTCGCGCGCGTTTACAGCATTCCTTACGCCGACGCCGACAAATGGGCAAAGGCGATTAACGACGTTGTACATATTTCGCTGTCGCAGGCTCTCGGTCGCGGCCCGTACAAGGACGACGAAGAAAAGGCGAAAATGCTTTCGCCCGATTTCATCAAATATTACGAAGAAGACGTCACCGCAAAAACGATAATAGATATGTCGTTGCGCCTTGAAAATATGCCCAGACAAACGGGTATGCACGCGGCGGGCGTTCTGATTTGTCCGCGTCCCGTGTGGGATTTCGTACCTTTGCAAAGGAGCGGCGAATATATCACGACTCAGTTCGACAAAAAGCAGGTCGAGGCGATGGGGCTTCTGAAAATGGACTTTCTGGGGCTCAACACCCTTACCGATATCGAAGCCGCGCTTGACTTTGTGGAAGAAACCACGGGGGAACGGCCGGATCTCGGCAA
>SFLA01000086.1 GCA_004553575.1 Clostridiales bacterium
ACGGGTTACCCTGCACTTGTTCTGATAGTCATTACCCAGACCGAGCGCCTTCTTTACCTGACCGGCAGCCTCCTCAAGCGCAAGAATATTCTCTCCCTCGGTAAACAGGTCGGTAACGGTCCACTTAAGATCGGTCATGGTGCTGTCTTCCCAAGGCGAAAGCCCTGAAGGCATCTTGCCCGAAAGCAGGAACAAAAAGCTATCGAACATGGTATCTGTTATTTTGCCGTCGGTATCGACATATGCAAGATAAGGTATCAGCTGCTCGACGGTATAGCCGAACGACGTGCTGTGATAAAGCAGGCAAAGATCCTCGGTACCGCCGAGAATATCTGCCGACGGCTCCGCACGCGAATACACAAACAGCTCGCGCTTGTCAAAGCCGCTGTTCTCAAGAGTATACGCACCTGCAGTGCTCTCGGTACCCATAACCTCAAGCTCGCTGATACCCGCCCACGTGGAAACGATGAATGAGAAGCAGACATATCTTGCCTGGACGGCATGGTTGAGGGTAAGAGTGCCGGAAACTATTTCGTTGTCGGTAGCGGGATCTATCGTTATTGCACCCGCGCTGTACCAATCGGCTCCGTTAACCGAAAGATATACCGAAACCTTTCCCGGGGCGATAACCGCCCAGTCGGTAAGATGTGTAAACTCCGCAAAGAAGGAGCTCACCGAGCTGGTTGCACCGAGATCGTAGATAATGTCACGAGATGAACCGGTATTGAATTTGAAGAACTGCCCGTTATGAATGCTGTTGACGGTGGCTCGCTTGCCGTCGGTCATGAGCTTGGAAGTGACGGGAGTGTTGTTCTTCCAGGCGTTCTCTTCGAGCTGTACCGGACTGTTGATCTGCTGTGTAAGGCCGAGAATAAGATTTTTCATCTTTGAGGACGGATTCTTCCAGTTCTTAATCTCGCCGTCAAAGCTGAGAGGCGGATAACAGGAATCGACGGAAACCTGGTCGGTATAAGCATACACCGCCGCTTCCTCTGCAAGATACACCGTGGTGTCTGTCGCTTCAAGACGGAACCTTATATACCTTCCGGAAGCGCAGGCGGGAAGAGAAAGAGTAAAATCGCAGGTGTTTTGAGCCGAAGTCGGACCGAACACCCTGCCTATATCCGTAAACGTCTTTCCGTCGTTGCTGACCGAATATGTAACTGCCGCCGGCATATACATTCCGATTGCGGTGTTTGCGTATGAGAAGAGTTTAAGCACAGCAATATCGCTGCGGACAGTGCCGAGATCTACAATTATGTCAACCGCTTCCCCGCCGTTAAAGCCGACCCAGTTACCGCTCTCGTAATACCCTGTCACGGTACCGTCGGTAAGATTGTCACCGTCGTCGCTGAATACGGAGGACTGCTCACCCGTGGATGTATATTTGCAGTTCTCGCTTACCAGCTGAAGTGAAAGACTGCGGTCGGGAGCATTCCCGCCGGTAAACGACACTGTGCCGAGAGAAGAATACGCTCCCGAAACCATTTCAAGGTAAGCGTTGTCGACATTGTCACTCTTTTCGTCAGCAACAACCGTGAGCTCGTCGATAAATATCCAGGCTGCCGCCTTGGTGACGGAAAACTTTACATAGCGTGCGGAAAGAAATGTTCCGCTTACAAGAGAAGCCTCCTGCCGGGTGTCCTCTACATATTCCGGCTTAACCAGTGTACCGACGGAATTGTAGTTCGTACCGTCGACGGAAACCGCAACGCTTATCGCAGCCGGCGGATATATTCCCGCATTTGTGGTTGCGAGATATCCGCATCTGAAGCCGTAAACGGTATCATAAACATCGCCGAGGTCAACAACTATATCAAGCACAGACTCGGAGCCGAGAGAATACCCGGAATACTCGGCAGCTGTGTAATCTCCACGATCTTCGGCAGCCGCCTGACCGTCTGTCAGCTCGGTGCCGTAGGAATCCGGATAGGCGTCATCCGCATTGGCTGAGCAGGTATACTTGCAGCCTATGCTTATTGCGGTAGCGTATTCGGCGTCGTCAGTAGGATTATTAACGGCCTCCGAAACATCGGTGCTGATGTCCGAAACGGTTTCGGAAACGGATCCCGAAACATCGTCACCGACGCAGCCTGCAGCCAGTGACAAAAGAATTGAGATGATTAGTAAAAGCGCTGTTTTTTTCATTTCTGCGGTTATCCTCCGTAGATTTCCGTAATACCAGCCGCAATAATCCAAAAGATTGCACTGCCGGATATCCCGTATATTTTATCATTACAAGGTCTCTATGTCAAGTGCAAGGAAAGGTACTTAAAAAAGCCAATGACTCTCCTCGATAACAGTAATAAAAATTAAAACCTCCGCGTGAAAAACCGAATACGGAGGTTAATTTACAAAAAGGTGCAATTCTCAAACACGCGGTTAATAACAAAGCTCAGACTGCAGCAGCCGCCTTTTTCACCGCCGTGCGCCGGTTCCAAACGGTAAACGGCAGATAGAAAATAAACGCTCCGAGCGTAACGGAGGTAATATATACAGGTGCGTTTACGTACCATCCGTATTTTCTGCTGATATCCGAAAAAACTATTATCGGTGAATTTGCCGGACCGATATACAGCATATTCGCTTCTCCGCCCGAAACATCGTAAAGCCCGAAGTTTATTGCATACGCTATACCGCAGCATATCAGAAATATTGCTGCGGCACGCACGAAGTTTTTCAGCTTCAGACCCGCTCTGCGTGACAATCCGAGATAAAGTCCGACGAACACCAGCAAAGTATGCCAGCAGAAGGAGTGTATCAGGAGCGGAAGACGTTCGTTAAGTAATCCGGACGGCTCGAGCAGCGCAAGGAATCCGCTCATCAGATTAAATCCGAGCATGAAATCATACATTGCTCCGGATATCTTTTCGTTTTTTATAAAAGGAGCTATGATGCAAAGATACATAGGTATACTGCAGAGCTGGAACGGAAATATATGCCAAGGATAGCTGTTATCGCAGATTACAAAGTAGTAAAGAAGTTGCTTGTATACCTCCGAAACAAGCAGTACCCCTCCCACCGAGCAGAGTACAATGCGGTTCATGCGATCGTCGGCATTTCTCAGAAGATACGCCGCAAGAATTACGACGGTAAGCCCGACGGCAAGAAATACAAGATGAAATGTTCCGTAAGCGTGCGGCTTTTTAATAAGTACATTAGTGCTTTCCAAAAAATTCTCA
>SFLA01000087.1 GCA_004553575.1 Clostridiales bacterium
CGGCAATCAGTTTGTAGTCGGAAGCGCCGTTAACCTCATTCTTATACTCACCTCGCTGTTCATAGGGCTTGTCCCGGCGATAGCCGTCGCCTGCATTTCGCCGTTCCTGGCTTTCGCGTTCGGTATAGGCACTCCGTTCATTGTCATCGTACCGTTTATCGCAGTCGGTAATCTCGTGCTGGTACTCTGCTGGTACTTCATATCTGCCCGTAAGCAGATGTGGGGCAATATGATTATTTCGCTCGTCGTCGGCGCGGCGCTGAAGTACGCAGCTCTGTTCCTGCTCGTAACAAAGCTGGCGGTTCCGGTTATACTCGCTCTGCCCGAGCCCAAAGCGTCGGTAATATCCGCGGCGTTTTCGTGGCCTCAGCTTGTTACCGCGCTTATCGGAGGAGTGATCGCGATAATTATCGCACCGATCGTTACCCCTGCATTACGCAGCAAAAAGTATTCATCGGAAAACAACTCTAAATAATAACAAGCTTTCGGCTCTGTAAAACACCGCACCGCATTAAACAGGCGGCGCGGTGTTTTTTATATTTGTATTATCGCTGCCGAAAACGAATATCCGGTCATCATTTTGCTTCTTCCGGCATTAATTTTAAAAGACAGACGGCCGCCATCCGGCGAAACGCATACGAAAAAGCCCGTTACGGATGCCGAACCGTCTTCGCGCCCCATACGCGCCTTTGACGAACCGTCCGTTACGGTTTTTCCGTCGAACACCGGCATTACCGTAATATAGTCCGGAACCATAAGGGTGCGCGCCGTAAACCGGTACTGGACAAAATACGCGCCCTCGCCAAGCACCGCAGTGCTGTTTTCGGTTTCCGTATTCAGTGAATAAAGCGCGCAAAAAGGAATGTCCGATCCCGAATCCAGACACGATCCGGATCCGACCGCATAAGCGTATCCGGCACACGGACAGGACGGCGGGACGGACGGAACCGACGGAAGCTCCGGCAGTGCGATCCCGCCGGCGGATTCAATACACCCGTCATATCTGCCGCCCGGTATGTACGAAAGCGGCGGCGGAAGGTTCCTGAACAGCATATAATTTCCTCCGTTTCACCTATTCGCATTATATGTCTTTATGCTTTACTTTGTGCCTTCGATCTGCTATAATAAACGCAATCATTAACGGAACACCGGTGAAACAATGTTTTTCAAAAGAATGTTTAAAGACCGTGCCTTCTGGACGGTCACACTTACGCTTGCAATCCCGATAGCGCTTCAGAATCTGCTTTCGTCCTCCCTGTCGCTGGTGGACAGCATTATGGTCGGTAAGCTCGGGGATATAGCACTTTCTGCGGTGGGCGAAGCGGCTCAGGTTGCGAATCTGCATAACGTGTGTATTTTCGGCATATGCTCCGGCGGTACGGTATTCGCCGCCCAGTACTGGGGAGCCCGCAACATACCGGGAATACGAAAGACCTGCGGTCTGGTGATTATTAACTGCGCCGTCTTTTCTTCCCTGTTTACCCTGGCGGTATTCTTATTTCCGGAGCAGGCTATAAGCATTTTTACCGATTCGGAAGCGATAATCGCCGAGGGCGGAAAATACCTGCGGATAGCATGCCTGTCGTTTATCGGCATTTCCGTAAACACGGCTCTCAGCATGATGCTGCGGTCAATAGAGGTAGTAAAAATATCCTTTGTATCCAATGCGGCGGCATCGCTTGCAAACGTGTTCTTTAACTACGTATTGATCTTCGGCGCGCTTGGATTCCCGGAAATGGGTATACGCGGAGCGGCACTTGCTACGGTTATAAGCTCTGCGATAAACCCCGCAGTGCTTATTATCGCTTCGGTTATAAAGAAATACTGTATATTCGGCTCGCCTCGCGAAATGCTCGGCTGGACAAAGAACTTTGCCGGTCACTTTTTCCGCATAATGGCTCCCGTATTCGCTAACGAGACGCTTTGGGTGCTCGGTGTGTGCGGCATAAACATGGTGTACGGCAGAATGGGAGAACAGAACATAGCCGCGCTCACTATTGTGAGAACCGTGGAAAGCCTCGGCTTTGTGTTCTTTATCGGAATGTGCAACGCCTGCGCGGTGCTTATCGGAAAGCGCATAGGCGAGGGTAACTTCGACTGTGCCAAAGAGTATTCAAAACGGTTTCTGGCCATGGTTCCGATACTGTCGCTGCTGGTTGGAGGCACGGTCCTTCTGCTTCACAAGCCGATACTCGCGCTGTATTCCGTATCGGAGGGTGCATACGCTGTTGCAGGAATACTTCTCACCGTATATTGCTGCGAGCTTTGCTTCCGAAACATACCATACATGGCAATAGTCGGCGTCTTCCGTGCCGGCGGAGATACGAAAATAGGTATGCTGTACGATCTCGGATCGCTTTGGGCAATAGCCCTTCCGATAGCGGCAGTGCTGGGACTTGTGCTCAGGCTCGACTTCGTTTTGGTTTACATAATTGTATTGCTTTCTGAAGATCTTATTAAAGATGTGCTGTGCATCCGATATGTCGCGAAGGGAAAATGGATAAAGCCGGTATCGCGCCCGATGGACATACCGCCGGAGCAGCTGCCTCAATAACCAAACAAAACCGCCCGTAGGAGATATCCCCTCGGGCGGATTCTTATACTCTTAATTAGTCCTATCTGCCGATAAGTGAAAGCAGGTACGATATCTGTGATTCAAAATCGACTCCGTAATTATTGGAATTCGGGTCGGAGGCTGTATGAGATATACAGGCGACCGTGTAATCTACGGCTATCCTGATCGATTCTTCAAGACAGAAGCCGTTCATAAGAGCGCCAACCGTTGCCGACGCGAACACGTCGCCGGTTCCGTGGAAGGAACGTCCTATACGATCTCGGAAATACGAAAATGTTTTTCCGGTGGATTTCTCGAGACAGACGACCCCTACCCTTCCGTCACCGTAATCGACTCCGGTAAGCACAGCGCTTTTTGCGCCGAGTCCACAAAGCCCCTCAAGCACTCCGAGTACGTAGTCGCCGTCATAGCCCGAAGCGATATATTCGGTTCCGAGCATATAAGAAGCCTCGGTCATATTCGGAAGTATTACATCTGCTCTGCCGCACAGTTTCGCCATTTCGAATGCGAATTCCGGCGTAAACCCGGGATAGAGCTTACCGTTATCTCCCATTACGGGGTCAATACAGACTTTTGACGGAAACTGATCTATAATA
>SFLA01000088.1 GCA_004553575.1 Clostridiales bacterium
CGATCTTATCATTTTTTAGCATATTTGGAGTATTGCGTAATCCATAGTAATGCAGTTTTTTATTCTCTAATTTCCATCTGTTTTGAAGGTAGTACATATCAACACCTCCTTTAAGAGATTGTAGCATAAAAAGCTTATCAATTCAAATAAACTTCAATCAATCGACATGGGTTTGTTATATATAAAAAAATCGAGCGTTCATAAAGTGAAATTCCTTATGAACACTCGATATGGTCGGAGTGAGAGGATTTGAACCTCCGGCCTCTTGGTCCCGAACCAAGCGCTCTACCAAACTGAGCCACACCCCGATACAGATGCGGAAGGTATACTTTCCGCAACGCAAAGCATTATAATACAAAAAAACGCTATTGTCAAGACATAAAAACTATTTTAGTTTCTTTTGCTGTCAAGCCAGCTTTGAAGTATTATCTGGGCGGAGAGCGTGTCAATAACTCCCCGGCGCTTTCTTCCGTTATATTCGGTCGCGTTGAGATAACGGTAAGCCTCTGCAGTAGAAAGCCTTTCGTCCATGAACTCGACCGGCAGACCGGTTAGATCACCGAGCAACTCGGCGAATCGTACCGTTCGGTTCGCTCGGTATGCCATAGATCCGTCCATGTTCTTCGGCATTCCGATCACCAGCAGCTCGGCTCCGAGTTCTTTTGCTCGCACAGCACACTTTTTCGCGGCGTCTTCAAGCCCGGTTACCTTTAAGGTACCTTGTGCCGTCGCCAGCATTCCGCCGGGATCCGAGGTTGCGATTCCAACCCTCGCGTCACCGAAATCTATTCCCATCGCCCTCATCGGTATTCTCCTCGTTTTGTAAAATGAATAAATTGCCATCTGTTCCGCAGCATAATCCGCGGCACGGCGGCAATACTATGATTGCCCCGATAAAAAGGAGCAATCGTTATGAATGATAAAAAGCATGATCGCATTACAGGCAGACGCGGCCGATATCTGTTCGGCGAGAACCGTTATCACTACCCGCGAATGTTTACAGGCGAGATCCCCGATATGTTTTATCCTTTCGGCGGACCCGGCGGCGCGATCGGTGAGGATATGCTTTCCGGCGATACCGACCCGAACGGAAGTTATACCGGCGTTCCGCTGAACAAAGACGAGATCCCGGTTCAGGACGTTGATGATCTGTAAAAAGGAATCATACGGACTGACAACGGACTGCGGCTGTCTTACGGCAGCCGCCTTTTTGTGTTTTCAACTGTTTGCGAGTATAGCTTTTATCTTGCCTATCATGGCTTTTGCCATAAAATACATGCCGAGATCGTTCGGGTGCAGATAATCCACCATGCAGAGATCACGCATTTCGGCAGGGAAGTAGTCCTCCCCATGCAGCAGGTAAACGTTGCGGTCGCCCCCGGCGATTGCCTTAAGATAGGTGGCTTCGACCGTTTCTGTCCGCTGACGGTCATATTCCGTGTCCGGCCAGACGCGGGGATGAGTACAGAACAGCACCGGAGTATCAGGATGTGAATCACGGAACACACGGTAGAAGGGGTAATGAGTTGTCTGAAGCTCTTCAAGTGAGCGCGAATTGAAAACGTAATCCATGACGAACAGTGACGTTTCACGCCCGGCGAGGTATTCCGCCACGGAGCTTTCCCCGAATGCGCTTCCGGAAAAGCCGAGGTTTATGCAGTCGGCATCGAAGAAGCGGCAGACTATGTTCGCAAAAGCGGTTCCCGGGCGCGAAGCGCACCCGCCCTGTGTTATCGAAGAACCGTAAAAAGCTATGGGCTTCATTGACCTTTCCGGAGGCGCTTTAAGCGATGCCCCTTCGGGAATTCCTATTTCGAGACTGCTTACGCCGGAATACAGAGGAAGCAGTATCTCAACTTCTGTCTCGCCGCAGTTAAGCGAAAGTTCGCCTTCATTTGTATCGGTGTTTTCGGCAAAGGTCTGCATCATGGCGCCGCAGTATCTGCGGTCGGTACCGCTTCCCGTAAGGAAGTCGAGCCCGCGCACGCCCCGGTGGGTAAAATGATGCATGCCGTCTATTACATGCGACAGACGGTCACGGACGGTTATTTTGTCCGCGTCCGTAACAAAACGCACCGCAACGCCCGAGGTGCAGTGAGCCAGCTCGGCGTTTGCGGCGGAATATATTTCTTTTTTCGATGCGTCGAGACGGTACAGCTCGCCGCAGTTGTCCTTCGGATGAAGTGCTCCTCCGATAACGAACGGAGGCTCGAAAACGTCATGAAAAATCATAGCTTTAATTCTGCTTGCGCACCGTTCCGTATTCGTCATACGGATTATAGCACGGGCAGACGTCTCCTTTCCCGGTCATATATACAAATTCCTCGTCCTGGTCGAGGTCGGCATCGCAGACATAACAGTCCGCTTCTTCGTCGTATGTGTAATACATACAGCTTTCGCACAGGTTATCCGGCAAACAAATCACTTCCTGTATGCAAAATACGGTTGCTTTTCCGGTTGAAATGAATTATAATCTTTACGGCGAATATATTATATCACAAATGGAGCGGCTGTCAATGAAAAAAACTATTTCGGTATTAACAGTACTTGTATTGCTGATTGCGGTGTTTCCGTCGGCAATATATTCCGATGCGTATTCAGACGCGGCTTATTCCGCGGTCCTGAACGGTCTAAAACAGGGCTTGCCGGAGATCTCACTTTCTGCGTACGGACTTACCCAACCCGAAGTGAAGGCACTGTTCGAGGAAGTCCTCTACAACAATCCGGAGCTTTTCTATATCGGCACATCTTTCAGTGTGAGAATCGTGTCTTCAAAGGTGACTGCTCTTATGCCGCAGTACACCATGAGCGGCACCGAACTTGCGGCAGCGAAAGTATATTTCAATTCCGAGATCGACCGTATCGCCGCATATGTACCGGCCGGTCTGAGCGATATACAGACTGCGTTGTTTCTTCACGATTATATCTGCGTAAACTATGAATACGATAACAGCCTGGTTTCTTCGAATGCGTACAGCATGCTGAAAGAAGGGAAAGGCGTATGCATGGCATATACGCTTCTTTACGATGCTCTTCTTTCCGAATTCGGAATAGAATCTCAGTCTGTTACAAGCACCGAGATTAACCACATGTGGAACCGCGTTAAACTGGGCGGGAAATGGTATAATATCGACGTTACAATG
>SFLA01000001.1 GCA_004553575.1 Clostridiales bacterium
TGAACCCTTTGTAGGATACCTGTTGATTAACAACATTGTATGCTTTATAAAACCATTTTTCAAATGCTCTTCCTATTGCGTAAGATGTTGTTCCGATGTATGTAGTGGCTTTGTAATACGCCCAAGACATACTTGCTGCAACACTAGTTCCAGAGAATGCCCAGCCAGCGACACCGCCAAGTGCACCGCCGCCAATTCCCCCGAACACAACATATTTCCAGTAGTCCCATCCGTCACTTGGTGTCAAATTCTTCTTATGTTTTGCATAATGGCTACCGCCAATAGCGCCAACGATTAAACCAATGCCAGCACTGATAAGTATGCAGGCAAGCGTTAAGCCTTCGCCAGTATCATCTCTGTACATTACAGGATTGTTGGCGCAATATGCAAACATATTGTAGCCAACAGCAGTGCTCGCATCACCAAGAATTCCGTCTGCATTTATAAACCTGCCCACCTGCGAGTCATAGTATCTACTGTTGAGATAATATAATCCAGTCTCCCAAAGACTGATGTATTCGGGGATTTGTCAAGAAGCAGCAAGAAATGCTGCTTGCGGTCGGGCAGCCAAGATAAAAATAACGCTGAACCCAAAGACGAATCGGGTCCAGCGTCACACTGGTGCCGGTGGCGGGGGTCGAACCCGCACGGTATCGCTACCACCGGATTTTGAGTCCGGCACGTCTGCCAATTCCATCACACCGGCATGTGCGGAAAGTATACCATACCTTCCGCCGTTTTTCAACCCTTTACGGGCACTTTTTTATATGGAACCGTCCCGAACCGCACATCAGGAAGCTGTATAACCGTCCTGCTTCCCTTGCGGGTGGTCTTGAGAGGGCATTCCGCCGGGAAGGACAGAATAACGCAGCCGTCCCCGCCGTGAGCGAAGGCGATAATTCCCTCTCCGTCCCCTTCATAGTGCTTCGCGGTCGCCTTATATACCTCGATTCCGCGTTCGTCCGCAAAAACATAATCCGGATACCGCTTCATCCATTCCCGCCTGGCGGCAATCGCCTCGCACAGATATCTGCGCGATTCTTCGTCGCGGCGGAAGGTATTGTCCTGCTCGAGATCGTATACCCAGAAATACATACCGCATACGAAGGCGCGGTCAATCATCTCCCGGGAAGCCTGAGCGACATGTACCGGACGCATTGCAAGATTCTTTTCCGGATAAACCATATCCACCATGCGATGATTCGGGAAAGTGTACCTGTACAGCTCCGGAAACGCCCCGTTGTGGTGATACGCAAAGGTCGATACCAGCCCGCCGCATGCCGTATCCCCGTATTTATCGGAAATGCCCTCGGTAATTACGTTCAGCTTCTCGCCGGATTCCGCTGTTATGTCCCGCACACGCTCTATTACGCTGCGGTAGCCGTCGCACCATGTATCGGAATCCGCGTGTCCGTGTCCGTCGGAATGGCATACCCTCGGCGCAGCCATTGCGAGCTGATCGAGATACACGCCGTCCGCTCCGAGAGAAGCGACATATTCCGCCGCTCCGACAAGCCTGTCCTGCCAATTGCGGGAACCGGCGCACATGGTAGCAAAACGAAGCGATTCGTCGCCGTAAAGCTCCGTTTCGATGCTGCCGTCCGTACGGACGACGGCGTTTTCGTTTATAAAGTCTTTCTCATTGTCAAACCTCAGGTTTGCAATACGGGAATTGATATAGAACGAAACTTTTTTGCCGCGTGAATGTATATCCGCTATTCCGCGGCGAAGCCCCTCCTCGCCGCCCAGCTCAGGGTCGGCGCGGTATTCGGGAAATCCGTTGTCGAATCCGCCGATATGCCAGCCGCTGCAAAGTATATGATCACAGCCGATAAGCTCCGCCTGCTCAGCGATTGCGCCCATATCCGAATACGTATGCACCACTCCTCCCGACTGGTACCTGAAGTCGTAATGCGCGGCGAGCGCCGCCGATTCCTTCCACCATTCGGGCAGTGGGTTTTTGTTCTGCACTCCGCGGAATGCCCGGTATATATCGGCTCCGTCATGCCAGTCGCCGCCGTGGAAAGCGGTTACAACGTTTTCGATACTTACACTGCCGGTTTTCTGTACCTGCCGTGCGAAGTGAAGATACAGCCCCGGGTCTGATCCGTCCGCCGTTTCGGCCCGGAGGAAGCAAATCCCGTTTTCGGAATGCATACCGAAGTACAGGCCTCCGTTTCGGTCGTACAGATCGCACCACGGCATGGACAGAGGTCCGGAATACGAAGAACCGTAGGAGTATACACCCTCTGTGTTTTTATATCCGCATACGCCGCCGACCGTATATACATAGCGGTAATCCTGCCACCGCCAATATATACGCTCCGGCTTATGTGCAAGCGAAGCGCAGGGATCGGGTATTTTTACACCGGCGTTATACGGATAAACCAGCGTGTCGTCGTGAGGAGTATCGCCGAGCCACATTCCTCCGATAACCGGAAACCTGAACTCGACCAACGGCATTCCGGAATTGTTTTCCGCCACGGCCGACCAAACCGCCGACGTTCCGTCAGGCACTACCGTAACCGTTACCCTTACGTCCAGCTTTCTGTCGCCGAGCATTACCGAATTCCAGACCATGCGCAGGCGGGAGCCGTCGAAATCTTTTTCCGGCGAAAGCGAAGGGTCGGCGCGCACCCGGGACGGTGAAGGGACGGTGGCAACGCCGTCGGGGAACACAAGCGCAAAGACCGACGGCATACCCCACGGAGTGCTTTTTATCAGATTGTCACACCCGGGACGCACGTAAAACTCGAGCAATTCGCCCGTAAGGCTGTCGAACGATAGGTGAACGGAGTCCTTATCACAGTGAAAACGTGAAAAAAACATTGACATTACCTCGCTTTAGGTATAATATTAGCACATTCGGTCATTTTTTTCAACCTTTATTGTGCGGTGAATAGCTTCTCGTCTTTACGCCGATAATCGGTTCGACCGAAATAAAAAAGGAGTATTATCCGTATATCATGAAAAAATATCTTTACGCGGCGGCATCGCTTATTATCGCCGCGTCCATGCTTATCGTGCCGGTCGTTTACGCGGACCGGGGCGAAACGGCAAGTGAGCCCGAAGTATCGGAGGAGCAATCGTCCGCCGGCGAAGAAGAGGCGGATCCCGACTCAGACTGTATTATCGCCGGTTTCCCCGGCGGATCGTCAAAGCCCGTTATTCCCGCAGTGAAGGAAACCGTGGTGGACGTCGGTCTGTGCTACGGGAAATCGGCGCCGCAGGAGATTACATTGTCCGCGCCCGAGGGCAGCATGCTGTATTTTGACGGCAGCGTATACCGTACTCTCTCCTTTACCCTTCGGGACGGAAAGCTTGTCTGCGGAGGACGGGAATACTACGGAGCGACCGTAAGGTCCACCGGCACAACCGTTCTTTCGGCAACCGGATACGAATACGACGGAAAATTCATACTCTCCTGCGGTGAACAAGGGATAACGGTCGTAAACCGTGTCACGCTTGAGGAATATGTCAAGGGCGTGATGTCGCCCGAAATCGGAACGAAATGCTCGTACGAAAGCCGCAAGGCGTTTGCGATAATTGCGAGAACGCTTGTGTTTTCAAAAACCGGACACCGCGGATTCGACGTATGTGCGACCAGCGACTGCCAGGTATACAACGGCAGACATGATGCGGACGCCGAAAACGACCGCGCTGTGGACGAGACCGCCGGACTCATACTCACTTACATGGACAAGCCTTGCCTCGCCTGCTACGGATCCAGCCAGGGGCAATGGTCCTGCTCCAGCGCGGCGGCATGGGTAGGCAGCGATATCCCGTACCTTCGTTGTGTATACTACGAAAACGAGCCGTATACGACCTACGGCGGCGAATGGGACGCCGCCAGAAGCTGGACTCAGCTTTCCGAACGTCTCGGCAAGTACACTGTCACCGGAACGGTAACGGACATAACCGTAGCCGAGCGCGACCCCCACGGAGGGAGCTATGCTTATGTGCTCAGGATAACAGACAGCGGGGACAATGTATACGACCTGTACTACGCGTCGTCGATCGCATCGTCGCTCGGTGTAAGAAGCGGAAACTTCACCATTGAATATACCGATACCGGAGTTATACTCCACGGCAAGGGGAACGGACACGGAGTAGGTTACAGTCAGGTCGGAGGCAACGCAATGGGCTGCGACGGATATTCCTTTGACGAAATACTCGCGTTTTACTATCCCGGAACCGAGATTGATACCGCGCCTGCAAAATGAAATTGTACCTTTTATTAACAAACTGAAAAAAAACATTCCGCTCGCTTTACAATATCCCCCGGAAAGTGTATAATCGCTTTGGGAGTGAATTATCCGAGCATGCATGTAAAGAATAACGAATACCGTGTTTTTCTGATCGCGTCACTGGTCGTAGCGTTCGCGCTTACCGCGCTCCGTATGGTCATTATACTGAATAATATCGAGATGGAGTCGCTTAACAGCGCCGAGGGTGTTTACTATCTCGAGGGGACTCCGTGGACAACCGTTTTTGCGGCTATGTGCGTTATCGTCTGCGCCGCCTACCTCGTCGGAGCGATGATTTTCACCCGCGGGATAGCGAGCCGTCTCCGCACCGACAGCGCTTCGGTCACCTTCTCGTCTGCGCTTGCCTGCTTCGTGCTGGCGTCCGGCGCGGCATACAGTATTTTCGATATGCTTATCATATCGCCCGGAAGCTACAAGCCGTCGTACTGGGCGGTGATTATTCTTTCGGTTATAGCCGCGGCCTATTTTCTTGTTACCTCGAAAGGGGCTAAATCGGTATCGCCGAATGTTTATGTAATTCTTTCTATAGCGCCGGTGGTTTATGTCGCGGTACGCATGCTGTACGATTTCGTTGAGCAAAGTCTGACCGTAACGGCTTCGTCCGGGAGCTACCATCTGGCAGGGCTGGCGGTGCTTATGCTGTTCCTTTCGTCCGAGGGCAGATTCACGGTCGGATACAAACGCAAGCGTCTCTATGTGGCGCTCGGGCTTATCGCGGCAATGCTGCTGCTGGTTTATTCGCTGCCTGCGCTGTATCTCGCGGCCTTCTGGCCGATATCCTTCAATCACACCGCCGTATACTGTATAGTTGATATCGTCGGCGCCATATATATCTACTGCCGGCTGTTTTCAATGAGAGCGGCTGTGCCGAAGGCGGCATAACCTCCGGAAAACCGAATATACTGAAGCAAAGGGAGTTTTCGAACATGAAAAACGCTTTGCTTCTTTTTTTACTGCTTCTTGTCTGGACTGCCTGCCTGCCGTTTCTGCGTACGGAAAGGACCGAGCCCGAATACACGGTAAGCGAAGATTACGTGCTGTCCGCGCTGGCATATATCGGAAGCGACGCGGCCGGAGAGCAGGCGCTTAAAGCGCTTGCGGTGGCGATACGCAGCTATACCGCTCTGCACGGCGAGGTGCTTCCGACCGCCGACGAGGCTTATATCGCATCGCAGACGGGCGAAGCCGCCGCTTCGGAAATATACTCGCTTATGAGCGCCGCCGTAAGCGATACCTGCGGTGAATATCTGACCTGCGGCGGAAAGCCGGTAAATGCGGTCTGGCACCTTTCCTCCCGCGGGAAAACCGCATCCGATTCCGCCTGTTCATGCCTTAGATCGGTATCCACCCCCGACGAAAGCGCATTTCCGTCATTCCACACCCGGAAGGAGCTTACCGATGCGGATATGCTGCTTTTGCTTCCGGGCGGAGTACAGAGCGTATCCTACGGCTCCGACGGCAGGGCGGTAAGCGTAAAAAGCGGCAGGAATGAAATAAGCGCAGAGGAATTCATGCTGCTTACCGGAATACCTTCAAACGATTTCACCGTTAAATATACCCCGGACGGATACATAATAGATTCATACGGAAGCGGTAACGGAATCGGAATGTCGCTGTACGGCGCTTATCTTATGGCGGAAAGCGGCTGCGATTACACCGAGATACTTTATCATTACTACAGCGGCGCGGTAATAACTCGCATGACCGAATAAAACGGATTCGCCGGAACGTCCCGTATATATGTTTTCGGGCTCTGCCGTTTTTTCAATTTATTGAACCGATACATGAATACAAGCGGAAAAATAAGGGCAGAATACACCTGAAAACACAAAAAGGGAGCGGATTCATATGCAGGACAAGCAGGATATGCCGGAAGACAAGAAGTCGCCCGAAAAGAAAAAGCAATCCGGCGCCGCGGCGAAAAAGCTGAAAACGGTAAGATTTGTAAAAAGATACGCCGCCTATATCTATCTCGGACTGGCGGTGGTAATGGTCGCCGTAATGAGCGTCAGCATCTTTTCGATAAGCAACGCGGGTAATATCAGCGATATTGACATATCGGTGCCGGTTATCGAGCTGCCGGAGCCGGTTGTCGATTCGCCCGTCATCGATTCGCCCGTGGCGGATCAGCCCGGCAACATTCCGGGCAAAATCGACCCGGTAACGCCGACCTATCGGCATCCGGTCAACGGTGAGACCGTAAAGAGCTGGTCGATGACCGCGCTTGTATTTTCGCAGACGATGAAGGATTACCGAACGCATTCGGGAATAGATATCGCCGCCGAGATCGGTGATACCGTGGTTTGCTACGCAGCCGGAACCGTAAGCGAGGTATACAACGACGCCTTTATGGGCACGACCGTAAAGGTCAGCCACGAGGGCGGCCTTGTCACCGTATACTCCAACCTTGCCGATACGGTCGCGGACGGAATAGCCGCGGGAGCGAAGGTTAAGGCGGGACAGGCTATCGGAACCGTCGGGAATACGGCGTCTTCCGAAAGCGCCGACCCAAGCCATCTGCATTTCGAGATGCTGGTAAACGGAAACTCCATCGACCCCGAAGAACAGCTAAAGTATATCGAATAGCAATCCGGCCTTCAACGCACGAAGCCGGCGCAGTATAACCGCGCCGGCTTTGCTTTTACCGCATGATGCGGTGTTATTCAACCTCTATTTCCCGTCCGAGGCAGAAGGAATACAGCAGAGTCCTCGAAACCCGTTTTCCCGTCATACGCTCGACGGCGCGCCGGTAAAAAGATACCTGCGCACGGTGCCGGGCAATAAGCGCTTCGGCGGACCGCACCCGGTCGGTTTTGTAATCGACAACGGTGTAGGTGCCGTCCGGCATAAGGAAGAAGCAGTCGATAACCCCCTGAACGAGAATTCGCCCGCTTCCGCTTCCTCCGACTGCGGTATCGCTTTCACTTACCGAAAACCGCATTTCACGGCGGCAGTCGCGCGAACTGCGCATTTCCGCAAACAGCCCGGATTCGAAAAACCGATCCAGCTCGCCGACATTCAGCAGCTCTCGCTGAGCCGGAGTTATAAATCCGAGCGAAACAAGCCTGTCGGCTTCGGCACAGACGCCGTCCCGCACGACCGAACCGAACGAGCAGAACTGCATAAAAACATGGTTCGCCGTGCCGCGGTCGGAGGCAGTGCCGCTCCCGTCCGACGCAAACGCCGGACGGCGCAGTATTATGCTCTGACTCACGGTGCGCTCGTACTCGTCGGTATCGAGCAGTCCCGGGCGTATTTCGGATACGGCTATCTTTGCGGGCAGAGAAGCGCCCTCTCCCGGATAAACAAACGACAGTCTTTCCGCAAGTTCTTCGGGGATCGGCGGGAAGACCTTAACCCTGTCGGGCTGAGCGGAGGACTCCTCGGTCTGCCGCGGCACGGAGATAAACCGCACACCGTCGCCGCTCGCGGCTCCGACGGTGCCGATTATCCAATCGAAGTGGGATTTGGCGGAATACATATTAACGCTCCCCTTTTCGGGCAGCATGTCCGGACAGCCGACAACATACAGCCGTTCCCGCGCTCGTGTCAGGGCGACATACAGCTTTCGCGCCTCCTCTGCTATCTCTTCGCGGTATTCGCGTATAAGACAGGCGTCGTACAGACAGTTGGAACGGGACACCATTCCGTTATGCTCGGAAAATTTTACCGCCGCGGAATCGCCCCGAACAATGAAATCCCCCTGCGCCCGCGGGGTGAAATCGCGGTCCGCGTCCGCCAGGAACACGACCGGATATTCAAGCCCCTTTGAATGGTGAACCGTCATAAAGTGTACGCAATCTCCGCCGTCGTCCGGCGATACCGCGTCGGAAAGCCCTTCGGAATCGGAAAACCAACGCAGAAACGCGGAAAGCCCCTTATACGAATCCTCCTCGTAGCGGCGGGCATATTCGTAAAGCATCATAAGACTGCGGTATTTTCTCTCGCCGTTTTTTTCGCCCAGCACCGCGGACGCCAATCCGCTCTCCGCGTAAAGATACCATATAAACCGGTGTGACGGCATTCCCTCGGACACGCTCCGCCATTCCCGCAAACGGCGCAGGAAGCCGCGGCATTTACCGGCAGTATCCGCCGTGACTCCGCTGCCTCGGCGGGCGATAAAGGGCTGCCTTCCGCATTTTTTAAGAGCGGAAGCCGGTTTGTCTGCGCGATAAACTCTGCCCTTCTCACGCGGGGAGGCTATTCCCGAAGCGGCAAGCAGACAGTCGTAAAGGCAGTCGCCGTCAAAGCAGCCGCGTATCCGTGCCAGCTCATCGGCGGTGAACAGACATATCGGGCTTCGCAAAAGCGACGCGAGCGAAATATCGTCGGTCGGGTTATCTACCGCACGCAGCGCGGACACTGCGAGCAGCACCTCCGGCTGCTCCGCAAAGCCTTCGGTATGTTCGGTGTGACAGGGTATTCCGCGGTCGGCAAACACCCGGGTGTATATGTAGGAATTGCTTTTAAGTGCGGAAAACAGCACGGCAATATCGCCGTATCCGATACGCTTTCCGTCGCACATCACTTCTGACGATACTATACGCTCTATCTCGGACGCAATATACTCCGCCTCGCGCCCGCGAAGATCCGACGCGGTTTCACCGTCATCCCTCATTATTGCCGCGACCGTGACCGGAGCGTTTCCGGACGGATCGCTTTTTGCGAATATAAGCGATTCCTCCGGGTAATTCATGGCTTCACGCAGACCCGGCACTCCGCCGAACACTGCGTTTGCAAAATCAATTATCGGTTTATCGCAGCGGAAGTTTTCACGTAGTGTTACCCGCGCCGTCCCCGGGAAGTCCGGAGTTCCGAAGGTATCGCGGTAACCGATAAATATGTCGGGATGAGCCGACCTGAACCGGTATATGCTCTGTTTTACGTCGCCGACCATAAACCGGTTTCTGCCGTTTGAAAGAAGCGTGAATATCCTGTCCTGAAGCGGATTTATGTCCTGGTATTCGTCTATATACAGCTCGTCATACGAATCCCGCAGTGAAAGACATAGCTGAGTCGGTTTTCCGTCCCGCTCGAGCAGTTCGAGCATCATGTGCTCCTGATCCGCAAAATCGATAATCCCCGCCGATTTCTTTGCCGCCGTGTACATGGAATCAAACCGCCTTATAAGCGCCCGCGCCGCCCTGAGCAACGTGAGAGTACGCCTCATATCCGCGGTGTTTACCGCGGCGGAACGGCAAAGATACCTTTTTCGTATCTTCTTCCATTCCCCGCTTATGGCTTCCTTGCCCTTTTTTACGGCTTCGTCCGATTTCTTCGGGAGACCGGGAAACGAAACCGCATCCGCGGCGGATACAAGCGTGTCCCAGTCAGCGGAAAGCGCCGCGATAACCGTATCGAGCTGATCGGAAATACTGCCGAGCACGGGCAGACAGGCGTCCGCTCCGGCCGACGCGGCGTAAGATATAAGCTCCTCTGTATTCCCTCTGAGAGAATGTATGAGCTTGTTTATCTCGTCTCTGAGCAGCGCGGCGCAGGCGGTTGTATTGAAATCGCCCGATTCAAGCTCGCGCTCCAGCTCCGATATATGCCCGGAAAGAAGCGAATCCGGGTCGGGATAAACGCGAAGCACGGAATACAGCTTTTTTGCGGCCTCGCAAAGCCTAAGATCGCTTTTTTTGCCGTAAAGCGCGTCCGCAAGCGAAAGAAAATCCTTATCCCCGTCGGCATAGCTTTCGCAAAGAGCCTTGTCCATTATCTCGTTTATCATTACGGCAGATTCGGTTTCGTCGGCGGCGCGTATATCGGGGGTAATACCCAGGTCGGCAAAGCTGCGGCGTATCTGCGAAAAGCAGAAGGCGTGCACCGTAGATATATCCGCCGACGGAAGCAGCATAAGCTGACGTGCGACATGACGGTCCGAAGGATTCTCCGCCGCCGCCTTCATAAGGCCGCGGTACAGCTTCCCGCGGAGGTCCGCCGCGGCGGCGCGGGTGAAGGTGACTATAAGACAGCGGCTGATATCTCTGCCCGAAAGCAGAGAACGGAGTATACGCTCGGTCATAACCGTGGTCTTTCCGCTTCCGGCGCCTGCCGAAACGATAACCGAATTACCCGTATCGTTTATTGCTGCCGACTGAGACTGTGTGAACTGCGGCAACGCTTCTCTCCTCCTTTCCCTACGCCCTGTAACGGCAGAACGCCTTGTATTCGCAGAAGCGGCAGGCATTCTCCCTGCCGTCCTTAAGCGGTGAAATATCCATATTGCCGGATATAAGCTTTTTACCCATATCGCTTATTCTTTCGGTAAGCTCGTCCTTAAGGCGGTCAAATTCCTCCAGCGTTTTTGCCGAGGTCCCTCGCGCAGATACGGTGCCGTCCCTGTTCAGTTTTACCGGAATAAACACACCTCCCCCGTCCCGCTCCATAGCGCGGATAACGTCGGGGTCGGCAAGCACGAGCCCGCTCTTGCGTATGCTCTTTTCCGCGGTCAGCTCGATATACTCGTCGCCGTCGCCTCCGTCCGAATTCACCTCCGGCGGGTAGGCGGGCATATACAGCACACCGGCGGGATACGTGTTGCCGGTACGGTCGGCGGCACAGCAGGCGAAAAGATACATAAGCATCTGCATATCCAGACCTTTTCCGACTTTTTCCAGCGAAAAGCGCTTTTTGCCGGTCTTGTAGTCCACCACACGCAGATATGTTCTGCCGTCGATTACGCAGGTATCGGTACGGTCGATAATCCCGCAGAGTCTGACTTTTCCGTATCCCGCCGGGATTTCGACTGCGGGCAGGTCGCCCATGCCGATACGAACCTCGGTGCCGGAAGGGCTGAACCCGCTTTGTGCGAACTCATTGTTTATATTCGCCATTATAAGGCGGAGCGTTCTTTTGAACCGCGCAACGGAATATCTGAACCGCGGGCTGTCGCCCTGCTCGCCCACGACCGAAAGTATATATTCGTCGGTAAGTCGGTCGGCTTCGGCGGAAATGGCTTCGCGGTCGGCGGGGCGGTATTCGCCGTCCGGGCACCTCCCCGAAACGAATTCCTCGAGTATCTTATGTACGAAGGTTCCTATTTCGGGCGCCGAAAACTCCGCGCGCCGGTTTTCGCGCAGCTTAAGCAGATACCTTGCAAAGAAGGAAAAGGCGCAGAGCGAATACCTGTCGGTGCGGCTCGGGGTCAGATTAATCTCGCTCCCGACAGTGGTCACCCTTGCTACAGTATCCGTAAGCGGAGGCGCCGCCTGCGTTACCCCGCATTTTTCGGCAATAAGCGCACGGACGGCGGGATCCTCTGCCGTTCCGGCGCTTCGCAGTGCGGCCTCACGGCAGTACAGCATATCGGCGCTGTCGCTCCCGAACCTGTATTCGGATATTCCGAGCAGCTCCTTTACGCGGAGAAGTGCGACCGACGGGCTTTTAATCTCGCCGGACAGCCCGCCGCGCGGAAATGTAAATATAAGCCTGTCGGACGGGGCCGATACGGCGGCGGTGAAGAAAAAACGCTCCTCGTTCTGCCGCCGCATAAAGGGCAGCGCCATATCCAGGCCCGCGCCCGCAAGAATATCTATCTCGCGGTCGGTAAAAAGCGCTCCGGGACCAGCGGCACGCGGGAACTCGCCGTCGCAAACACCCATAAGTATTGCGGCGCGGCAGCGGTCCGGACGTATAAGACGCGCTGTACCCACGGTAACGGCGTCTGCCGAAGGCGGTATTGCCCCGACGCTTCGCTCGGACAGCATAAGGCTTAAGTACGAATACAATCTGCCGGGGTCGGTCTCCTCGCTCCCGCAGATGTCGCAGAGACGGTCGAAAACGTCGATAAGGGTATTCCATACCTGCGAAAGGCGGTCGCTCTCCGCCTCGTCTCCGCAGGAAAGCTTTTCGCGCGATTTTGCAAGCAGGCGGCGGTCCGCGCCCGAATCGACAAGCAGCGAATACAGCGCTCCCACCGCGCTTCTTACGGTAAGCCCGCCGGAGCGAAGCGTCTCGAACGCGGGCAGCAGCGGCGCAAGCATCTTTTCACGCGCACGGTTTATCTCGGCAAGCGCTCTGCCGGCGCGCGGAGTAAGCTCCGGAACATATCCGTCCGGATTCATAAGCCACTCCCTGCCGTCGTACCAGCGGCGTCCGCGTATATCCCAGAGCTCGGCATAACGGGAAAGCAGGTCGCGCTCACGGACGGTAAGCCCGGAGTAGCTGTTTTTCAGGTATCTGCGCACCGCGCCGGGCGAAAAATCGGTCGCGGCAAGCTCTACAGCAGCCATAACGAAAGCCACGGGCGGCTCTGTTGCAAGCTCTTTTTTTACGGACATAAAGCAGGGTATCCCGTCCGACGCAAGCACCGTATCTATAATTCCGTCATATTCCGAAGCGTTGTCGATTATAATTGAAATGTCTCGGCAGCGATAGCCCTTGCGGAGCAGCGAATATATCTCCGCCGATACCGCATGCGCTTCCGCAAAGCGGTCTGACGCGGTAACTGCAGATACCCCACCGCGCTCGCCCGTATACTTATCCGCACAGGGGTCCCACAGCGAATCCTGAAGATATGCGATTTCCGGACACACGGCACGACGGTTCTCGGTAAGGACGGTATCCTCGCACCCGCGGCGGGACAGAGCCTTTATCGCGTCGGCGCATGCGATTGTTTCGCGGTAAAGCTCCTCGTCGTCCCCGATAACGAAGGATATGTATACATCCTCCGCCTGATCGATAATCCTTTCGATAATTTTCATCTCGGGGAAGGTGTAGGTATAACAGCCGTCGATAAATACGGTGCTTCCTTCAAAAAAACGGTCGGAGCCGAGTCTGCCGGCAAGCGCGGTCAGCGCGTCCGCAGGGTCGGAAATACCCTCCGGCATTATGCGTGAATACTCCCTTCCGATTCTTCCCAGGTCTTTTATCTTGTTTTTGAGCGCACCGTCGGGGAGCCGCTCCGCTGTCTCCAGCATTCTGTCGGCTGTAATTCCGCGCTGAAGTGCCGATTCCAGAGTCTCGCCCGCGCGGCGAATAAAATCGGTGCTGTCGGCAAGCGCGGAATACTCGGAAAGCGTGCCGGACACACGCCTGACCGCCGAAGCGAGCAGCACGCTTCGGCTGCCCTTGTCCATATACCTTGCGGTAAGCCCGCCGTACCGCCTCGCCACGCGGTTGGGGAGCCTTTCGAAGTTAAGTACCTCGCAATACAGGTTAAAGCCGTCGCCCAGCTCGTCGGCTAGCAAGCGCTCGAAGGATACCGACTGCTGCTCCGGAACGATAACAAAGCAGCGGCGGCGGAACCGCACGCATTCGCCGATACCGCCGACAATAACCCGCGTTTTTCCGCTTCCGCTTTTCCCTATAATGCGGTGCAGCACTTGTTGCTCCCTGCCTTTCCATAATGTACTTACAGACCGAACAGCTCGAGAAGTCTGAATCTGAAACGGTATTTTATACTTTTGCTCTTTGTAAAAACATTGACCTCGTCCTCGGTCATGCCGGTTCCGCCGAGCGCATCCCGAGCGGTGGCAGCCGACAGGCAGAGCGGCGGAAACAGCACGCACCACCAATTATGACCCTCGCCGGATCCGATAACGATACGGAGCGATTTGTATGTGCCGGCGGGAAACGAAACGCCGTCGTATTCGATCGTATCGTAATACTCCTCTCCGTACTCGGAGCTTATACGCTCGCCCGGAGCGGCTTCCGAGGCTATCCTTACGATTTCCTCGCGCAGATACGCAAAATCCGATATTCCGTTCAAATACCCTGCGGATTCGATTATTGCGTCGCGCACGGTCAGCTTTACCGCCTGATCCTCGTCCGAATCGGAATCGGCAAGTATATGCAGCCGGACGACGTTATCGTAAATCTCCTTCTCGCCGCGCGGCATAAAAAGATCGGCGGCAAGCACGGTCAGGGCAACGAGGCAGATACAGGAAATAAGGTTTCTTTTTGTCATTGTTAATCCCTCCGATGGGGATTATTGACAAGTCCGTCTTGCGGCATAACCCGCTCCGTAATAAAGTGTACATCATTAAGTCGGTCCAGTCAAGCAATTTTAACGGTTTGCCCTTGACAAAAACGGGTTTTTGTTGTTAACTGTATATCAGTAACAGGAGGCATATCAGATACTATGATTATACGAAATTCCGCCAAAGGCATTATAATAAGGGGCAACAAGCTTCTGGTTGTCGAGCTCGAGAATAACGGAAGATATTACACGCTTCCCGGCGGCAAGCAGGAGCCGAATGAGCTGATGCTCGATGCGCTGAAGCGCGAGATGCTCGAGGAGACCGGCTACGACGTTAACCCGATCGAGCTGCTGTTCATACGCGAGACTTTCGAGGAGGACGGCGAGACGCACCGTGTCGAATTCATGGTGCTCTGCGAAATTGTTGCAGAGGTGAGCGATAACAAATTCCAGTACGACGAATACCAGGTCGGGACCAAGTGGATAAATATCGACAACATATCCGAGGAGCCGCTGTATCCGGTAGAGCTTCGCAAGCTGATAAAAAACTTTTATCTCGGCAAGCGAGGAGACGTTTACCAGGGCGTTATGAACCAGAGGTCGGTATCCTTCGGAGGACAGATCTGACATACTTTACCACGCCGCAGAAGATCGCTTCTGCGGCGATTTTTTGCCCGCTCAGGCGGAAACCGAATACGGAGATATAAAGAAAAACCGGCTGTTCAGGCCGGTTTTTCCGCATTAATCCAAAAGCTGTTTATTTGGAATACTCTTCGAAAACGGTGTAGTCCTCGACAAACTGGAATTCGTCAAGCATGAACTTCGTTCCGGCGGAGATTGAATCGTCATAATCCCAGAACATATAAATTCCGGCTATCTCGTTTCCGCCGTATGAGGTTCCCGCGGTGCCGGACGTGCCGGTGCCGGCACGGTAGACGAAATCTCCCACAGGGAAGGCAAGCCAGCCCACAAAGCCCTTAACGGACGAAGCCTGCGCGGAGCCGAAGCAGCCGTCGCCGCCGTGGTAATAGGTCTTCCATTCGGTCGAACCCTCGGCAAGATACATGAACTTCTGGTCGCTTCTTCCGTCGGCGTCGTCGGTGTCGTAAAGCTCGCCGGTGGGCGTAACCAATCCGAAGCATGCCTTGCGGAAGTCAATATCGGAGAAATCGACCCATACGCGCAGATACTTTGCGGACGGATACTTTGTGGTGTTTCCGTTGTCTTCGGTCGCAAAGACATACAGACCCTGATTATCCTTGTTCGTGGACCAGACAGCAAGCGCGGCACTGTCGTTGTAGCCGCCGGAAGCGGTAAGCTCCGCCTTGCAGCCCGTGTTGCTCGCCGAGCTGCACCAGTCGCCGGTAAAAACGTCTCCGCCGATTTTTCCGCCGTAAGCAAAGGTGGTCGGGCTGAATTTAATCGCACTCAGGCTGTCGAAATTCGTGAACGTGCCGAGATAATTAACATCGTTGACCGATTCGTATTCAAACTTCTCGGCAACCGCGGTGGTAAGCGTGGTCGAAATAGCCTTGCCCTTATGTCCGTAGCAGTCGACCGGATATACATCCACCTTGTATTCGGTGCCGTCGTTAAGCCCGGTCAGCGTGTAGGTCATGGTCTCGGGCATCGGCTCAAAATAGTATTCGGAGAAATACTTGAAGGTCACCGCCGATCCCTCTGCCGGAGTGAAGACTATATCATAGCTGTAAACGCAGGTATCGTCGAGCGCCTGCGGAATGGTTATGACCGCGGAATTGCTGGTAACGGTGCCTACGGTAATCGCCGCTCCCTCGTCAAAGTAGGGATCAGCATCGGCGTCGATACGCGCAGATGTATACTTCCAGGTGGACTTATCCTTAAGATCGTTTATCTCGTAGATAAGCTGAGCGTCGCCGTCAAGCTGCGACGGAGTGCGGAAGAAATCGTCGGTAAGAAGGTTATACGGCATAACGCGGACGCGGTTATCGACCGAAACCTCGACTATATAGAACTGTGCGGCGTCGGAAGCCTTCGGAGGAATGGTTCCGTATGTCATACCGGTGGTCATTTCGAAGTAGGACAGCGTTCCGGTGCCGAACAGGCTGTAATCGGTCTGCCAGGCAGAGGTCGGGTTGTTGACCGGTCCGTGCGAATGTCCCGAGAAATTGAGTATCTGGCTGTACTGAGAATACTTCTCGTTGAGTGCGGCGGAAGAATATGTGTACCATTCGGCACTTACATATACCGTATCCTTGATATGATGGTGCTGGAAGGTGATTATGGGCTTATCCGGGTCGGCTGCCGCGGCGTCGGCAAGCTCTTTGCCCAGCCAGTTTATCTGTTCGCTGCTGTAATCGCTGCCGTTATACGGCGAAAGCCCGATAAAGTGATATCCGTTTACCACAACATGCTTGTCGAGATTCTCGTCGACGCATTCCTGATACGGCTTCTGACCGCCGCCGTAATACTCGTGGTTGCCCATTACGGTAATAAGCGTGGTTTCCTCGCGGATTGCGGAATTTATGGTGTCCATAAAAGCCTTAAGCTCGTAATCATAGCCGGAATTGGTCATATCTCCGACTACCACCAGTGCGTCGACCTTCTTGTAATCCTGGGTCTCGGCATAGGCATACGAGGAAGCAAAAAGCTTCTTCAGGCGAGCAGCCTCGGTACTGCTTGTGGAGGAAATGTGGGTATCGGAGGTGACAAGAAAGCGGAACGCGGTTTCGAACTCACCGTATTCTTTAACGGTTGAGGTCTCCGACGTTTCGCCCTCCGAAACAGTGGAGGTTCCGCCCGGACCGACGCAGGCAGAAAGCAGACATGCAAGTGTAATCATAAGCGCAATGATCCCGTTTCTGTTCATTATGAATTCTCCTTGTAGGATTGTTGTTCTTTATTATAGCCGAGCGCGCATCAAAAAGCAAGCGAAAACGAAAAATAGCACATATAAATAAAAACCTGCCGTTTATGCTGCGCATTTCCGGCGTTTTTACGGATAAACGGGTACGGCGCCCCCAAATAATAAGGGGGCGCCGTTTTTACTGTGCGGAATACTGTTTAATCTGCGGTATAGGTGCCGAGGAAAATTCTCTTTACCGCGAGATAATCGGTTGCGTTGACCTCGGTATCGGTGTTGGCATCCGCCGCGACGGACTGAACCGGCGTGAGCGTGTAGGTGCCGAGAATCGAACGCTTAATCATAAGGTAATCAGCCGGGTCGACAGCGCCGTTGGCGTTTACGTCACCGTGAATTCCGCCGGAAGTAACGAAGCCGTTAACCGCCGCCGCGTAGATAAGCACCTCGTCGAGCGAGGTCTCACCGGCTGTCGAAGCGGCCGAACCGACATTTGTTATCTTTACGGAAGAAACCGAAAGCACATAAGCCGAATTATTGGTTATTACAACCCTGATGGGTTCCGTGCCGGCAGTATTGGTAACCGCAGGATAATACATATGCACGGTCGAAGTGACGGTGTAATCAACGGTATTAACCGAGAAAGCTATTTCGCTTCCGGTCGGCGAGGAAATCTCGGCGGTCAGCTTATCAAAGGTCTTGCCGGTTATTTCCAGAGCAAGAGACTGACCGGGCTGAATATAAAGCTCGTTCTTGGGGCCGAACTCCACTATCTCGGCAACGGTGTAGCCGCTGCCGGAAGCATCCTTATCGATAAGGAACGCCGCTATGCCGTTGTCTGCCGACGCGCTGCCCACCGTAGCCGATGTGAATACGTTGGGAACCCATACGCCGTTTATATAGTAGGAGGAGCCGGCTTTGATTGCATCGGTAATCTTGTTGCTGAGATACACATCGCGCATATCGAAAATTTCGCAGTTGAGCTCGCCGTCGCGGCTGTATGCATCGCGGGCAAGATTTGCGAGAGCGGTGGTTGCGGCGCCGCTGCCGTCCTTCTTAATTGCCTCGTATACCGTAATGCCGTCGATACGTATTTTCCCGCGTTCGGTGGCGGCAGGATCTTTGGTGTATATCTCTTTTGCGGTATACGCCTTAAGGGTTACCTCGTAGGTGCCGTAGTCGAGTCCGCTTACGGTGGCAAGCGGAACTCCGTTGTAAGCGTCTTTAACGAACAGGGCATCTACGGTAATAACCTTTACCCATTTCTGCGTGCTCGGGTTCTTTACATAGATACGCAGCAGTCCGGATTCCAAATCGGTTTTGCCGTGTACCGTAAATCCGGTACCGGTGAAGGTGAAGGAAGCGGTTTTTCTGGAAGTAATATCTCCGGAAGCGACGGTAGTCAGACAGGTTCCGTCGGAATACCCGGTATCGTCTTCGTAGCCCTTGCCGTAGCCGTACATTCCGTCGGGATATACGGTGTTGCCTGCCGCGGTTCCTTCCGTCGACCATCCGTCGCCCGGGGTAATAAAGGTATCCTCGTAATAGACGGTTGTTGCGGGGAGGAAGGTGACGGTCATATCCGCGGTTTCGTCGCCGTTGATGTCGAGAGCCCTGCTCTCGGCGTCGACACCGGCTTTATATATTCTGTTGGGGGTGTAGGTTACGGAAGTTGTTTTTTCGCCGTTTCCGGTGAGCATCTTCCGGTAAACTCCGCCTTCGGCAAATATGCCGGAGGGGATGTTGGCTGTATCGGTATAATTGTTGGTTACGCCGTAGTCATATATAAACGCTACGTTCGCGGGTACTATCTGAAGCGTGCCCTCGGTGTATTCTGTTTTAAATTTGCCGGAGGCGTCAGCATCGTTCTGTTTAATTTTTACAAGTGTTTCGTCAATATCATTCACCGTCGTTCCGACATACTTTGCGGTTACGGAGCTGCCGCCGGTATAAGTCACCGTGTAGGTTTCGTAGTTGAATACAACCTCCCAGGTGTTGCTGCCGGTCGGATTTACAAGAACACCGTCGTAATACAGCGAAATACCGGATGCGGTTTTTTCGGTGCCGTCATAGGTATAACGGCCGCCGGCGCTTACAAAGTTGAGAGCGTTCTTTGTAACTTTGATATAGAGTACGTTAATAACGTTCTCGCCCGCCGTAACGACATACGGCACCGTGCCCTGCTGAACGCCGGAGAGGTATATTCCGTCGTCGCCGGCGTGCTCGTTTGCCGCGGCATAGTAATAGTCGAGCTGTGCGGCGGAGGTACCGGAGGTAAGGGTTATACTGTCGCCGGTGACCTTACCGGTTATGGTTGCGGAGCCGAGCTTGTTGTCATCGGCTATGGTATCGTAGTAATAATTTACGGTGACAGACCGGTCTGCCTTTTTGAAGTTGAGCTCCCATTTGTCCATTCCGCCCGCTCCGTCGTTATCGAGCACGTAGATATCGAAATAGAAGAGAGTTCCGGCAGGGAAGGATGTGTCAACGCCGTAAACGCTGCCGAGCCTCGATGCGAGAGTCGAGGTATTAAGAACCGTATACCAGCCGTCCGTGTGCCTGAGATTCGTATAAATCGCGTCGGTTGTATTCATAGAGACGACGTTTGCATTATCGGCAGAAGTGGATGCAAGGTTGGGGTAGCTGTTGTAGAAGGCTCTTACCGAGTAAGCGGTGCCGAGCCTTGTCTCGACCGTCTTGCCCCAGTCTGCGTTCATATTTCCGTTCTGTGTCCAGACGCCCTTGCCGGTGGTGCCGGTAAAGAAGGTAAGATAATCAAGAACACCGGGATCGGTCATTTTTGTAAGATTGTCGGCCGCCTTATGGATAAAGATGAACATATCATCGTTTATCGGAAGGACGGAACCGCCCTGGAAGGCGGAGGCAAACGCGGTGTCATTGAGGTGACTCGCTATATAATCGTAAATAGCCGTATAATCCGCGTCGTTGACGGACACCATCTTTATAATATCGGAGGTGGTGTAGCCCTCGGGCCAGTAGAATTCGCCGCGGAAAAGGCGCGCGGAGGCTTTCTTCCAGCCGTTGTCGGAGGTGTCGGGATCCAAATCCGTCCAGGAAGCGGCTATCTTGGTGCTCGGAATTTCGGTGTTCGATCCTCCGTACGGATACGAAATATTGTCTCCGTCGGTTCCCGTTTTATTATTATTAATATCCCAGACGATAGGATGAGCGGTGGTCGTAAGACCCTTAATTTTGTCCCAGGTAACACCGTATTCTTCGTAAGTAGTGTAGTCGGAATACGTATCGATTCCGGTCACAACACGTGAACCGTCGTTGTCGCTGTCAGTCGTCTGCTCGTCGGTTCTCGTCCAGGTTATCGGGACGATTATCGAACCGTCGGACTGAACCTCTGTGAACCATGCGACATACACATCATTCTCGCCGTCCTCGACGGTTATTGCGGCAGAGGAGCTGTACCATGCGCCGTCTTTCGTCCAGTAGCAGAAGCGGGAGTAGTCGTCAGCGGTTGCGGTGCAGGAAACGTTTGTGCCGCTCTTAACGGGGGCGCTTACGGTTCCTCCGTCGTAATCTGCGTCATCAGTGACGCGGAATTCGGCAAGCACCGGCTCGAGCTGTGCAAGAGCGTCATGCAGTGCCTGGGCGGCGCGGTTCACCTCGGCCTGAGCGGTCTGTGCACCGGCTTCGGTCGAATACGGATTGCTCACGGCGTTCACCGCGTTCTGAGCGGCGGTAACAAGACCGTCTATATTGAGCGCAGTCCAGTTGGTATAGCGCGAGGAGGTAAGCGAGTTTGCATAAGCAATAAGCTCGCTTATATAGTCGGTGCTTACTACGTATGCGGTTCCGCCCGAGAAAGTAAGCTCGTATAAATAGACATTGCTTGTGGTGGTGCTTGCTCTGACTGTATTTCCTGACGTGTTGAAATTGAGATAGTAGTCAGTGGATATAATATTACCTATACTTCTGCCTACAGTGTAACACTTTTCACCGGAAACAGAAGTAAAGGTGAGGTTCGATGACGAACTTGACAGAGACAGTACTACTGGTGACCATCCTGATCTGCTTATGTTCAGATAATTTGTACCAGAATAAACCGTATATGTGCTGCCTGAGCCATTTACGGTATAAAGATAATCGGAATAATTGCCCGTTATTGTGTTCTGGAGTTCGGTAAGGCTGGTCGCCCGAACTGTGCCGAGAGCGTCTTTGCTCAGGGTTTTTGTCATAACATAATGACCGGAATTGCTTTTGAATACAAACAAATATTCGCCGCTTTCTATACTGTCAACGAGAGTATAGACGGGGTCGCTCGTAGTCACGGTAACCGTGCCGTCGGTATAATCGGGAACGTCTGTCGAGCTGAGCGTTGCGGTTATCTTACCGGTTTTGCCGCTTTGGACATCCTCGATAATATACTCGTTTGTACCGGAAGACGCGCCCGTATCGGTAAACAGGCCTCCCGAGACCTCGCCGATAAGCTCGTACCCCTCCTCGACCGCGCCCGCGGTGAGCGACATACTGAGTGTGCAGAGAATAACCGCCAGTAAGACGGATACGACTCTGACTGTGAATGGCTTTTTCATCTTGTTTCCTCCTGTGAGTTTTGGCTTTGCTCCGGCATTCCCCCGACATCAACGCGGTGCAGTGCCGTTCTCAATTATAAGTAAAGATGCTATTTTGTCTTTCTGTAAATCCGGTAGGTGTGGCCGTCCTCGGCAGTCCAGGTAATGGTTACGCTGCCGTCCGGGTTAACGGAATAGGCAAGGCCGGTTACACTGCCCGGAAGAGATGAAGAATCGAGGAATGAATATGTATGCCCCGATACGGTTTCGAAGGTCACCTTGCCGTCGGCAGAGGTATACGAAACCTCGGCGCCCGCGGTCGTATCGTAAAGCACATAGCCCGAAGGTACGGTATACTCCACGGTGCAGCTTCCTCCCGACCCGGAGGTTACCGAAAGCGCCCTGACGCTGCCCAAAGACCAGGCGCAGTCAACCTCGAAGTTGCCCTCGGCGAGCAGGCCGGAAAAGCTTCCTGCCGACCAATCCGACGGAATTGCGGGAATAAGATCTATATATCCGTAATTTGACTGGATAAGCATCTCGTTCACTGCGGCGGAATATCCGTAATTGGCGTCTATCTGGAACGCCCTGCCGTCTCCGCCGTAGCCGCCATAGGAATGATACCCCCAGAGATTCTTCATTACGCCGTTTGTAAGCACGTACTTAAGGTAAGTATATGCGCTCTCGCCGTTGCCGACGGCAGCCCAGGTGCAGGCCCGCTGTGCAAGGCTCCAGCCGCTTACGGTATTCGTGCCGCGGAGCGTAAGCGTATTCGCAGCCGCAGTCTTAAGCTCTTCGGTGGTGAGCATGTTGCCCGGATACGCGCCGAGAAGCTGGGAAATGTGACGGTGATTCGATTCGCCGTACTGGCCGTAATAGCTCTCGCCGTACCACTCCTTGATATAGCTGCCCACGGAATTGCTTCCGGTCTCGATCCCCTTAAGGTTTGCAAAAATGCTCTCTATATCCTCAAGCGTTAGGCCCTTCGGTGAATATACCGTATCGTTCGGCGCATAGCCGAGCGCGTACGCCGCCTCTATGGTATCCTGGAAGAGCTGCCAGATTATCGACTGCTCGTAGGTATTGCCGAATGTAACGTAGCCGTGCTCGGGCGAATAGGCTATCGGGAAGACATACTTCCCGGAGCTGTCCGTCTCGAGAAGCTGACGGTACATCTCGCACTGCTTTACCATAAGCGGGAAGAGGGTTTCCCTGAGCAGCTCCGTATCCTGCGAATACTCGTAATAATCGTAGCAGTTCTGCAGCATCCAGGTGGACGCAGACGGCGACCAGCCCCAGGTGGAAATGCTCCAGCCCGGAGACGTATATCCGAACGGAGTGTTCTGCGTATGCATCATCATACCGGTATCGGCGTCGGTATAGGCGGTGACCGTGTAGTTGCCGGCGTCGTACATGGCATTCATATAATTTATGAGCGGCTTAAGACACTCGTTAAGGTTGCCGGCGGAAGCCAGCCAATAGTTCATCTCGACGTTTATGTTGGTGTGTATATCCGAATACCACGGAGCGGTATTATTATTGTTCCATATACCCTGGAGTGTCGTCGGAAGCTGACTGTTTGCCGAAGAGCCGCTTATGAGCAGGTACCTGCCGTACTGGTACTGGAGCACCTCGAGGTAGCGCTGCTCCGCGCTGCCGGCGCTCGAATAGCCCGAAAGCAGGGCGTCGGTCGTTTTGGAGCAGGACTGGCCGAGATCTATGCTCGCTCTGCCGAACTGCCCGGTATATGTCTGCTCATGCTCGCTGTAAACGGTGTCGTATCCGGCGCTGACCGCGGCGTCAAGAACACCGGAAACGCGGGCGTTAAGTTCGGACGCGCTCTCCCCGGTGCGGTAATACCATTCGGTACTGCCGGAAGAATCCGTATGGTCGGTGCTGTAATCGGTAGCCGCGGTGATATATATGGTGACATCCGTCGCGCCGGAAACGGTAACGGTGCCGCCGGACGCGCTCACCGAGCCTCCGTTGGGGATAACGGCTATCTTGGTGCTGTGAAGCAGCCCGTTGTTGCTTACCGTTCCGTAAACGGTTATATACCCGATTCCGGACGAAACGGACGCCGAGTTCGACGTAACCGACTGCTTGGATTCCATGCTGACCGAAAGAGATATGCTGTTGGCCGCGCTCGCGGTGAGCCGCGCAACCGCCGCATTATATGTATCGGAAACGAAATACTCGCGTTTATATTCCGTTCCTCCGTAGGTGTATGACACCGAGGCGACTCCGGTCTCGAGATTGAGATCGCGCACGTAATCGGACGGAACCGAGGACGGAGCGCCGGAGAAGGTAAGATACAGGTCTCCGAGCGCCTGATATCCGTTTTTGTATCCGCTGGAGTCCTCCGGAACTCCCGCCAAAACTTCGGCGTCAAAGCGCGACCCGTTCTTTACTGCCGACACCCAGCTCGTCCATTCGCTGTCGCTGTGGCTGACGTTGCCGCCGGCATAACTGCCCACGCTTCCGCGGCCGCCCGACCAAAGCGTTTCTTCATTAAGCGTAAGATGCTCTGCCGAAAGCTCGCCGTACACGTTGGCACCTATCCTGCCGTTGCCTATCGGCAGGGTTGCGCTCTGCCATACGCCGTTGGAATCGCTTAAACCGGCAGTCTGTGACGCAGGCTCGTCATACCAGAGACGAAGCGCGGAATCTGCCGCTGTCGACCCTGTCTGCGCAACCGCGGGAACAAGCATAACCAGCAGTGCGAGCGCAAGCATGATCGAAACGGATTTACGGACGGAACTTCCTGAATTTCGGCGGGTCATAAAAACACTCCTTTTTAACGCTGTGTGTTTCCTCGAAAAAATGTATGTCAGCACAGCAATTCCGCGCGGAGATAATCGGCGGAGCCGGGCTCCTTGGTGGCGGTATATCTGTATACCGGAACCTCTTTGCAGACCGCGGATATAACGTCGGCGGCGGAAGCCGCTGCGGACGCATCCCAGGGGAAAGCCGTACATTCGGAATATATCATACGGAACGCCTCCGACGGCGAAACGCGGTCGAGTTTGTTCTCTGCCCCCTTTACCGGAAACACCACCGCACGCACCGGAGCGTCGCCGCGCTCAAAGCGGTCCGACGACCCCGAATACGGCAATCCGTGCGCCGTCGGAGCACCGTCGGCGCGCAGAGCGGCGCGGTCTCCGTTTATCATTCTCCCGGCACCCGACCGCTCAAGCAGCATTGCCTGAGTCGTCTTCCCCGTACCGGACGGCCCCGAAAAAAGTATGCCCCCTCTTTCAGTAAGTACCAGCGACGCATGCAGCAGCACCGCCCCGTGAAGCGCCAGCGTCCGCTCGAACCCGATATGCGCAAATATCGCCTTTGCGGATGAAAAATAGTTCTCCTTCCCCCGAAGACAGGTAACCGAAACGGCTCCGGACGTGCAAACCGACGAAGCGTATACCCGCTCTCCCTCGTGAAACAGCAGACGGCAGCCCCCGCCGTGAAGCATATAAACGCTTTTGTCGGGCAGCAGCTTTGTCGGAGCGCACTGCGGAACCCCGATAACGTCGGACACCGAAAGACTTACCGTTACGTCCGGCCTGCCCGAATACGTATAGCCGGCGAATCTGCCGTCGGCAAACGGCAGCTGCGAATCCACCCGGAACGACACCCCCGCGAGGAGATAGCTCCCCGTCATAACGTCAGGAACCGAATATTCCGCCGCCGCCGGTGGGCGTATTGTAGCAGTACTGCCCGTACATGTCCACATCGAACACGCACGCACCGTTGCCGTCGTCGAATATAACATCGCCGCCGGTCATATAAGTGCAGGTAAGGCCGTCTGCTTGATTCGCGGTAAGGGTGCACGCAGCGATATGGGTCGAAAGCGCGAAGTTTTCGACCGTCATTACCGGTTTTTTGTAGTGTTTCTTCATAGCTTCCTCCAAATGCCGGGCAGAAAGCGGCGAAGCTGTGCCGCAGACCGATCCGGCAGTAATTCTTTGCGCTTCCCGGGCAGGGTTTTATGCGTTTTTCCCGCCCGAAAAGATAATATAATCCTTACGATTCAGAGATAATTTTACTCTTAAATTTTTCTTTTGTCAATAAGAACAACAAAAAAATACAACGAATTTTCCGTGATTTTCCGGCTTATTTTGGTAATTTTACTCCGGCAAAACTTTCCGCGGAGGCACATACCGGCGCCCCCCCGGAGAATAAAAAAGCAGCCCGCCCGGAAGGACGGACCGCGCCGAAGCCGTATTCGTAATTTCGGTCTTTTTTCTGATCAGCCTTTCTTCTGCGCGGCGGCATAACCGACACAGAACTCTGCTCCGTCGAAGCCTCCGTCGGCGGGTGAAAGCTCCGAAATAAGCTCCTCGGCGCCCCCGGCAAGCTTGGACTTTCTTCCGGCGAGCATTATGCGGACGGACATAAGCATTTCGTCCACGGTGGCAATGGTATTCTCCTTGCCCTCCATGAAATTGCAGACCTGCTCGAGCATCGCTTCGTATACCTTGCCGGAATCGATTTTGTATACATAGGTGGTTTTATCCGTCATAACGACCGCCGTCGAAGGCTGCCAGCCCTTAAGACAGATATGATAATCCGCGGTCACGCCGCTTGCGTAGGTGACGAAATAGCTGTCGCACGGGACGTCGCCCACCTTGCCGCCGCCCACATATCTGCAGGAAACCGCCGTCTCGCCGCGGAGGAAGCCCATTATCGTTTCCACCGCGTGGATGGCGTAGTTGAACTCGTCCACTCCGACCGTCGCGGTGACATGTATTATTCTGCCCCGCTCCGACTCGGGTATCGCGAAGAAGGACTGGTGCTCGTAGGTGTAGCGGAGGGCGGAGGTTCCGATTACGGTCTTGCCCTCGGCGGCCCAATCCTCGAATATCTTTACATCGGTCATATTGCCGCAGATGGGCTTATCGACAAACACCGGCACGCCGGCGTTCACAAACGGACGGCAGCACTCGACATGGCGGTCCCAGTCGCAGCCCTGTATGAAGGCCAGATCGACCATACCCGCCATCTCCTCGAGTGTGGAACAGCGGGCGGTAAGCCCGTATTTCTTTATAAAGTCGTTAACCTCATCGTCGGTGCGGAAGGAATCGTTGTAAACGGCGGTGTAGCGCGCACGGTCGCCCTTTAGCAGTATCTCGGCAAAAGAAGGGGCGTGCGAGGTATCGATATTTACGGTGCCGATTTTTATCATCGTTGTTCATCTCCGTTAATGTTTTCGGCACATTATACCCCCAAAACTCCGCCGTGTCAATAGAATCTGACCGCGCACACGGACATATCGTCGGAGCTTTCGCCGGTGCCCGACGCAGACGCCATGAGACGCGACGCAGCCTCGCGCAGGGGAACCCCGGGCGCAAACGCCGAAGATATCGAAATCCGGTCGGCAGGCACACCGTCTGACAGCATAAGCACTATATCGCCGCGCCGCAGCGAAAACACCGTCTGCTCGGCGCTCACCGATTTTATTATCCCGAGAGGCGGCGTGCGGGAGCGTATTTCGTACTGCTTTTCGCCGCGCAGCAGAAAGCTCGGCGCGGCGCCGGATTTAACCATCTTCGCCCGTGCACATATTCTGTCCGCCTCCAGAAGGTCGACGGTGGTAAACACCTCGGAATCCGACCCGGCAAGAGTATCGCCGAGCAGACGCAGAACGTCGCCGGAATCCGCACCGGCCGAAAGCAGCTTTTCGAGATAGATCGCCGCCAGGCGGGATGCCACGGAGGCATCCCTTCCGCTGCCCATGCCGTCGGCTATAACCGCGCAGAAGCAGCCGTCGGGAGTATCGAAGCAGCTTACCGTATCTCCGCAGAGCGATTCGCCGTCGCGTACGCTGACCAGCTTTACGCATTCGGTGCGGAGAGCGGGTCTGGTGCGCAGTCTGAGGGTGACCCTGTCGTCGCCGTATATGAATTCGGGAGCGGTCATGCATCTCCCGACCGCCGCCGCAACCGCCCGCGACAGCTCCTTAGACGACACGCGTATGCTGTCCGGCATTACGCCGAACACCTCGACGGTACGCATACGCCTCCCCGTCACGCGGATTTTGGAAAAATACACATTCATTTCGGAAAGCACGCCGGCAACCTTCTTTTCGAGCTCCGGGTCGGCAAGCGCTTCCTCCTCGGCACGCCGGGCGGCGCCGGAGAGAAGCTGTGAGAAGGCAAGATACTCCTCCCCGAGCGCCTTGACCGCTCGGCGCGCCGAATCTGTCCTGTCCGCCACGCAGCCGTTCGCGGCAAAAGCGAGATCGGCGCAGTGCGGACAGCCGTTCCGCAGACCTTCCGGAAGCTCCTCCGGAAGTATCATCCTGCCCTCGGAGGCGGGAAACGCCAGCAGTGCCGCGAGGTCGCCCCTGTCGCGGTCGCATCCGCCGCATTCGGAGCATACGGCGTCGACTCTTTTGCGCACCGCGTCGTAAGCTTCCCCTCGCGACGGAGCCGACAGCCCGTCCGAAACGGTGTAAAACAGCCCCGAGAGCGAGGAAAACGCCTTTGCCATGGCGGCCTGTCCGATCGGAAGCGGTTCTTCCTCCCTGTCCGGAGCCGGGGCGGGAAGCCGCAGGAAGGACAGCGGGATATACAGAACGATACCTGCGGCAAGCGCCAGCGCCACCGGAATTATCCCTTCGAAGGACAAAAGATACGCACCTGCCGATACGGAAATCATATATCCGATAATCAGGGCAAAAACCGGGCTCCCGGCGAAGAAAAGCCCCGCAACCAGCCCGAATATTCCGACCGTCGGCACGGCGGATACAGGTCCGGCAAGCGCAAATACGAAGCCCGCAGCCCCTCCGAACGGAAACCTGCGGCGCCGGCAGGCGAGCACGGTGAGCGTTGCGGCGACGCATACGGACACCGGTACGCCGAAAACCATAATATTCGCCGTCGCCCGGGCGGCGACAAATCCCGCGGCGAGAAACGCCATTCCGCGGCGCATCGAATCCGCCGCTCCGCCGCCGGCCGGATACGCGAACAGGAAAGTGAACAGCGGAGGGATAAGCAGCACGCACACCGCGCCGGGTATATCCGCCGCAAGCGATTCTCCCCCGAGGAATATTCTTACCGCGAGGCAGGCGGACGCCGAGCAGGCGAGCAGCAGCTTTTCCCAGAGCGGCGAAGGGCGCGAGCGCCCGGTAAGCAGTCTTACGAACAGCACATACGAGGCGGCGAGCAGCGTCACCGCGGGATATCTCCCGAACAGCAGCGCGGACGCCGCGACGCCTGCATAAACCGCCGGCAGCGATTCCGCACAGGCGCACAGCAGTGCAATTCCGAACGGATATATGCCCTCCGAAAGAGGGCATGCGCCGAACCAGAAGCCTGCGGCGGCTCCCGGAAGCAGTTTTTTCATAGTATAGCCGAAGATTCGTCCCGCCGTTTTCTTAAACTTCATTTCTGTCTTCTCCCGCTCACTTGTGTTGGTGACCGTAATTATACCGTCGGCAGTGCGCGTAATACGCCGAATCGGATATGAGAATCAGAACAGATTTGGGTGTGCAAAGTCAATTAATGTATTAATGCTAATGAGATTCTGCGGATTTTGACGCATAAGGTTCCAATACAGACCGCCGCGCAGTCCGTATTCCGGCAGCAGCGCCAGCTTTGCGGATATGCTGCGGGTATCCTCGAAGAAGACGATATGCTCGTTCCCGCCCTCGCTGTAGCGGAAATACGGCGTCTGAGCCGTACGGTCATAGAATATCTCGGCGCCCTTTTCCGCCGCCAGCCGGTATGCCTCGACGGTCGACAGCGACGGAGCGAAGGATTTGCCGGGAATATACGGCAGCATAAAGTCGTAGCCGTAATTCGATATTCCCATGAATATCTTTCCGGGATCTATTACGCTTACTGCGTAATCCAGAACTCTCTTTACGCTTCCTATGGGCGATACCGGCATCGGCGGTCCGTAGGAATATCCCCATTCGTAGGTCATTACCAGCACGCAGTTGGCATTTTCGCCGAGCAGTGCGTAGTCGTGTCCGGCATAAAGCTGTCCCGGCTGATCCCCGTATACCTTCGGAGCGAGAGCGCACATCACCGGGTACCCCTCGGCGTTCAGCGTTCTGCGCAGAAAGCCGATAAATTCTGCGTATTTTACCGCATAATCTCCTGAAAGGTATTCGAAATCCACATCCAGCGCATAGTAGCCCTTGGCGGAAAGATTGCGAAGTATGTTGCCGGTCAGCGCCGCAATCGCCCCGCGGTCGTCAAGCAGATTCTCGGCGAGTTCGGGGGAAAAGGTGTCCTCGGCGGTAAGGGTCGAAAGATGCATTACGGGATATGTGCCGTAAGCCTCCGCCCGCGAAAGCAGGGCGCCGTCGTCCAGCTCTATAAGCTCTCCCTCCGGCGTAAAGCCGTAGGTAAACGGCATGAGATAATTCATGAACGGCAGAACCGTGTCCAGCAGCGTCCGGGATATAAAGGGATAGGCGTAACCGCCGATCTGATATTCGCCGACCGGACTCCGCTCCCAGCTTATAATAAGTTCCTGCCCGGGATAAATTACATCTCTGCCCTGAAGAAGCAGGTTGTTGCAGTAGAGCCGGCGCACCGTGATTCCGTACCTTCCGGCTATGCTCTGCAGGGTTTCTCCCTCCCTGACCGTATGTGTCTCGGTCGGATTGAGCACCGTTATGCAGGTGCCTGCGGCAAGCGGCATCGATACCGGAACTCCGTTGTTTGCGGCGAGCACCTCCGCGTCAACCCCGAATATCCCGGCTATTTCGGCTGCGGTCTGCCCCCTTGCGGCTATGTAGTTTTTCATGCGATTTTCCTCCGGCATAATTTAACGGTTGATTTATTTCGTAAAAGTGATATAATTAATCGGATAATACCATTCGCAGAACAAATCAGGAGGACTTTGACAGATGCTCGAAGAATATCTGTGCGGGGAAACAGCCGTTCTTATACGTCCCGTCGGCGGGGAGCCGTCGCTGTCCCACAATGCGGACAAGCCGTTCCGCAGCGCAAGCGTAATCAAGCTGTTCATACTTTCTTACTGCATCGAATCCGGCGCGGACGAATCCGCGGTTCTTAAGGTAAACCCGCGCGACCGGGTCGGAAACAGCGTGCTTTCGGAGCTTAAATCGTCATCGGTTACGGTCGGCGACGCCATGACTTTTATGATCGCCTCATCGGACAACACCGCGACCAATCTGCTGATACGCGAATCCGGAATGGACGCAATTAACGCATATATAAAGTCAATCGGCTGCCGCGGCACCGTAATTTCCCGCAAGATGATGGATTTTGCCGCGGCGGAGCGCGGAGAAGAGAATTACACCACGCTTTCCGACTGCTATACGGTAATGACCCGTCTTATGAAATCCGACAGGGCAAAAGAGATACTCTCCGCCCAAAAAGACCGGGAGAGGCTTATGCGATATATATTCGGCGGTGTCGCCGGCTATACCAAAAGCGGCGACATACCCGGTGTCTTCAACGACGTCGGAGTTATTGCCGCCGGCGGAAAAGAGGTCTTTGCCGGAGTGCTGACCGACGGATTTGACCGCGCGGCGGCAAAGCGGCTGTGCGGAAAGGTCGGACTTGCCGCCTGCGGAGCGTGCTCCCCGGTAACCGGAAGGGAGGCGGAGCTCGGTTGAACGCACGGAGAATGGCTGCGGCTTTTCGCAGCCACTGGCAGATAATCGCGCTCTGCGCGGTTCTGCTGTTCGGAGTGGTAATACCGATGTGCAATGTCCAGACCATGCTCGGTCACGACGTATATTATCACATGACCCGCATGGAATCGGTCGCACAGGAGCTGAAAAACGGCAACATTCCCACCCGGCTTTACTATTTCGTCTACGACGGCTACGGCTACGCTTCGCCGATGTTCTACGGCGATCTGTTCCTTTATATACCGGCGGCGCTGATACTTATGGGAATGCCGATGCCGCTTGCCTACAAGGCGTTCATGATAATCTGCGTCTGCGCCTGCGCGCTTACCTCGTATTACTGCGGAAGAAAGATGTTCGGCAGCAGGACCGCCGCGCTCATCGTGTCAGTCTCGTACGCCTTTTCGTCGTATTTCGCGGTTGACACCTTTACCCGTGCCGCAAACGGAGAGATGCAGGCGTTCGTATTCGTACCGCTGGCGTTTCTCGGCCTGTACGGCATTATCGAGGAGGACGGCAAATACTGGTATTTTCTGCCTCTGGGGCTCGCCGCCGTTCTGGTATCACACCTGCTCACCGCGGCAATGCTGGTCTTCTTCCTGTTTGTTTACGCGCTGATAAGCCTGCCGAAGCTTATAAAAAAGCCGAAAGGCTTTATCCGCATAGCCGTATGCGCGGCAGTCTTCCTGCTCGTTGCGGCATGCTTCCTTATGCCTCTTGTCGAGCAGCTCGTATCTGCCGAATTTCTTTCCACCGACGGAACCAGTGCAACCAAGTTCGGCACCATGGCGGAAAGGGCGCTCACTCCGATGCAGACGATATCGCTGCTTAATATGAAAACCGACAACGACCCGTGGATTCCCAACGGTATCGGATACCTGCCGCTGGCACTTCTGCTGTTCCGGCTCGTAATGATAAACAAGATACGCTTCTGCCGGGGAGACGTCTTTCTGATACTGTCATTTTTCTGTTTGTTTGCCTCGTCGTCGCTGTTTCCCTGGGATCTGTTCCAGAGTCTGCTCGGAACACTGCAGTTCCCGTGGAGAATAATGCTGTTCGCAACCCTGTTCACCGCGCTGTCGGCGGGCGATTACTTCCGGCAGATACCCGCGGAATCCGCCGGCGCCTTTACCGCGGCGGTATGCGTGCTTTCGCTTTGCGCGTTCGGAAGCGTTTACGTGCCCAGAATGAGCACATATGCCGGATACGAGCAGAGCGGCTACGAAGTCGTATACTATAAAGGGATAAATATCGGCGGAAATATCGGAGTCGGCGAATATCTGCCGTCCGGCACCGACCGCGGCAAAATGCTTAACCGCGGAAATGTTGTCACCTCCGACGGCACGGGGAATTACCGGGCGTATCAGGAGGACGGCGGCGATCTTTACGTCGCGGTCGAATACGGAGACGGTATGGGAACGTATCTCGATCTTCCGCTGATAATGTACAAAGGCTATTCAGCTTCGTTCATCACCGCCGCGGGCGCCGAGATACCGCTTGAAACGGACTATGGCGAGAACAACGTACTGCGGGTATATCTCGGCAGCGTGACGGAGAGCGGCACCGTTTACGTCACCTATTCCGGCACCGCAGTCCAGCACGTCTCCGCGTGGATATCAGCGATAAGCTGTATCGCACTTGCAGCCGCCGGGATATATTTCAGCTGCAGGAAAGCAGCTCGGAAACGGTCACAAACCCGTACCCCTTCGCCAGAAGCGCCGGAATTATCTTCCGAAGCGCCTCGGGCGTATGACTGACCGGCGACGCATAATCGTGCAGCAGCACGATGTCACCCCCCGATGCGTTCGATATCACGGTATTCGCAATCACTTCGCTTCCCGGGCAGGACCAATCGCGCGAATCGGTTCTCCATGACCATAAGACATAGTCATAACCGAGTTTTTCCGCAACTTCGGCGGCGCGGGCATATCTCCCGCCTCCCGGAGGGCGGAACAGCACCGGAACGTATCCGAAGCTGTTCCTGAGGTAGTCTTCGGTGCGGGTTATTTCGGCTGCAAGCTCCTCGTCGGTAAGCTCCGCTACCGCGGAGTGTGACCACGTGTGATTGCCCACCTCGTGCCCCTCGGCGATTATCCGCTCAACTATGCCCGGGTACGTCTCCGCGTTTTTACCGATAACGAAAAAAGTCGCCTTTACTCCGTATTCGGCGAGTATATCGAGTATCTCCACGGTGTATTCGGGATGCGGCCCGTCGTCGAAGGTAAGCGCCACGCTGTTGCCGGCATCCGGATTTCCCTGAATGAACCCGGAGCTTTCGGCGTCGGTGCCGTACTGCGATTCGCACAGCTCGTCAAGCGTGCCGAACCCGTAGCCCGCTTCCTCTATTGCCGTAAGCAGTCTGTCCATTACGGCGGCGTTCGTCGCAGAGGTCGGATGGAGCAGCAGTACCATTCCGTCGTGGAGGTTTGACAGTATCTTATCCAGCGCCCATTCCGGGTCCTTTTGGGCGGAAGCGTCCCAATCCGCGTATGCAAACGACCAGAACACCGGACTGTACCCCAGCTCCCTGCAGTATTCGAGCGTTTTAAGCGAGAACGAACCCTCCGGCGGCCGGAAATACTTTTTCATCTCAACACCGGTTTTTTCGAGACAGTGCGTTTCGAGCCTTTCAAGCTCGCTCCGGAGCTGATCGGGGTTCATACCCGATACGTTTGAATGGCTCCAGGTGTGATTGCAGATAAAGTGCCCGTCCGCATCAAGCGCCTTTACGAATTCCGCATCGGAATTGACTACCGCGGGCAGTATAAAGAATGCGGCCTTTGCCGAATGACCGCGCAGCGTTTCCGCTATTGAATATACGTTATCGTTAAGATATCCCGCGTCGAAGGTAAGGTATACCTTTTTGTCTCCTTCGGCGCCGAGATAAAGCGTGCCGTATTCGTCCACCCGGCTGTCGCCGCCGTAGCAGACGGGCTGAGAATGCCCCGCCGCCTTGAAGAACCAGCCGTTGCCGGCGGAAGCGGCGCACGGAAGCAGACAGATTGCGGCAGCCGCGGCGGCGAGCAGGCACAGAGCTTTTTTGATTTTTATCACTATCGTCTCCTTTCGTTATTATTTTCGGCGTATGCCGGTCCAAATAACCTTAGCAATTTTTAGAAAGGCGTTTTTAAAATGACGATTTGCGTCCCCGCCGCCGATCTGTTTGTCTCGCCCGATGCTTTTTCGGAGCACACCGACGAAGCGCTGTTCGGGACGGGCTGCGAAATTATCGATGAATTCGGCGGTTTTTACAGAATTAAAACATATTACGGCTATACCGGCTGGACGGAAAAACGCTGTGTAAGCGAGGAGCTTCACCCGCCGACGGCGTGCGTTGTATCCCCGTTTTCGGACCTGCTGCCCCGCGCCGAGAACAAATACGCTCCGGTAATGACCCTGCCCCGCGGCAGCATGATCGATTACGGAGCGCCTCACCCGGGAGAACGCTGGGGGGTTGCGGTAATGCCGGACAAGAAGGGGCTGTTCATACACACCGAAACGGTTGCGCCGATTCCCGGAAAGCGCGCGGACTTCCGCGACAGGATCGTTTCGGCGGCAAGGAGCTATCTCGGCGTCCAATACCGCTGGGGCGGAAAAACGCCTGCTGGAATCGACTGCTCCGGTCTGGCCTTCATGGCGTATTTCTTCGCCGGGATAACAATATGGAGGGACGCCGACCCCGAAAGAAACGACTGTCTTACGGGCGTGCCCCTCTCCGCCGCCGGAAAGGGCGACCTTCTATTCTACCCGGGGCATGTCGCGATATATCTCGGCGGCGACCGGTTTATTCATTCCTGCGGAGCGCACGGGGTGTGCGAAGGCAGCTTCGCCGAGAGCCCTTCAATGAAAAACGACATTATTTACATCGGGACGGCAAAATGACAGAAGAGATTTTCGTTTCGCCCGCGGAGTCGGCAAGGCAATACGGCTTTACCGAAAAGGTCCGGGGCATAATAAAAGAAAAATACGGCGACCCAAAGGTGTTTGTTATCACCTACGGCTGCCAGCAGAACGAGGCGGATTCCGAACGGCTTCTCGGAATTGCGCTCGAATGCGGCTATTCGCGTGCGGAAAAAGCAGAGGACGCAGATCTGATAATAATAAACACCTGCGCAATACGCGAGCATGCGGAAAAAAAGGCGCTTTCGGGCGCGGGGAGCTTTAAGAAGCTGAAGGAAGCGCGCGGCGACCGAGTGCTTGCCGTATGCGGCTGTATGCCGCAGCAGGAATACCGCGCCGACCAGATAGACAAGAGCTATCCGTATGTCGACCTCGTATTCGGAACCGACCGCGGACACCTGCTCGCGGAAATGCTTTACGAGGTGCTTATATCGGGCAAGCGCCGCCGCTTCGTATCCGACCTCCCGCACGACCGGCTCGGCGTTATTGCCGAGGACGTGCCCGTCTGCCGCGAAAGCTCATACAAGGCGTGGGTGTCGGTAATGTACGGCTGCAATAACTTCTGCACCTACTGTATCGTGCCGTCGGTGCGCGGACGCGAGCGGAGCCGCGACCCGGAGCGGATTATCGATGAGGTTAAATCGCTTGTTTCCGGCGGCTGCCGCGATATAACCCTGCTCGGGCAGAACGTCAACAGCTATTCCGGCGGAATCGGCTTTCCCGAACTGCTGGACAAGCTCGCACGGATAGACGGGGATTTCCGTTTGCGGTTCATGACCAGCCACCCGAAGGACGCGTCCGACCGCCTTACAGACGTAATGGCGGCGCATCCGAAAAAAATCGCCCGGCACTTCCATCTGCCCGCACAGTCGGGGAGCGACCGCATATTAAAGGCAATGAACCGCCGCTACACCCGCGAAAAATATATGGGTATAGTAAAAAAGATACGCGAAAAGCTTCCGGATGCGGCAATAACCACCGATATTATCTGCGGCTTCCCCGGAGAGACCGATGCGGATTTCGAAGATACGGTATCGCTGATACGGGAAGTCGGGTTCGATATGATCTACACCTTCGTGTATTCGCCGCGCCCCGGCACTGCGGCGGCGGAGATGCCGGATCAGATACCGCACGAGATAAAAGTAAGCAGGTTTTCACGGCTTGCGGACATACAGAACGGCATTTCCGCCGGAATAAACGAGCGCTGTGTCGGGAAGACCTTCCGGGTGCTTTCGGACGGCGACGGTACCGGCAGAAGCAGCCAGAACAAAATAATATCTTACGATAAAGTACTTCCCGCCGGCGTATTCGCCGACGTAAAGATAACCGAGGCTCAGGCATACGCGCTGAAGGGAACCATAATTCTGAAAGGACAGGAAAAAGCATGAACGAGATTACAAGAAAGGCAATAGCCGCACTTGCCGACGCGATAGAAGCGGACGAGACCGTAGTAACCTACAAGCTCGCACGGGAGGCATACTCCCGCGACCCGGAGCTCGCAACCAAGGTCAACGAATACAGCGTACAGCGGATGGTATACGAGCAGGAGGCCTCCAAGGAGGAGAAAGACGAAAAGCTGCTCTCCGATATCGACGCCAGAATGAAGGTGCTTTACGAGGAAGTCATGAACAACCCCGTAATGCTCGCCCTGGCAAAAGCCGAAAACGAGCTTAACGAGCTGTTGAACGAGCTTAATTCCACGCTCCGCTCCCGTATAATGCCCGAGAGCGAGCATGTCTGCGGAGGAGACTGCTCCGCCTGCGGCGGCTGCCACTGAGCCGCGGCGCAACGTAACCGAAAAGAGGGACAGCGATGGCGCTTTCACCGATGATGAAGCAATACCTGCGCGTTAAGGAGGAAAATCCGGACTGTATTGTTATGTTCCGGCTGGGCGATTTCTACGAAATGTTCTTCGAGGACGCCGTAACCGCCTCCGGCGTGCTGGATATAGTGCTCACCGGTCGCGACTGCGGCGAGGAGGAGCGCGCTCCCATGTGCGGCGTGCCCTATCATGCCGCGGACAGCTATATCTACCGCCTTATAAAGGCGGGCTACCGTGTCGCCGTCTGCGAGCAGATGGAGGATCCGAAGTCCGTAAAGGGGATAGTAAGGCGCGAGGTTGTGCGCGTTATTACGCCCGGCACCGTCACCGACGGCGAATACCTGCCGAGGGAAAAAAACAATTATATAATGTCGGTCTGGAAGGAACCGGACCGCTGCGGAGCGGCGTTCGCCGATGTTTCGACCGGCGAAATACGCGCATGCGGATTCGAGGGCAGCGACTGCGCGGAGCAGCTTGTGTCCGAGACCGCAGCCTACCGCCCCGCCGAGGCGCTGCTGCCCGACGATTGCCCGGTGATACGAACCGCACTTTCCGAACGATACGGCACCATGCTGACCGACTGTGATCCCGCTCTGTTCGACGAGGAGCGGTCGTTTTCCGAGGCCTCCGCGGCGGCGGAATGCGACCCGTCTCTCAAGGGCACTCCCGCCATGCGTGCCGCAGGAGCGCTTATCGGTCATCTGCGCACCGCACAGAAGCTCAACATGAGCTTCGTGCGAAAGATAGACTTCTATTCCCCGTCGCTGTATCTCCGGCTGGATTCGTTTTCCCGCCGGAATCTCGAGTTGACCGAATCCGCCAACACCCGCGAAAAGCGAGGATCGCTTTTGTGGGTTATCGACCGCACCTGCACCTCGATGGGAGCGCGCGCATTGCGCCGCCGTATCGAAACGCCTTTGCTCGACTGCGAGCGTATAAACCGCCGTCTCGATTCTGTCGGGGAGCTTAAAAACGACCGCGCCGGACGCGATGCGCTCCGCCGCGAGCTGTCCGCGCTGGTGGATATGGGGCGTCTCGCTTCACGTATTGCCTACGGCACCGCCAACCCGCGCGACCTTAAAGCGCTCGAGGGCTCCATGAGACGCCTGCCCGCAATTAAGGAACTGCTTTCGCACTGTTCGTCCGCGCCCCTTGCCGATATTTTCGGCAGGTTGGACACGCTCGACGATCTGTGTGCTTCGATAAACAAATACATTGTCGACGACCCGCCCGTATCCATACGCGAGGGCGGGATTATAAAGCCGGGCGCCAACCGGGACGCCGACGAGCTCCGCGACACGGTTCAGGGCGGCAGGGAATGGATAGCGCGTATCGAAAAAACCGAGCGCGAACTTACCGGCATAAAAACACTCCGCGTGGGCTACAACCGCGTTTTCGGATATTACATAGAGGTAAGCAAGTCCTTTTCGGATTCGGTGCCCGACCGGTATATCAGAAGACAGACGCTCGCCGACCGCGAGCGGTTCGTGACCCCCGAGCTTAAGGATATGGAAACCAGGGTGATAAACGCCCGCGGAAGACTGTACGATCTCGAAGCGGAGCTGTTCCTCGGGCTGAGCGATCACCTTAAGCTCAATCTGTTCAGGATACGCCGCACCGCCGATGCCGTCGCCGAGGCGGACGTGTTCCAATCGCTCGCCGCGATTGCCGACGAAAGCGGCTACTGCCGCCCCGATGTTGACGACGGCGACGTGATAGACATCAGCGCCGGACGTCACCCCGTGGTTGAAAAGCTGTGCGGAGACGGATACTTCGTACCAAACGACTGTCTGCTCGACTGCGGCGAAAACCGGCTGCACATAATAACGGGACCGAACATGGCGGGAAAATCCACCTTTATGCGGCAGGTCGCCGATATAGTTCTGCTCGCCCAGTGCGGGTCGTTCGTACCGGCGGACAGGGCGCATATCGGCGTGGTGGACCGTATATTCACCCGGGTCGGAGCGTCGGACGATCTTTCGGGCGGAACCTCGACATTCATGCTCGAAATGAAGGAAGTGGCTGCAATACTCTCGTCGGCAACCGAAAAAAGTCTAATAATATACGACGAGATAGGGCGCGGAACCTCGACCTACGACGGAATGGCGATTGCACGGGCGGTGCTCGAACATACTGCCGTAAAAATACGCGCAAAGACGCTGTTCGCCACACACTATCACGAGCTGACCGAGCTCGAGGGACAGATAGAGGGCGTGCTTAATTATAACGTCGCCGCAAAAAAGCGCGGCGAAGAAGTGATATTCCTGCGCAGGATAGTCCGCGGTCACGCCGATGACAGCTACGGTATAGAGGTCGCATCGCTCGCGGGTGTCCCGAAGGAAGTCGTAAGGAGAGCGGGCGAGATACTGCGATCGCTCACCGGGCAGCTTCCGCTCCCCCGCGCCGCGTCCGTACCCGAAGGAGCTGCCGACGCGGAAAAAACGGCAAGGCTGAAAAAACTGCTCGAATGCACCGACATTAACACCGTTACCCCGATAGAAGCCATGAGCATACTCAACGAATTGCTGAATCTGGTGAAATAAATGGGAATAATCAATCTGCTCAGCGCCGAGACCGCCAACATGATCGCCGCAGGCGAGGTGGTGGACCGCCCGGCGTCGGCTCTTAAGGAGCTTATCGAAAACTCGGTGGATGCCGGCGCGACCCGGATATCCGTTGAAATACGGGGCGGCGGCACGGCAATGCTGAGGGTTATCGACAACGGCAGCGGGATTTCACGGGACGACCTGCCGAAGACGATACTGCGTCACGCCACCAGTAAAATACGCACGGGAAGCGACCTCGACGGCGTGCTTACGCTCGGATTCCGGGGCGAAGCGCTTGCCGCCCTGTCGTCGGTGTCCCGGCTTACCATAACCACCCGCCGCCGGGAGGATCCCGAAGGGACCTGTCTAGTTTCGGACGAAAACGGGGTCGAGCTGCGGCCCTGCGCTTCGCCTGACGGAACCGCGGTCTGCGCGGAGTCGCTGTTCTATAACCAGCCCGCACGCCGCAAATTCATGAAAAAAGACGTTACCGAATGCGCCGCCTGCGTTTCCGCGGCGGAAAAAGAAGCGCTTTCCCACCCGGAGATTGCCTTTACCGTGACCGCCGACGGAGAAAAACGGTTCAACACCTCCGGCGACGGCGACCCCGCGTCCGCCGTATACGCCGTATACGGCAGAGAGTTCGCATCCTCGCTGATACCGGTTTCCGGGTCGTCGGACGGGATAACGGTAAGCGGCTTTGTGTCACGTCCGGACTTCCCGGCAGGCTCCAGACGTAAGCAGGTGTTTTTCGTAAACAGACGTCTGGTGCAGAACAAAACCTTAACCGCCGCCCTCGAGCGCGGATTCGAGAGCTATATCCCGCGCGGCAAGTTCCCGTCCGCGGTGCTGTATATAACCGTCGATCCGCTTTCGGTGGACGTGAACGTCCATCCCGCAAAGCTGGAGATAAAGTTTTCGGATGAGCGCAGGGTTTTCGAAGCGGTTTACTGCGCGGTCCGCGGTGCTCTTACCGCGCCCGTATCCTCCCCGGTTTCGGAGCGGAAGAGCTTTTCCGCCCCCGCGGCTGCTTACCGCATGCCCGAATACGTATTCGAATCCGAAGAAAACGCGCCTCTGCCCCTGAGCGAGGTTATATTACGGTCGGGAATAACCGTCCCGGAGCGGACGGATACGGTTCCGCCGCCTTCCGAGCCGGCGCCCGAAGAGCCCGTGTCTGCCGGACCCAAGCCCGCTGCGCCCGCATTTTCGCCGCGGGCGGCGGTAAACATGACGGTTCCGGGCAGCGAAAAGCCGGAATTCAGATATGCGGGCAGTCTGTGGAATACATATGTGCTCGCCGAGACCGCCGATTCACTGCTGATTATCGACAAGCACGCCGCGCACGAACGTCTGATATACGAACGTATGCGCAGAGGACGCGAGGGGAATTCGCAGGAGCTTATTACCGGAATACCGGTCACCGTCGGCACCGCCGAGGCGGCTGCGGCGGAGAGCGGCAATGAGCTGCTGCGGGAATACGGCTATGTCTGCGAAAGCTTCGGAAGCGATACGGTAATACTACGGGCAGTTCCGTCGGCAGTTGCTGGAACCGAACAGGAAACGGCGCTGTTCGTCGCCTTATGTGAGGCGCTCGCCGAGGGAAGCGCCGTCCCGCTGACCGAGCGGTGCGACCGCGCGGTTTACACCGCCGCATGTAAAGCGGCGGTAAAGGCAAACACACCCGCCGGGAGAGAAGAGGACGAGGCTCTCGTTTCGGAGCTGCTCTCGAATCCGGGAGCGAGGTACTGCCCTCACGGCAGACCGGTTATTCACGAAATAAAAAAGACCGGCATAGACCGGTTCTTTGACAGATAGGAACATAAATATGTCGAATTTCAGGCTTATCGCGACCGAGGGCAGCGCCCGGCGCGGCGTATTATCCACGGTGCACGGCGACATTCAGACTCCGGTTTTTATGAATGTCGGAACCTCCGCTGCAATAAAGGGCGGGGTTTCCACCTTCGACCTGCGGGAAATCAACTGCCAGGTCGAGCTTTCAAATACCTATCATCTTCACGTCCGTCCGGGTGAGGACGTCGTGTACGCGCTGGGCGGAATACACCGCTTTTTCAACTGGGACAAGCCGGTTCTTACCGACAGCGGAGGATTTCAGGTGTTTTCGCTCGCGCATCTGCGCAATATCAGGGAGGAAGGCGTTACCTTCCAGTCGCATATGGACGGCGCAAAGATTTTCATGTCGCCGGAAACTTCGATGTATATTCAGTCCCGCCTTGCCTCAACGATAGCGATGGCGTTCGACGAATGTCCGTCGTCGGTCGCCGAACGGTCGTATATCCGTCAGAGCTGCGATCGCACCGTCCGCTGGCTCTACCGCTGCCGCGATGAGCTGAACAGACTGAACGGACTTGAAGAAACGATAAACCGTTCACAGCTCCTGTTCGGAATAAACCAGGGCGGTGTATACACCGATATACGGCGGGAGCATATGGAACGCATACGCGAGCTTGATCTTCCCGGTTATGCGATAGGCGGGCTGGCGGTAGGAGAGAAAACCGAGGTTATGTACGAGGTTATATCTCAGGTCGAGCGGTATATGCCGTCCGACCGTCCGCGCTATCTTATGGGAGTCGGCACCCCCGTGAACATACTCGAATCGGTCGCCCGCGGAATAGATTTCTTCGACTGCGTAATGCCTTCGCGCAATGCGCGGCACGGCAATCTGTTTACCTCTCAGGGGCTTATGAACCTGAACAACAACAAATATCTCACCGACGACCGTCCCATAGACCCGAACTGCGGCTGCGAGGTCTGCCGCCGGTATTCGCGTGCGTATATCCGCCATCTGTTCAAGGCGAGAGAGCTGCTCGGAATGCGCCTGTGCGTGCTGCACAACCTGTATTTCTATAACGACCTTATGAGGCAGATACGCGAGCATATAGAGGACGGCAGCTTCACCGAATGGAAGAACAGACAAATACCGGTGCTCGGCGGCAGAGCGGAATGACACATACATATTCGGAATATAAAAAAGAAGGCTTTGCAGGGAAAAGCCTTCTTTGATGTAGACGTTTATTCCGAAATCTGCGATCTGCAGTATTCCACAGCCGCGAGTATTTCCCCGACCGCGGCTTCCGAAGGGACGTTTTTCTTTACGGACTTGTCGCGTGTGGCGATCTCCACCTCGCCGGCGGCGAGATTCTTCGGGCTTACGACCGCTCTTACCGGGACTCCGAGCAGATCGGCGTCCGAGAACATAAAGCCCGCCGACACCTGACGGTCGTCGTACAGCACCTCTATACCGCGGCGCTCGAGCTCGGCCACCAGAGCCTCTGCAGCCTGACGCACGCCGCTCTCCTCCGAGCGGAGCGCGCACACCTCGACCTGCCACGGCGCAACCGATATCGGCCATACCGGTCCGAATTCGTCGCGGCTCTCCTGGCATATACAGGCGCAAAGCCTGCCGATACCGATACCGTAGCATCCCATTACCGGCACCTTCTCCCTGCCGTCTGCGTCGAGATAGGTAAGTCCCATGGGCTCGGAATACTTTGTTCCGAGCTGGAATATGTTTCCGATCTCCACGCCCTTTTTGATTTTAAGCGAATGTCTGCCGCATACCGGGCATATACCGTCCTTGACGGCCTTTGCCACCGAAGCGTACTCCGCGCCGGGAAGATCCCTCTCCGGTTCGAAGCCGGTAAGGTGATACCCCTCGCGGTTGGCGCCGCAGATAAGATCGCGCGCACCGCAGAGCGAACGGTCGTACACGACGGTAACCTTGTCGCCGATGCCGACAGGACCTATAAACCCGGGCGTGAGAAGCTCCTCGTCGATATCCGCTGCGGGATGAACATCCCTGCCGAGCAGGTTGCGGAGCTTGGTCTCGTTCACCTCGAGATCGCCGCGCAGAAACACCACGATATGTCCGTCGTCATCGTTGTAGCGGTAAACCACCGCCTTGCAGAAGGTCCTGGCCTTTCTGCCGGTCAGACGCGAAAGCTCCTCTATCGTTTTACAGCCGGGTGTGGCAAGCTCCGCAAGCGGAGCGGACGGCCTGTCCTCGTTTACGGTTACACAGTCAGCCGCCTCCATGTTGGAGCGGTAATCGCAGTCGGAACAGATAACGAGAGTATCCTCGCCTATATCGGTAAGGAGCATGAACTCGTGGCTTACACTGCCTCCCATCATACCGGAATCGGATTTGACGACGACGACATTTTTAAGCCCGACGCGGCGGAATATACGCTCGTAAGCGGCATATACGCGGCTGTAATACTCCTCGAGATCCTCCTGCGAGGTATGGAAGGAGTATGCGTCCTTCATTCTGAATTCGCGCACACGGATAAGACCGCCGCGGGCGCGAGGCTCGTCGCGGAACTTTGTCTGTATCTGGTAGATCATGAACGGATATTTGGCATACGACTGCGCGGCGTCCCGCACGAGCTGGACCGCGGCCTCCTCGTGAGTCATGCCCAGCACAAGGTCGTTTCCGCCCCTGTCCTTGAACCGTGCCATCTCGGAACCGATACTGTCGTACCTGCCGGATTCGCGCCAGAGCGACGCGGGCATTACCACCGGAAACAGTACCTCCTGTCCGTCAACGGCGTCCATCTCCTGACGGATTATGTTCTCTATCTTATTCATAATGCGCTGGGCGGGGGTATAAAGCGAATAAATGCCGCTGCCGACCTGCTTTATATAACCGCCGCGCACCATAAGCGCCTGGCTCTCGACTATACAGTCGGACGGCGCGTGCTTGAAACGCTCGCCGATCAATGCGGATACTTTCATGATATTTTACTCCTTTGGAGATAAATGACAGTCAAAACCCTTAAAAAACCGTTATTTCACGCTCATACGCGCCCGAAGGGGTGTTTTTTTGCATTGCGGTCTTGAAATTTTAACATACATAGTTTATAATAGCCTTTACTGCCTCGGCACCAAGTATAACAAATCGCAGGAGCAAAGTCAAGCGCCGTCGCAGGTCCTGCAACCACTTTTTTACGGAGGGAACATATATGAAAAAACGCAGACTGCTCGCCGTTGTTACGGCGGCGATACTGCTGCTTGCTTTAATACCGCAGGCTGTGCTCGCCGATCCGACCGATCCCGGCACATCCGACGACGTCCCGACGGAGGTAAGCGAAACTTCCGGCACCGCCGAATCGTTTACCGTAACCGTGGCATGCTCCGCGGGCGGCGGATACTCGGTTTCCGGCAACGACGGGGGAAGACCCAGCCAGCACCAGTACTATTTCTTCAGCGGAGACACCGCGACCATAACCCTTAAGCCGCAGAGCGGATACGAGATCGCCTCGGTCACCGTCGGAGGCAGCCCCGTTACCCCGACCGACGGAGTTATATCCTTCACGGTCAGCTCGGATGTTACGGTCGCCATTACCTATTCCGAAATACATATAGAGACCCATACCGTCTCCGTAACCGTGGTTGACGGCTCCGGAGCGCCGGTGGACGGCGCGGTTATAACCGTAAACGGCGCCGAGGTTTCCGGAAGCACGGATATCGCAGACGGCACCTCGATAACCGTCGCCTTCGCGGCAAAGCCCGGTTACGAGCTGGTAAAGACAAAAATGATTGTAGGCGGGGTCGAGCTTAACTGCACCAACCCCTATTCGACCGATCTTGACGGCGACATCACCTTCAAGGCCGTGGTAAACGAAATCGAGACCTATAACGCGGAAGTAACGGTCGGGGAAAACGGTTACCTTATGATAAACGGAATCTCCGTTACCGAATCCGGCACCGTGCTTATTCCGCAGAGCGGCGAGACCGTGATAACCCCCGTCCCGGCGGAGGGCTATATGCTGTCGTCGCTGACAGTCAACGGACACGAGGTTCCGGCAGGCTATTCCTTCACACCCGACGGCGACTGCACGATAGAGGTCAGCTTCGAGGTCGAGAAGGTTTACTGCAAGATCACCCTTTCGGCGGGCACCGGCGGTTCGATAACCGTTAAGGACAACGCCTACGAGATCGACGGCCGCTATGTATACGTGCCGCAGGGCGAAAGCATAACCTTCGTGTTCAAGCCCAATGTCAATTACGAGCTTAATACCGTAAAGGTGAGCGGAAAGACCGTAACCGTTTCCGACGGCGAATACACGCTTGAATGCACCGAAACCGCCGCGACCGTGTCCGCGACCTTCAAAAGCGTCGGCGGAGACGAGCCCACGGTATACACCATAACCGCTTACGCAGGCACCGGCGGTTCGATATCGCCGAGCGGTACCAACACGGTGGACGAGGGTGATTCCTTAACCTTCACCGTAACCGCTTCCGAGGGCTACGAGATATACTCCGTTCAGGTCAACGGCGAGGACGTCACTCTGTCCGGAGGCACCTACACCTTCAAAAACGTATCTGCCAACGCAGTGATATCCGCCTCGTTCAGGAAGAAGGCCACCTCCGACACCGCAAATCCGATAACGGTCGACGATATCGATTGGACGACCGACAAGATAACCATAGACGTAAGCGTTAAGCCGAATATAGAAAAAGCGGTGTTTGACTATGCGGCGCAGAACTTCCCCGAAAAGAACATAGTTATATCCGATACAGAATTCACTCTCACCATTCCCGCGGGAAGCGGATTTTCGGTCAGCGGAAACACCGTATCCTTCGATTTTTCCCGCAACGGCGGCAGTAATTTCCTTTCCATTCAGGACGCGGTGGCGATAGAATATCCCGACGCGGCGTTTTCGGTCATTTCCTGCTCGGCTCCCACCCTTCCGGCGGGCACCGTGCTCGACATATACCTGGGCTCCGATTTTTCAGGATATTCGCTGCTCCCCCTCTCGTATGCGGGCGGCAATCTGACGGTGTTCGGCGACGCGGTTGACGCCGACGACAAGGGATGGGTATCCGTGCCCTACTCCAACCAGACCGACCTCGTACTGGTCGAGACCGAGAGCGATAAATTCACCCTTATCGTTACCTACAACACCGAGGGCGGAACCGTCGATCCCAGCGGCACCGTAAAGGTCGCCCCGGGCGAAACAAAGACATTTACCATAACCCCGAACGAAGGCTATAAGCTGTCCTCCTTCACCGTGGACGGAACGGATATGACCGGCAGCGCCGTTGACGGCGTATACAGCGTCGTTATGGACGCGGATCACACCGTAACTGTAGTCTTTACCGCTGTATCCTCCGGCAATGCCGGGCTGGTTGTTGCTCTCGTAATAATCGCGCTGGCGATTATCGGCGGAGCCGCGCTGTTCGTGGTAAAATGGAGAAAGAACCAGTTCTGATAATACGAACCGATATACCCGATTTTCCCCTGCAGACATACCTTGTCTGCGGGGGAAGCCTTTTTGAACGACCGCGCAAATGCGCCTGTATACGACCTTTTAAAACCGATTATATGCCGCCGTATTATTGACACGACGGCATTTATTTGTTATACTTGACAATGAGATTTTATGCGGAACGGGGGCAATTTCGCTGTGAATGACTTCGGTCTTACGGACATACTCAGAGCTGTGGTCAGCGGCGGCGAAGCCGCTTTGCCTTCCGATACTTACGGCTGGGAGGAGCTGTACGACATGGCCGCGGCTCATTCGCTGCTTCCGGTCGTGTTCGCCGAGGCGGCGGACAAGCCCCGGTTCCTGGAGCTCGACGGGGCTCACCGTGCACGCTGGCGCGCCGATTCGCTTGCCGTGATAAGCGAGCAAACCAGGCGTACCGCCGAATATTCGCTTATAATACCGAGACTCGAAGCGTCCGGGATCCCGTATGTGCACGTGAAAGGCCTGATCTGCCGGTCTCTGTACCCGATTCCCGATTCCAGGTATTCCGGAGACGAGGACATTCTGGTGTCCGCCGAGCATGCGGAGGAATGCCGGAGGATATTCGAGGACTGCGGCATGGTTGCCGTCGGCCGTACCGACAGTTCGGTACTCACCTGGCTCGACCGGCGAAGCGGACTGCGTATCGAGCTTCATGCGGGAGAACTTTTCGCCGGGGGAATACTCGCAGAGTATAACCGTTATTTCGTATCCATGCTCGATCGCCGAAAGCAGTATTCCGCATGCGGGATTACCCTTTCGACCCTGCCGGAGACCGTTCATCTGCTTTACCTCCTGCTGCATGCCTACAAGCATTTTCTCGGACCCGGGTTCGGTCTCAGGCAGATAACCGACATTTCGCTCTTTGCAAAGACCTTTGACGGCGTTATTGACTGGGACGGGCTTCTTATTCCGGTGGCAGGCACCCCGGCAGAGCGGTTCTGCCGCGCCGTTATCACCGTCTGTGTGAAAAAGACCGGGCTTACCGGCGGAGCGGAATCGATTGCGGACGAGCGCATATGCGCCGAGCTTTATTCGGACATACTCGATTCCGGTGTTTTCGGAAGATCCTCGCTGTCGAGAGCGCACTCCGCGGGAATGACCGTGTCCGCGTCGCTTTCAACGGGAAGTCCGCTGCTGTGTACGCTGTTCCCGCCTCTTTCGGCAATGCGCAAGCGGTACGCGTTTGTTGACAAATGCCCTTTTCTGCTCCCAGTGGGCTGGATATACAGAATGCTGTGCTATGCGGTGGAAATACACGCCGACCGCAGGCGCGGCACCGACAATTCCGCCGGAAAGAGCCTTAAACTCGGCAGGGCGAGAGTGAAAATGATGAGAAAATATGGATTTATCGACCGGAAGTAAACTGCCGCTTATAAAACAAATGTGGCGCGAGCTCAGATGGATGCTCGGATATGCGAAGGGATATCGCGGAGTTATTGTACTGACTCTGGCGCTCGGCGCCGTATCGGTGCTGTTCGGGCTCGGCTCGTCGCTCGCGTCCAAATATCTGCTCGACAGCGTTATCGGACGGAATCCGGGCTCGCTCGCCGTATTCGCCGCCGCAATGGGAGCCTGCATGCTCGCTTCGGTCGCGGTAAGAGCCGTTTCGTCACGCGTAAGCGGCGTTGCCGGCGTTAAGCTGAAGCAAAAGGTCCGCTCCGACGTGTTCCGCCGCATAATGGTGTCGCGCTGGGAGCCGCTGCACGAAAAGAAATCCGGCGATCTTCTTGCGCGGGTGCTGTCGGATTCGTCCTCGGTGTCCGGAACGGTACTGTCCTTCGTCCCGTCGGCCGGAGCCGCGGGAATACAGTTTACGGGAGCGTTCGTTCTGCTGCTCATATACGATCCGGTAATGGCGCTTATCGCGCTGCTCTGCGCGCCCGTATCGGTGCTGTTTTCGCGGCTGTGGATGCGGAGGATGCGGCGGTCGGACGACCTGCTCCGCAAAACCGACGGCGAGATTTCGGCATACTGCTCGGAAGCGCTCGCGGGGATAGACACGGTTAAGTCCTTCGGGATATACCGGCTGTTCGTCCGAGGTCTGGAAAAGCTGCACTCACGTTATTTTTCCTGCTATGAAGGGTATAACCGTCTTACCGTAACAGCCTCCGCCGCCATGTCGGTAATGGGCATACTGGTATACGCCGCATGCTTTGCCTGGGGAGTGTACCGTCTGTGGACGGATCCCGAGATATACACCTACGGTACTTTTACACTGTTTCTGGGGCTGGCGTCGTCGCTCCGCGGATCGTTTTCGTCGCTCGTTTCGGCAGTGCCGTCACTGATATCCGCAACGGCGGGAGCAGGCAGAATAATGGAAATATTCGATCTTGACGCCGAGCCCGACCCGCACGAGATGACCGAAAGCACCTACGGAGTGCGGGCGGAGGGGGTTTGCTTTTCCTACGACGGACGGCGCAGGGTGCTTGACGGCTTTTCGCTTACTGCCGACCCCGGCGAGGCGATTGCGGTCACCGGGTCATCCGGCAGCGGAAAAACCACTCTTATGCGGCTTATGCTCGGACTGGCGGATTTCGAAGGCAGGATTGTACTCGTGACGCCCGACGGCACCGAGATACCCGTGTCCGCCGCGACGCGCCGGGCATTTGCGTACGTACCGCAGGGCAACACCGTGTTCGCCGGCACCGTCGCGGAGAATCTGCGCATGGTTAAGGAAGACGCTACCGACGAGGAGATAGTCTCGGCACTGAAAAAGGCGTGCGCCTACGGATTCGTTTCCGAAATGCCGGGCGGTATAAACGCGGTTATCGGCGAGAAGGGAGCAGGCATATCCGAGGGACAGGCGCAGAGAATAGCCATTGCACGCGCGCTTCTGTGCGATGCCCCGGTAATACTGCTTGACGAGGCGACATCTGCACTGGATTCCGCGACCGAGCGGAAGATCATGGATTCGATTGCGGCAGAGGGAGGACGCACCTGCATACTGTCGTCCCACCGCGGTCAGGTCATAGAAAGCTGCACCCGCACATATAGAGTCGGAGAGCCGTTATGAGCGGAAGAATATACGACCGCGAGACGATCGAGCCTCTTGCCAGATCGCTGTTTGAGCTCGGCGAGCCGTTCCAGCTTACGGTAACGGGCGGAAGCATGCTTCCGTTTCTGGCTCCTCACCGCGACACCGTGCTGCTTTCGCCGCCGACCCGCCGACCGAGACGCGGCGACATCCTTCTGTTCACGAGGGAGGACGGGAGCTGGGTCCTCCACCGCGTAAGAAGGGTGAAAAAAGACGGACTGTATATGATAGGCGACGCCCAGACGGTTACCGAGGGTCCCGTGCCCGAGAACCGGGTGCTGGCGACGGTGACGCGGGCGCGCATTAAAGGTAGGATAGTAACCCCGAGCAGTCCGCGCTGGATATTCTACCGCACGGTCTGGCTTGCCGCAATACCGGCGAGAAGGCTTATTTTCCGGCTTCGCGCCGCAATCCGGAGGAAAAAATGAAACCGCGTTTTATAGATATACACGCTCATATACTCCCCGGGCTGGACGACGGCGCCGAAACGATAGAGGATTCGATTGAGCTGGCGCGGATAGCCGAGTCCAACGGAGTTGCGATAATCATTGCCACTCCGCACAGCTACGATCACAATTACGAGGGCAGCGGATTCGCCGAAGAGGTATGCGCCGCCGCCGAATACACACAGGAATGCATTAACGAAGCCGGTATAAACGTAAAGCTGCTTACCGGGATGGAGATATTCGCCGACCGCGATACGCCGCGGCTGCTTAGATCGGGCGATCTGCTTCCGCTTGCGGGGACAAGATACGCGCTTACGGAGTTTTCGTTTGACGAGGAGCCGATCTGGGTGACCGACGTCCTGCGCGAGACCATTGCCGCCGGCTATATTCCGGTGATAGCTCACCCCGAGCGGTACAATTACGTCCGCGAGAACCCCGGCATAGCCTACAACTGGGTAAGGGGCGGCTGTCTGCTTCAGATAAACCGCGGGAGCCTTATCGGACGCTTCGGCCCCGATGCCCGCAGTACCGCTCTGCGGCTGCTTCGCCACGGTCTGGTATCATTTACTGCGACCGACGCGCATTCCCCGGTCGCACGGACCACCACCATGTCCGACGCATATGCCGAGCTTAAAAGCCTGTTAGGCTCCGCCGCAGCCGAAGAGCTTACCTGTACCAACGCAATAAAGCTTATACGCGGCGAAATAATAACTCTTCCGAACGCGCGTCCCTTTTACAGCGGGACCGAAATATTCTGAATCAACGGGGGTATTACGGCAAAGTGAAAAGAAAAAGGCTGGTACGCTTATCATGCGTTGCCGCCGCGGTGCTGCTTGCATTCGGCGGATACGTATACTATACGCTCACCTCGGATTCGGGCGAACGTCCGGTTATTTCAATGGATTCCGACACGATTACGATAAGCATTTCCGACGGCGAAAGCGCGATTATTAACGGAATTACCGCTTACGACGCCGAGGACGGCGACATTACCGGCAGACTGATATACGAAGGGCTTTCGGCGTTTTCCGAAGAAGGGGTATGTACCGCAACCTTCACTGCGGTCGATTCGGACGGTAACGTAAGCAAGGCGCAGCGGACGGTATTATTCAGCGATTACACCCCGCCGGTCTTTGCACTTAAAGCGCCTCTGACCTTCAGCTACGGATCGACAATGAATCTTTCCGATTATATACGGGCTTACGACTGTATCGACGGCGACATTTCCGGCGGCGTACGCATTACGGTGACGGGATCGTCGGGCTCGCTTTCCGAGATAGGGGTGCACCCGGTGACCGTAAGGGTTACCAACTCGAAGGGCGATACCTCCGAGCTTACGCTCGACGTCACGGTCGCACAGATCGATTCCGCGCAGAAACGTTACGCGCCGACGATAGAGCTCGGCGATTATCTCATTTACGTTGACGAGGGCGGAGCCTTCTCTCCCTCGGAGCTTATCGTATCGGTTACCGACGGAGATGTAAAATACACCGATTCCGCCCATATTTCGGGCGTGTCCTTCAGCGGAAACGTGAATACCTCCCGCCCGGGAGTGTACAGCGTCGAATACGAATACACCGGCGAAAAGGGTTATACAGGCACCGCAACGCTCGTGGTTGTGGTAACGGGTGAATGATTATGGCTGAGATCACTGCTCAAAGCGAAAGCTCCTCCGTAGATATACGGACAATAATACGTGATATCATATCCGGCTGGTGGATAATACTGCTCGCCGTCGTCATCGCCGGCATGGGCTCTTTTATTGCCGTTACCGAGCTCTATTCGCCGGTCTACACCTCTACCGCGACCTATGTCGTATCCGCCACCGGAAACACCGCAACGGTATATACCAACCTTTCCGCCGCACAAACGCTTGCCGACGCCTTTTCGAACGTGCTCAGCAGCAACATTATGCGGAGAATAGTCTGCGATGATCTGGGAATAAGCTCGTTTGACGGCAAGATTTCCGCCGAGGTCGTATCCGAGACGAATATCCTTACCCTTACCGTTACCGCCTCGCGTCCGGACACGGCGTATCTCGTCTGCCGGTCGCTTATGGAGAACCATTCCGAGGTTACCGACGCGATAATGTCAAACGCAATACTTCAGGTGCTGAAAAGCCCGTCGGTGCCTTCCTCGCCTTCGAACAAGCTGAACCGCCGCGGCACCGTTACAAAAGTAATGATCGCAGCAGCGATAGCCGCCGCTGCGGCGCTCGGCGCGGTATCGTACCTTCGCGACACCTGCAAAACCGAAAAAGACTTCACCGGAAAAATAGACGGTCAGCTTCTGGTAACGGTACATCACGAGCAGAAATACAAAACCCTCATCTCACGGATAAAGCACCCAAAGAAGGGCTTGCTGATTACCGATCCCACCACCGGGTTCCTGTTTACCGAATCCTTCAAAAAGCTTCGCACCAAGATCGAATACCGTCTTGCAAAAGAGGGCAAAAAGGTTATCGCGATAGGCAGCGTGCTTGAGAACGAGGGGAAATCAACGGTAGCCGCCAACATCGCTCTGGCGCTGGCACAGAAGCACAGGAACGTCGTGCTTTTGGACGCCGATATGCGGCGCCCCGCCATACACAAGCTGTTTTCGACAGGCACCGGAGCCTTAGACCTCGCCGCCGTACTGACGGGGCAGATAAGCGCGGAGCAGGCGACCGTTACCGAGCCGAAGACCGGCCTTAAGATACTCTGCTGCGAAAAAACTCCTCCGCGTGCCTATGACCTCGTGTCGTCCGATGCTATGCGTGAGCTGATAAACAAGCTGAAATCCGAAAACGATTTCGTGATTATCGACACCCCGCCCATGGCGGTGGCGTCCGACGCCGAGGCGATAGCGTCCTACGCCGACACCTCGATTCTGACCGTACGTCAGGGTGTGACCTATATACGCGACATCAACGACGCAATAGACAATCTCCGTGACGCCGGCGGACTGCTCGGCTGCGTGTTCAACGACGTAAGGTCGTCTGCGATATCCGCCGGCTACGGTTACGGATACGGCTACGGTTACGGAAAAGCCGGTTACGGCAAATACGGCTACGGTGACCGGACTGCCGTGCGGGACTGAGGGGGTGAGCTGACAATGAACGAACATAACAACTCCTCCGACCGGTTATCTTTATTCGATTTTCAGGATGTATTCAAGGGCGTTAGAAAGCTGCTGCCGCTGTTTCTTGCGCTGCTCGTGCTGATTTCCGCGGTACTGTGCGCATATACCTACTTCAGCTACGTCCCGTATTACACTTCGACCGCGACCTTTACCATAACGCTTTCGGGAAGCTACGGATCCTCGAACAGCTTTTATTATTCGACCACCGCCGCACAGCTCGCAAAGACATTTCCTTATATACTGCAAAGCGGTACGCTCGGCGATATGATAGCCGCCGATCTCGGCACCGATTCGGTTCCGGGCAGTATAAGCGTGCATTCCCTGGAAAATACGAACATCTTCACCATGACCGTATCCTCGTCCGACCCGGAGAACGCCTACAGGGTGCTGATGTCGGCAATAGACAATTATCCCGATCTGGCGCGGTTTGTCGTCGGCGACACCGTGTTCACTCTAATAAACGAGCCGGAGATACCGTCCTCGCCCGCCAATTCACGTTCCTACCGCAGCGCCGTCCGCAATGCGCTGCTTATCAGCCTCGTGCTGTACGCTCTGGCGGTAACGCTGTACGTACTGACCAGATCCACGGTACGCCGGACGGAAGATATAAAACGGATGCTTAACGTAAAGTGCATCGGTACGGTGCCGTTTGTCAAGCTTAAAAAGCGCGGCAAAAACGGCAGGAGCGAACCGATACTTATAACCAACAAGAAGCTGCCGCACAGCTTTTCGGAAGGTATACGGCTTATCCGCACAAAGCTCGAGCGGGAGGGCAAGGGAAAAACCGTGCTCGTAACCAGCGCCTGCGAAAACGAGGGGAAATCGACCGTCGCGGTCAATCTGGCGCTGTCGCTTGCCGAGAAGGGGTATCAGACCCTGCTTATAGACTGCGACCTCAGGAACCCCTCCTGCGCGAAGATACTCGGCATCGGCGAACCGCCGGCGGGGCTCGGCGATTATCTCGCGGGAAAGGCTCCGCTCAGCAAGCTCGGCTTCAAGCTTACGGCAATGTCGGGGCTTATGCTTATCCCCGGCAGGGGAAATCTCGCGTCGGCTGCGGAATCGCTCGACACTTCCGCCATGAAGAAGCTGATAGACTCCATGCGGAACTACGTCGATTTCATAATACTCGATACCACCCCCTGCGCGGTGATAACCGACGCGGCGGTGCTCGCAAAGCAGGCTGACGAGGCGGTGTTCGTAGTGCGTCAGGACTACGCGAGCAAGGACAGAATACTCGACGGTGTTTCCACCCTGTCCGAAAGCGGCGTTCCGATACTCGGCTGTGTGTTTAACGCAATGCAAAGCGGCGGAAGCGGATACGGCGGCTACTACGGAAGATATTCGTATTCGCGGTATGCATACGGGAGCTACGGAAGCCATTACGGCAAATACAACGAAGCCGACTCCTCTGCCGACACGGATGAGCAACCCACGGTCGGCAGACCGGACGCCGACGCGGCAAATAACAAAAACCAGTAACGAATCGGGACCTGAAATGAATGCAAAAAAAGCCGGAACGTCCACGCGGCGTCCCATCAACGCGCGCACAACGCGAATAATACTTCTTATGATCGCGGATGCCGCGATTGTAAACCTGGCAGCGTTCCTTTCGCTTATGCTGCGAATGGAATTCAATTTATCCGAGCTTGTCGAATGCGGATTCCTTGACAGTATGCTGTCATACGCACCGCTGAACACCGTAACGGCTCTGATTATAATACTGCTGTTCGGGCTTTACGACAGCATGTGGGAGTTCGCCGGGGTGGACGAGCTTATTAACTCAATCTTTGCGGCGCTCTGTATTTCCGCCTCGAACCTTGTCGGTATGTTCTGCTTCGGAATGATCCGCGGCAGCAAGCTGTTCGAAAGCCCCGTAACCTCCGCATGGGACCTTATCACGAAGGTGTTCACCGTCGCGGAGATGCCGAAAAGCTTCCCGGCGATCTACATACTGGTGCTTATTGCCGGTATCGGCGGGGCGAGACTTTCCTACCGGCTTATACGGCGCAAAAAGCATATGCTGGGTCAGAACGTCGTGCGCACCATGGTAATCGGTGCGGGCAGAGCGGGCGCGATAGTCATACGCGACCTTACGAGCAGCTCGCTGAGCGACAACCGCGTGGTGTGCATTATCGACGACGACCCCTCCAAGCTGGGCGCAAAAATCTACGGCGTTAAGGTGGTCGGCGGCAGCGATACGATAAAAGAGAACGTAAAAAAATACGGTGTCGACGAGATTCTGTTTGCAATACCCACGGCGAGCGCGTCCCGCCGCAGGGAGATACTCGGCATCTGCTCCGAGACGGGATGTCAGCTTAAAATCCTCCCGGGACTGTACCAGCTTGCCAGCGGAGAAGTCCGCATTGAGAAGCAGCGTGAGGTACGTATTGAAGACCTGCTCGGGCGGGACAGCGTTAAAATCGACCCTGCCGGTGTAAGCAGCACAATATGCGGCATGACTGCGCTGGTCACCGGAGGCGGCGGCTCCATCGGCAGCGAGCTCTGCCGGCAGATAGCCGCTTGCTCGCCGAAAAAGCTGATCGTTTTCGATATTTACGAAAACAACGCCTATGCGATACAGCAGGAGCTGCTCCACGCTTATCCTAATCTGGATCTTACGGTGCTTATCGGATCGGTAAGAGACGTCAACAGGGTTAACGAGGTGTTTTCGCTCTACCGTCCGGATCTCGTCTTCCACGCCGCCGCGCACAAGCACGTTCCGCTTATGGAAAGCAGTCCGCTCGAGGCGGTCAAAAACAACGTCTTCGGAACGCTTACGGTCGCCCGCGCCGCCGATAAATACGGCACCCGCAGAATGTGTCTTATATCGACGGACAAGGCGGTCAATCCGACCAACGTAATGGGCGCCACCAAGCGGATATGCGAAATGATTGTCCAATACATGGACGGAATCAGCAAAACCGATTATGTGGCGGTGCGGTTCGGAAACGTGCTCGGCAGCAACGGAAGCGTTATCCCGCTGTTCCGCCGGCAGATAGCCTACGGCGGTCCGGTCACGGTCACGCACAAGGATATAACCCGTTTCTTTATGACCATTCCCGAGGCGGTTTCACTTATACTCCAGGCGGGCGCCTTTGCGCAGGGCGGCGAAATATTCGTGCTTGACATGGGCGAGCCGGTTAAAATCGATACTCTTGCGCGCAATATGATACGGCTTTCGGGATATGAGCCGGACGTGGATATAAAAATCGTCTATACAGGTCTCCGCCCGGGAGAGAAGCTGTACGAAGAGGTGCTGATATCGGGCGAGGGCAACAAAAAGACCGAAAACGAGCTGATATTTATACGGGAGCCGCTGCAGTTCAGCTCCGAAAAGCTGCTCGACGGGCTTGACAAGCTGCATTCGCTGTCAGATACCGCACCCGTGTCGGAGGTAAAGCATGCGCTCGCCGATCTGGTCGATACCTACACGCCGGACGAGCGCGAAGAATCGGCGGCAAAATGAAAAAAGGAGCAGAAATGACCGCGTTTTTAACAGTCGTATTAATACTGCTCGTATATGCGGTTTTCTCGGTCGCCGTTTCGTACGCTTCGGTCGAGACTTCACGAAACGAGCTTACGCTTAAGGGCATTACCGACGAAGCAGTCATCGTTCTTATCAGCGATCTTCACGGCAGAGAAGTCGGGCGCGGGAATTCAAAGCTTATATCGGCGGTAAAAGCCGCCGGTCCTGACGCCGTCTGTCTTACCGGAGACTTTATAGACGTCGGCGACAGCGAACGGGATATAGATGAATTCTGCAGTCTGGTAAGCGCTCTGTGCGGGATCGCGCCGGTATATTACAGCTACGGCAACCATGAGATGCGCCGTATCGCAAACGGCGGGGACGACTTTTCGGACAAAATATCCGCCGCAGGTGCCAAATTGCTCGAATGCTCATACACGGACGTGAATATCAACGGTCAGACGGTGCGTATCGGCGGAATGTACGGAAGCGGATTCGTTACGGAAAACGAGCCTGAGGGATCGGACGAGGCGAGACGATACTGCTTTCTTACCGAATTCACCGCATGCGAGTACCCGACTTTGCTTCTGTCGCACTGCCCGGATTCCTTCGTTATCGGCTCCGAAGAGGCGGACTGGGAGATAGGACTGATATTATCGGGTCACGTTCACGGAGGACTGTGGCGTCTGCCGATCGTCGGCGGGCTGGTATCGCACTCCGAAGGGCTGTTTCCCGTGCACGATAAGGGAATGTTTGCGCTCGGGCGCTCACACATGGTTATAACATCGGGTCTTGCGGGGAGCGGGTGGATACCGCGGCTCGGCAACCCCGGAGAGATTACCGTAATAACACTGAAACCGGAGAACACAAAATGAAAAAACTTTTATCCGCAATACTTTTAACCGCAATTATCGGAGGAATTCTTATGACCGGCTGCAGCAATACCGGAAAAACCGTTAACGCCGCCCTCGGGGCTCCCTGCTTCACCGGAAGCGGATGCGTATACGAGGGCAGTCTGTCCGCGATTACCGACGGAAACGAAAAAACCTCCGCCGTTATCCGCCCCGACCCGGATTACGCATCCGAGCTGACCTTCGGCGATTGGTACGGAAATTCGCATACCGAGGCGCTTCCCGCAGGAAGAATTGCCGTCACCGTCGATCTCGGCTTTATCACCGCCGCGGAGAAGATAACCGTAACCGGCGAATATTCCGGAGCCGTAAAGGTTTATCTGTCCGACGACGGATACAATTTCACAAAATATCTCGGTGAATTCGGCGAAAAGACCATACCGGTCAATTCGGATGTCAAGGCGGTAATGCTTACCTTCGAATCCGGCGAAATCACTTTAAGCGAAATCGCGGTTACCGGAATCCGTACCGCCGAGAAGGTGCTGCTGTCGTCCGGCTGTTCGTATGAGTGGGAGGGCACCCGAATGACCGCTTACTCGGATGCCGGCACCGAGCTTACCGACGGTATATACTTTGAGAAGAACGACGATGAAAACACCGATGCGCTTTCCGGCCGCACCTCTCACGAGGAGGACGGGCTGACCGGAAAATACGGCAATGTTATAACCGTCGATCTCGGAAGTATAAAGAACGTGTCCGAAGTGTCCTTCGGCGCATATCTCGCACGGGGCGGAAAATCGCTCGTTCCCGACCGCATTGACGTAAGATATTCGGCTGACGGAGAAGCCTGGACGGATTTCGGGCAGAGCTTTCTGGTTTCGCGCTCCGGGGCGTCCGAGGATTGCTCAAACCGTTATTTCGTAACACGCGCATATACGGTCGAGGCAAGATACATAAGAATCTTCACTTATGCAGACGGACTTTTCTGCACCGATGAAATCGAGATTTACGGCTGCAAAACCGCGGTGGCCGAGCCCGGATACAGCCGCCCCGCCGCCGTCGAAAGCCTTACCGACACCGCCGCCGGCTGCGAAGCGCTGATCAACGGCACCCCCGCCTCCGCGCTTACGGATCTGATCTTCACTGCCGGAGTTCCCGCCGGAGGCAGTTCGACCGTTAAAATCAACCTCGGAAAGACTACCGGTATAACCGGAGTCTGTGTAGTATGCGACGGCGAAATAACGGGAATATCCTCAGCCGCGGAGGGCAAAGCCCTTTACACCGAGGCGGCGGGAATATACACCGCCTACCTGCTGTTCGGCGAAGCCGTAACCGCCGACGAAATAGAGATATCCTTCAACTGCAGCGGAAACGTGCTTGAGGCGGAGGCGTTCTCCGGCGCCGCACAGCTTCCCGCAGTGAGCGGCGGATTCTTCCAGCTACCCACCAACGGAGGCGGTAACGTCGCCGCGCAGAACAGCGAATACAGCTGGTTCCTGCAGCTCAAGGGAATGCACGATCTCGGAATGAGCGTGGTTGTAATACAGTATTCCACCCACTTTATTGCCAAAACGACCCTTATAAACGGCAGGCATCTTGCCGACGCAGGATACACCTACACGGCGACCTACGGCTGTGAGGACGTTTGCCGGGCGGTGCTCGACGCCGCGGCGAAGCTCGGAATGAAGGTATATATCGGCACAATACACGACGCCGATTTCACCGATCCTGCGGCAAACACCGCTCAGTACAAAGCGATAGTCGAGGATTCAAAAGCGTCGATAAACGACATTTACGAGCTTTATTCCTCGCACCCGGCGTTCGGCGGCTATTACCTGTCCGACGAGACCTGTGATCACTGGCTCAACCTGAACGGCGGAGTCGAGGCATGCCGATCGGTATACGAGGGGCAGTCCGAATACATCCGCTCGATCGACGGCGACGCTTCGATAATGATCGCCCCCGCAATCTGGCGTTCCGGCGATCCCGCTGCCGGTGCGGACAATCTGTACGAAATGCTTAAGCCGTCCGAGGAAGGCGGTAAGCCGGTGGTCGACATCGTCGCCGTGCAGGACTGCCTCGGCAGAGAGCTTTCGCTTACGGTAAGCGACGAGGCTTACTCCGCATGGCTCGAACGCTGCGAGCTCTGGGCAAAGGCGATAAGAAAAGCGGGAGCCGAGTTCTGGCACGACGCCGAGGTGTTCGAAATCACCTCAACCTCAAAGCGCTTCCCGGAGATAAAAAAATCGCTTGCGCTCCAGGCGCCGATATCCGGCGGGATAATCGTCTTTGATATTCCGCACTACTTCTCTCCCTGCCCCATGACCGGGATAAACGATCCGTACGGCGATTACAAGCGCCGCATTATGACGGAATATATCGAGTATTATTCGTCGCTCACCGAATAAACCCGCAAAACGACGCCCGCCGCGTAAAGCCTTTAACGGCTCTCCGCGGCGGAGTTTTTATAACTTTGTCTTTCGCGGCTTCAGCAGGAGCGGCCTTATTCAAAGCTTTTACCGACTCCTTTTCCGCCCTTTATCCTTAACAAACCATCCCCTCGTAAAAGCTCCCTCCGGCGCGCGGTGCGTCAGATAAGCCTTTATCACCGGGAGCGGATCCTTTTCGGTGGTGAAAAACAGTATTTCCGCGTCCGCTCCGGTATCAAGATCGGTAAGCACGGTCGGAACGCTGTTGTATATAATGCTTCGGTGTCCGTATTCACGCATAACCGGGAAGGAGGCTCCTGTGCGGTCCGTAAGCAAAGCCGAACAGCCTTTCCCGCAGCCCCGGTTTATGTTGCGTACAATACAGTTTTCGGTATGCATAAGCGGCTGTGCGCCGTATACGATATATTCCCGTGTAAGGCGGGTTTTTACTGCGCCGGGAAAGCTTTCGGGCGACACGCATATGCTCGAAAACCCGTTTGCATCGGCTGTGGCCGCAGAAAGCGAATTGGTTATGTTAAGCGTGTAGTCGCCGTGGAGTATCATACCCCGGCAGAGCCGCAGCATACCGATTCCCGGCACGGTCGCGTGGTTTACTCCGATCTCCCGCACCCTTTCCAGCATTTCCGAAACTCGTTCCTCCTCGGAACCGAACACGGTGCGCGGAAGCACTGCGGAGATACGGGAAGCATGCTCCGCGGCGTACGGCAGGCTATCGATTTCCCAGAGCGGGAGATCGATACGGTCAGCGTATTCAAACCCTGAGTCGGTGCGGGGCGCGTGCGCGAACCGAAGCACGGTTTTCCCTTTCCATACCTCCGCTCCCTTTCCGTAATCCGGTATCAAACAGCTCCCGGCGGGACGGTTCTTTTCCAGAAGCGCGGCGGAAAGCGAAGAGAGCGCGGCACGCCGGAGCGAATTTACCTCCGAAGCCCGCACGAATATACCGTTTTCCGACGTTACCGTAACTTCTTCTGCCGTAAATCCGCTTTCCCCGGTGCGGGACAGACGGGAAACGAGCTCCTCGCTGTCGGTTCCCTTTCCGGTTGCGGGGAGCGGAGATGCGCCGGCAACCGTTACCGTAACCCCGCCCGCCGAGGCGGTCAGCGACGATCCGGAAAGCGAAAAACTTCCGTGCATATTCACCGGGATATCCGGCAGCGGAGCGGGAGGCGGAGATGAGCGTGAAAGCTCCTTGTCGTGTTCGGAGCGTATACCGAACATACCGGCGCCCGTGTTCCCGGTATAATACCCGTCGCTGAACCCCCCGCGTGAAAACAGCGCGGCAAGCCGGCTCATTTCGTCCGCAGAGGCGGCGCGGTGACCGTCAATAAGGCGGCGGTATATGTCGGTAACTCCGTAAACGTATTCCGGAGACTTCATTCTTCCTTCGATTTTGAACGAACACACACCCATATCCATAAGCTCGGGTATATGCGGAGCGAGGCACATGTCCTTAAGCGAAAGCGGGTAGCCGTTCCCGTATGCAAGCCGGCAGGGCTGTGCGCATTCGCCGCGGTTGCCGCTGCGCTTCCCGATAAACGATGACATAAGGCAGCCTCCGCTCTGCGAAACGCATACCGCTCCGTGAATGAACACTTCCGTTTCGATTCCGGTTTCCGCGCATTTCTTTATCTCGTCCCTGCCGCATTCTCGCGCCATTACCACCCGGTCGAACCCGAGCGAGCGGGCGGCAACGGCTCCCGCGGCGGAATGAATGCACGCCTGCGTCGATGCGTGCAGCACCGAATCCGGCCGCAGCTCCTTTATAAGTCTTGCCAGCCCGAGATCCTGCACTATAAACGCGTCGCAGTATCCGGCGTCCCAGACGGAGGCGGCCAGTTCTGCCAGCTCGCGCACGGTACGGTCGGTTGCAAGTATGTTGAGCGTAAGATACAGCTTTTTGCCGCGCAGATGAAGCTTCCCGGATGCCGCTTCAAGCCCTTCGGTATCGAAGTTTTCGGCGAAGGCGCGTGCGCCTCCCCTGCGGAGCCCGAGATATACCGCGTCTGCGCCTCCGGCTATCGCCGCATCGAGCGCGGCCATGCTCCCGGCGGGAGAAAGCAGCTCTGCCATACACACACCTCGCAATCAAAAAATCGTTCTTTCACGTGATTATATCTCACCCCGCTCCGCTTTGTCAAGGTTGACAAAGCTTGTGCGGAATGCTATAATGCTTACCGTCAACATGCCTGTTATATCGGGGGTTTATTGCATGAAACTTTCTCCGGCGGTAAAGCAGACCACCGCGCTGACGGCCGTCGGTACGGCGGTATGCGCGGTGATAATGACCGTTGTCTATCTGCTTATCGGAAAATGGAATACCCGGGTGCTGTTCGGCACGCTGCTCGGCAGTGCGGTCGCGGTGCTCAACTTCTTTCTTATGGCGGTATCCGTACAGCAGTCGGTCGAATGCGGCGACGCGGACAGCGCAAAAATTAAAATGCGTTCCTCTCGCATGACCCGTACGCTCATAATGACGGCGGCGGCTGTCGCCGCTTACTTTTTGAGCGGCGTTATCGATATTATTCCCCTGCTTATATGTTATATTTTCCCGCGTGTGACCATAACCGCAAAGGCGGTTTTAGACCGGATATTCCGCCGCGACCGGTCCGATGCGGATACGGATGTCGAAAATAATCAGGAAAAGGCAGATTAAACATTGGATATAAGTATAAACGGCGCCAGAATTCTGTTCATAATACCTATATTCGGCGGAATAACCGTTACCGAAACGCAGGTCAACAGCGTACTCGTGCTGATTCTCGTGTTCGCACTGTGTAAATTCCTTACCCACGATATGCGGGTGCGCGACATATCGAAGCGTCAGATTATAGCCGAATATATCGTAACAAAGGTGCAATCGCTCGTAGAGGCCAACATGGGCGGTAAGTTTATGAACTTCACCCCCTTCATCATAACGATTCTGGCGGCTTCCGTCTTCTCGAGCTTTATATCGCTGATAGGTCTTTACCCGCCGACTGCGGATCTCAACACGCTTATCGGCTGGTCGCTGGCGGTATTTGTGCTTATAACCGCCCAGAAGATGAAGACCGGATTCTTCAGGTATCTGCGCGGATTTACCCGGCCATACGCCGTGCTTACTCCGTTCAACATAATAAGTGAAGTATCGACGCCGGTATCGATGGCGTTCCGTCATTTCGGCAATACCACCTCCGGAGTCGTAATATCGACAATGCTTTATGCGGCGCTCGCGGTGCTTTCCAACCTGCTGCTCGGCTGGCTGCCGGGTGCTCTCGGAAGCATACCGTTGCTTCAGGTCGGGCTTCCCGCAGTGTTTTCAATCTACTTCGATCTGTTCAGCGGCTGTCTTCAGGCGTTCCTGTTCGCAATGCTGACCATGCTGTATATAGCGACTGCCGACCCGACCGCGGAGCAGTGAGACGTTAAAACTTAAAAGATATTAAATTTATATAACCTTTCGGAGGATAATTATGGAAAGAGCAATTATCATGGCCGCCGCCGCACTCGGCGCAGGCATTGCAATGATCGCGGGTATCGGCCCCGGTATCGGCGAGGGCTACGCCGTCGGCAAAGCGCTCGAGGCTATCGGAAGACAGCCCGAATGCAAGGGTCAGGTTACCTCGACCCTGATACTCGGCTGTGCAATGGCAGAGACGACCGGTATTTATGCGCTTATTATCGCGCTGCTGCTTATGTTCGTCGCGCCCGGCGTATTTATCGGAAATCTTTGATAACTCAAAGCCGCAATTCCCGAAAGGGGGAAATAACGAATGAGCATCGGTGAATATCTCCAGCTCATCTCTATTGATCCGTGGCATATCGCCGCATCGGTACTGAATCTTATAATTCTGTTCTTCATAGTAAAGCGGTTTCTTTACAAGCCGGTGGTAAAAATACTGAACGAGCGTAATCAGCAGGTTCGGGACATTTACTCCGACGCCGAGAAGGCGCGTGCCGACGCGGAGCACGACAAGGCGGAGTACTCCGCCGCGCTCGCTTCGGCTCATGAAAAGAGCGCGGAGATTGTTCGCGCCGCTTCGGAAGAAGCCAGAAAGAGCGGCGAGGAGATTATCGCCGGCGCAAAGACCGAGGCGGACAGGCTGCGCCGCAAGGCGGACGAGGACATAGCGAACGAGCGCCGCAAGGCGGTAAGCGAGCTTAAAGGCGAAATCGGAAGTCTTTCGGTCGAGCTTGCCGGTAAGGTTATAGACCGCGAAATCAATCCCGAAGATCACAAGCGTCTGGTTGACGACTTCATAGACGGGCTCGGTGACGGCAATGACGACGAGAGCCGATAAGGAGTACGGCGGAGCGCTGTACGCACTCGCACGGGAGGAAGGGCTGGAAGATTCAATACTTGCCGACTGCGGGCTGATATCGGCAATGCTGCGCGAGAATCCCGACTATGTTAAGCTGATGTCCGCGCCGGGCATACCGACTGAGCGTAAGATCGCTCTTATCGAAAAGGCTTTTGCGGAATCGGTCACACCGTATACCATGAATTTCCTGTCGCTGCTTGTATCGCGCGGGAGGTTTTATTGCTGTGCGGGCAGCCTTGATGAATTCCGCAGACTGTACGACGGGGAGCACGATATCGTTACCGCATATGCGGCGTCGGCAGAGCCGATAACGCCGGAGCAGGAGGAAGCGCTTGTAAAGAGCCTCGAAAAGCGCACCGGAAAGAGAATCCGGCTCGAAAAGCGCACAGATCCGTCTCTTATCGGCGGAATGACCGTAAAGTGCGGCGAAAGACTGTACGACGGTTCTGTCCGCGGACGGATAGAGAATATTAAAAATGCAATTACTTCACGGGAGGGTGTGGATAAGTGAATCTGAACCCCGGAGAAATAAGCGGAATAATTAAGCAGGAAATAAAGAATTACCGCAACGAAATCGAACAGGCCGAGGTCGGCACCGTGATTACGGTCGGCGACGGCATTGCACACGCATGCGGGCTCGAAAAGTGTATGGCAAACGAGCTGCTCGAATTCGACGACGGCTCCTTCGGCATCGCCTTCAACCTCGAGGAACGCACTGTTTCGATAATTATGCTGTCCTCGGCGTCCGACGTTAAGGAAGGATCAACAGTTAAGCGCACGGGAAGAGTCGTTTCGGTTCCGGTCGGCGAGGGACTGCTCGGACGTGTCGTTGACGCGCTGGGACAGCCGATCGACGGCAAGGGCCCGATAAGCTATTCCGGGTCGCGCCCCATCGAATCCGAAGCGCCGGGAATTATAAAACGTCAGAAGGTTTCCGTGCCGCTTCAGACCGGAATAAAGGCGATCGACAGTATGATACCGATCGGACGCGGTCAGCGAGAGCTGATTATCGGAGACCGCCAAACGGGAAAAACGGCGATAGCCGTTGATGCCATACTGAACCAGAAGGATACCGGCGTTATATGCATATACGTTGCGATCGGTCAGAAGAGCTCGACCGTCGCCCAGCTCGTCGAAACTCTGACGGTATCCGGCGCGATGGATTACACCATCGTCGTATCGGCAACCGCTTCGGAGCCGGCGCCGCTGCTGTATATATCTCCGTATTCCGGCTGCGCAATGGCGGAATACTTCATGGAGCAGGGCAAGGACGTGCTTATAGTGTACGACGACCTTTCCAAGCACGCCGTTGCATACCGCGCGCTTTCGCTGCTTATCCGACGCCCGCCGGGACGCGAAGCGTTCCCCGGAGACGTGTTTTATCTTCATTCCCGTCTGCTCGAGCGGGCTGCCAGAGTATCGCCCGAATACGGCGGCGGAAGCATTACCGCTCTCCCGATAATCGAAACCCAGGCGGGCGACGTTTCCGCATATATACCGACCAACGTTATATCCATTACCGACGGCCAGATATTCCTCGAAACGGAGCTGTTCCATTCCGGAATACTTCCCGCGGTAAACCCGGGAATATCCGTAAGCCGTGTCGGCGGCGACGCCCAGATAAAGGCGATGAAAAAGGTCGCCGGGACCTTAAAACTTATATACTCGCAGTATCTCGAGCTGAAGAGCTTTGCACAGTTCGGGTCCGATCTCGACCAGGACACCCGCGACAGGCTCGCGGCAGGCGAACGAATAGTCGAGGTGCTTAAGCAGGATAAGCATTCGCCGGTGGCGGTCGAATACCAGGTAGCGATAATCTATGCGGCGACACACGGATATCTCCGCGATGTCGCGGTAGAGGACGTACGCCGTTACGAAAGCGGGCTGTACCCCTTCCTCGATGCCTCCTGTCCGGAGCTGCTCCGCAATATACGCGGCACCGGAAATCTGTCCGATGAGGACGTGGCGCTGCTGGAAGAGGCTCTGGACAGATATACACAGAATTTTATCGCGTAAAAGTGTGGTGAAAACGGCGTGGGTATTAACGAAAAAGCGCTGAAAAACCGAATAAAAACGGTCGGCGCGACCATGCACATCACAAAGGCGATGGAGCTTGTGGCGGCGTCCAAGCTGAGAAAGGCCACCGAGCGCATGCAGGGCGCGAGAGCGTTCTCGCACGAGCTGGAAGAAGCGTTTTCCGCGCTGATTAAACGGAATTCCGAAACCGATTCGGTTTTTCTCCGCCCCGGAAGCTCGGATTCAACCTGCTTCGTGGTAATTGCGGGAGACCGCGGTCTTGCCGGAGGCTACAACTCCAATATCTTCCGGCTGGCGGAAAGCGTACCGCACGGCGACAGGATTATACTTCCCATAGGCAAAAAAGCCTGCGAGCATTTCGCGGCACGCGGAGACACGCTGCTTACAGACAAATATTCGCTTATCGGCGAGGTCACGCTTGCCGACTGCGGCGATATCGGACGGCTGCTGGCGGAAGGATTCCGCAGCGGAGCGTTCGGAGAGGTATATATAATTCATACCCGGTTCCGCTCGCTGCTTTCCCAAATTCCCTCGTCCGACCGGCTGCTTCCGCTTACCGTAAAGGAAAGCGAAACGCCGGAAAAGGGATTCGTGCTGTACGAGCCTGACAGCGTTTCCGTGTTTGAATCGATAGTGCCGGAATATCTCGGCGGCGTCGTTTACGGCGGAATATGCGAATCCTTTGTGTGCGAAAACGCCGCACGGCGCATGGCAATGGACGCGGCAACCCGCAACGCGACCGATATGATAGATTCGCTCACCCTGAAATACAACCGGGCGCGGCAGGCGTCCATAACCCAGGAGATCACCGAGATTATCGGCGGCGCGGGCGAAAACTGACGAAAGGAAACACTTGCTTTGAATAATATCGGAAAGGTAACCCAGGTCATAGGTCCGGTGGTTGATATCCGTTTCGACAGCGGCTGTCTGCCCCAGCTTCTGTCTGCCATCGAGATAAGCGTCGGCGGCAGAAAGCTTACGGTCGAGGCGGCTCAGCATATCGGCGACAACGTGGTACGCTGCATTTCGATGTCGTCCACCGACGGTCTTGTCCGCGGAACGGCGGCGCTTGACACCGGCAAAACAATAACGGTTCCCGTGGGAAAAGAGACTCTCGGCCGGATATTCAACGTGCTGGGCGACGTCGTCGACGACGGACCCGAGATAAAAGCCGAGGAGCGGTGGGAGATTCACCGCAATCCCCCTTCCTACGAGGAGCAGCGCTCGACGACCGAGATACTCGAAACCGGAATAAAGGTAATAGACCTTATATGCCCCTACGCAAAGGGCGGAAAAATCGGGCTCTTCGGCGGCGCCGGAGTCGGCAAAACCGTAATAATAATGGAGCTTATCAATAACGTCGCAAAACAGCACGGCGGAATTTCGGTGTTCACCGGGGTCGGCGAGCGTACCCGCGAGGGCAACGACCTTTACAACGAAATGAAGCAGAGCGGAGTTCTCGAAAAAACCGCGCTTGTATACGGGCAGATGAACGAGCCGCCCGGAGCGAGAATGAGAGTCGGTCTTTCCGGCCTTACCATGGCTGAATACTTCCGCGACCGCGAGAACCAGGACGTGCTGTTGTTTATAGATAATATTTTCCGCTTCACCCAAGCGGGGAGCGAGGTTTCTGCGCTGCTCGGCAGAATGCCGTCGGCAGTCGGATACCAGCCCACCCTCGCAACCGAAATGGGCGCGCTTCAGGAACGCATAACCTCTACCTCACGCGGGTCGATAACCTCGGTGCAGGCGGTTTATGTCCCCGCGGACGACCTTACCGACCCCGCACCCGCCACCACCTTCGCCCATCTCGACGCGACCACCGTGCTTTCCCGCGCAATCTCGTCGCAGGGCATATACCCGGCGGTCGACCCTCTGGATTCGACTTCGCGCATACTGTCGCCGGATATCGTGGGCGAAGAGCATTACGCCGTAGCAAAGGAAGTGCAGAAAATACTTCAGCGCTACAACGAGCTTCAGGACATTATTGCGATAATGGGCATGGACGAGCTGAGCGACGAGGATAAAAAGACCGTATACCGCGCCAGAAAGGTGCAGCGGTTCCTGTCCCAGTCGTTTACCGTCGCCGAGCAGTTCACCGGAATACCCGGTACCTACGTGCCGCTTAAGGAGACAATACGGGGCTTTAAGGAAATTATCGAGGGCAGGCACGACGATTTGCCCGAATCGGCCTTCCTGTTCGTCGGCACCATCGACGAGGCGGTCGCCAAGGCGGAAAGGGAAGCGAAATGAACGTCTTCAGGCTGACGGTGGCTTCGCCCGCCGGCATAGCCTTCGACGGCGACGCCGCCGGGGTATCCGCCCGCGGTATAGGCGGCGAGCTTTCGGTGCTTGCCGGTCATGTCCCCTTTGTAACCGCGCTTAAGGCAGGGAGAATCCGCATAACAACCGCCGACGGAGCGGAGATATACGCAAAGGTAAGCGGCGGAATGCTTATAGCAGGCAAGGACAGCGTGCGTCTGCTCACGGACTCTTATACCGCAGAACAGCCTTAGAATATATACAAAACAATTCCGCCCGCACGCATGCGGGCGGTTTTATCTGCAGAATACCATGTCAGCCGCGGGATTCTTCCGCTGTCGAACAGAATAACTGCGGGCGGCACCGTAAATGCCGCCCGCTTTTGTTTGCGTAAATCAATCGGGATATATGTATATACCCAATATATCGGCGTAGTTACCGCCGGGAGTATCAAAATTAACCTCGTAAAATGCCGATATTCCGACCTTTCCGTTTTTAACAAAGCAAACTGCCGACTTCAGTTCTATACCGGTAATCATTTCGTTTTCGTCGAGTCCGGGTTCCCAGAATTCAAACGCCGTAGCGATAAGCGCGTCTTCGGTAATACCCGACAGCAGTTCTTTCTGCTCCGCAGTCAGCTCCGGCGGGTCGATAACCTGCACGATAACCGAGCCCCGGGAAGAAAAAACCACTTCCGCGCCCGCACTGATTTTTAACCGTTCGACCGAAAAGCCGTAAACAATTCTGTATCGCCGTATAACCTCGTTTTCGTTTTCGGCGACAGCAAAGCCCTCGCGGGTCCAGCCGCTCATCCCGTTTTCGGAATATGACCACCCGGCGGTATAAACCGTGCATTCGGCGCCGGAAAGGTCTATATCCGAAATCCCGGATATGTATTCGATTGCCTTTGCACGCAGCTCCGATTCGCTTGTACGGGTAATATCGATTGCGGAAGTCGGATATCCGACCGTCCTGAACACCTTACCGGTGTCTCTCCGTACACACACAAAACTGCCTGTGTCTTTATCCGGGTTATCCGACTCGTAGATATCAAAAACGAAATCCCGGTACGGAAGATCCGCAGTGCTCCGGTAGGTCATATTCGTCGGTACGCCGTACAGTTCGAAGACTGCGCTTTTTTCGTTTACGGCGTTATCGGTATATTCCTCCGGCTCAATATACATGCCGGCATCCCCGGATACGGAGTCCGTACCTTCGGAAGCTATTTCCAACACGGTGCCGGAGATCTTTTCTGCGTCCGGCGGGACGAAAGCGCCGGGACCGCTGTCGGTAACGTCTCCGGAATAATCGGAATAAAGGCTGCCGTCGGATCCGTCCCCCGGAATATCGTTCCCAACCGCGCAGGAAGCAAGACATGCGGCACATACCGCCGCGGCAAGCAAAAGTGCAATAAACGTTTTTCTCATATTTACCTCCCTTTTTTACCGCCCTTTGATTTTTCTGTTTCATTAAGGTATATCTGCATCTACGTGTAATATATCATACCTTTATCATGCCGTCAACACTTTGCCCAAAATAATGCCGATTTCGTAACGATTTTTGTATATACTCACAAAAAGTCCCTTGCGGCCGGTTATATCGCCGCAAGGGACCCTTTGTATATTATTCAGGAGGCTACTGTCGTTTAATCTTGTTAGAGGTCGTCTTTTCGAACGGGGAATCGCGCAGGATAACACGCGACACGTTTTTATATGCAGGCAGACAGGAAAGCATCTCCTGCACATCGGCAAGCACCTTTTCCTCGTCGGTCCGCTCGGGGCAGTATATCTCTGCCTCAAGCCCGACTTCGTCGCCGCGCGAATTCTTTATACCGCGCACCACGCACTCGGAAACGTATTCGATACGCGCTATATACTTTTCTATTTCCTCGGGGTATACGTTCTTTCCGTTGGACATTACCACGATATTCTTTTTCCTGCCCGTTATAATAAGGCGGTCGTCGGGGGTGATAATACCGTAGTCGCCGGTGCGGAAGAATCCGTCCTCGGTGAAGACCTCGGCGGTCTTCTCCGGCTGCTTGTAGTAGCCCTTCATGACCACATCGCCCTTTACGAGCACCTCGCCCGCGCCGTCGGAATCCGGTGAATCGATCTTCCATTCGATACAGCGGAGACGTGTTCCGCAGGTGTCGAAATCGTTGCGGGTCAGCTCGTCGTTGACACAGACCAGCGGCGAACACTCGGTTATCCCGTAGCCGCCGACGAGCGTAAGTCCGACCGTATCGAAAAACCTGCCGACTTCGGGGCGTATCGGTGCGCCGCCGCAGACGATCTTTTTAAGTCTTCCGCCGAAGTTCTTCTGAATTTCGGCAAACAGCTTCGGACGAAGATCGATCCCGACCTTACGCATTGAATCGGAAAGCAGTACAGCCGTTCCGAACTTCTTTTCCTTGCCGCTCTTGCGTATCTGACGGCGTATGGCCGCATAGAACACATCGGCGAAGGCGGGAACGAGATAAATATATGACGGCTTGTAAAACTGCATTTCCTGCACTACGTTTTTAAGCGATTCGCTTATGCAGAGCGTAGAGCCGAAATGAAGGGAAACGAGAATATCGCAAACCGCCTCGTACGCATGATGATACGGAAGCACAGAAAGTCCGCAGTCATATATCTGCGACACCTCGAGCCCGCAGCATACCGAAGAAACGAGATTATGCTCGGTCAGCATTACGCCTTTGGCTATTCCGGTAGTGCCGGAGGTGTATATCAGTAGCTTGGTTTTGTCCGGTCGGTAATCAAACTCACGACGCGGAAGATCCTTTCCGCGCTCCGCGAGCGAGTAAATCGTTTCCGCCGAATCACATTCGGGCTCGAGCGAGAAAACATATTTTATCCCCGGCAGCTTGTCTGAATTCTCCAGCACCGTGCCGATATTCTTCTCGTCGCAGAACACCGCCTCGCTGTCGCTGTCGGAAAGCAGATGCAGCTTTTCCTCCGGCGTAAGCTCCTTGTCGATGGGAACGAAGGTTCCGTTTCCGCCGAGCACCGTAAGATATGCGGCAATATACTCGAAGCTGTTCCGTCCGATACATGCGATATGAGCGCGGTCAAGCCCCATCTCCGCCAGAGCCGCGCCGATATTATCGGTAAATACACGGAACTGCTCGAAGGAAACGTCCTTCACCTCGCCGCCCGCCTTGTAGCGGTATGCCGTTTTTTCGCCACCGCGCCCGGCGGCGCCGTCGATAAGCTCGCGTATGCTGTTAACCGGAGGCGGGCACTCCCGTCTTATGTTCTTACGCATTCTTGCAGACCGCCTTGTTCTCGACATAATCCACTATATCGCCGACGGTCACAAGTCCGTCAAGATCGTTTTCGTCAAATGAAATGCCGAATTCGTCCTCGAAGGCTATTACCGCATTAAGAAATTCAAGGCTGGATATGCCGAGATCGTTGCGGAGATCCGCATCGGGCTTTACATCCGATTCGTCCCTGCCCAGCTCCTCGACAATAATTTTGCGTACTCTTTCAAACATGTCTGATCATTACTCCCCGATTATTTTGAATATATGGCTCCTATAAGACGGTTGAGCGCCCGCGCCGGAAGCAGTTTGGTAAGCAGCACCGCGCATTTATACCCGAAGCCTATTGTGTAAAGCGGCTTGTGTCCGTTCTTCGTTGCAACGGAGGCGATAAAGCGCCCGGCCTTCGAAGCGGGCATTCCTCCGCGCTCGTCCTTTTCCATTGTACTTACCGATCTGGATATCCTGCCTCCGTATTCGGAATCTCCCGCCGTGTTCTTATTGCGCGAATCCGTAAATCCGGTGCGTATATCGCCCGGCATAACCCCGCAGACGGTTATACCGTAAGGTCTTACCTCGTTGGCAAGCGCCATAACGAAGGAATTAACGGCGGCCTTTGATACCGAATAATAAGTCTGGAAGGGTATCGGCACGACCGCCGCGACCGAAGAAGTGCAGACTATCCGTCCGCACCCGGCGGCACGCATATACGGAAGCACCGCATGAACGGTACGTATGCATCCGAAAAGGTTGACGTTCAGTTGCTTTTCCGCGTCGGCAACATCGGTAAACTCGACCGCACCCGATATACCGTATCCGGCATTGCTTACGAGTATATCTATTCTGCCCTCGCGGTCGAACACCGCTTTTACCGCAGCATTTACCGCGTCTTCGTCGGTTACGTCGCAGCTTATGTGCTTAACTCCGGGCAGATCCGCACCTCGGCGGGAAAAATCGTAAACGCTTACGCCGCGCGCGGCGAGCTCTCTCGCGCACTCCAGCCCGATACCCGAGCTTGCGCCGGTGACAACGGCGACCTTACCCATTTGTTATGACCGAAGCTATTATCCCTACCGCCTCGTCGATAAGCGGCTCGGTCAGAGACGCCATATAGCTGGTGCGCAGCAGACATCCGCCCTCCGGGCAGGCGGGAGGAAGCACCGGGTTAAGATATACTCCGCGGTCGTAAATCTCGCGGGATTTTTCAAGCGTATTGTAAACGTCGTCGGTATAAATCGGAACTATCGGCGTGGGGGATTCGATAATCTTTACCCCGGCTGCCTTAAGTCCGCGGCGGGCGTGATCGGCAAGTCTGCCGAGACGAACCGGAAGCTCCGGATCGTCTTCGAGCACACGCAGCGCCGCCAGCGCCGTCGCGCAGGAAGCGGGTGTTATCGACGCGGAGAAAATAAACGGGCGGGATGCGTGCCGCACGTAATCCACCACTTCCTCGTCGGCGGCCATATAACCGCCGAGGCTTGCGAGCGACTTCGAGAAGGTACCCATGTAAATATCGGTTTCCGCTTCAAGCCCGAAGTAGCTTGCCGTACCTCTGCCGCCCTCTCCGAGCACGCCGAGTCCGTGTGCGTCGTCCACCATAACGCGTGCGCCGTACTTCTTTGCCAGCCTGACTATTTCGGGCAGACGGCATATGTCGCCGCTCATGGAGAACACGCCGTCGGTAACAATAAGTATACCGCCCTTGCCCTCACAGCTTATAAGCAGCCGTTCGAGATCCTCCATGTCGCTGTGCTTGTATACATAGGTGCGGGCGTACGAAAGACGGCAGCCGTCGTAAATGCTTGCGTGATTCTCACGGTCGCAGAGTATGTAATCGCCGTGTCCGGCTATCGCGGAGATAATTCCCAGATTCGACTGAAATCCGGTGGAAAAGGTGGTAACCGCACCCTTGCGGAGAAACTTCGCAAGCTCCGCCTCAAGCTCGAGATGCAGGTTAAGAGTTCCGTTAAGAAACCTCGACCCGGAACAGCCCGTGCCGTATTTTTCCACCGCCTTCACGCCCGCCTCGATAACCGCGGGGTGAACGGTAAGCCCGAGATAATTGTTGCTCCCGAGCATTATCCGGCGCTTGCCCTCCATTATAACCTCGGTATCCTGCCGGCTCTCGAGCGCGTGAAAATACGGGTATATACCCTTTTCCTTAACCTCCTTCACGAGCGAAGGGGCATAGCACTTTTCAAATAAATCCATCTTTACACCGCCGTTTTGTTATTTTCTTTTTCCAGTTCCTCCTGCTCAAGCTCGCGGTAGGCGACCTTGCCGACAAGAGTCTTGGGAAGGGACTTGCGGAATTCAATCTCCTTGGGAACGGCATAACGCGCCATGTTCTTGCGGCAGTATTCGATAAGTATCTGACGGTTCTCCTCGCTCGGCTGTACGCCGGGCTTAAGCATTACGAACGCCTTTACACGCTGCATCTTAACCGGGTCCTTAACCCCGATAACACAGCTCATGTGTACGAGCTCATGCGCGTCAAGTATATTCTCGAGCTGCGACGGATAGACATTATAGCCGCTCGTGATTATCATACGCTTAATACGCTGGCGGAAATACACGAAGCCCTCCTCGTCCATAACGCCGAGATCTCCGGTATGTACCCAGGTTTTGCCGTCGTCGTGCACCCTAAGAGTGTTCGCGGTCTCCTCCGGGTGGTTTACGTATTCCATCATGACGGTGGGTCCGGCAATGCAGATTTCGCCCTCCTCGCCGTAAGGAACCTCCTCGGTCGTGCCGACGCGAACTATCTTGAAGAAGGTGTCGGGAAACGGCTGGCCAATACTGCCCTCCTTGGCAAGATGCAGCGGGGTAAGGCAGCAGGCGGTAACCGTCTCGGTCGTGCCGTAGCCCTCGCGCACTTTTATCGGGGCGCCGTGCTCGGCAAGGAACCGGTCGAACCTCTTTTTCAGCTCTACCGAAAGCGAATCCCCGCCGCTGAACACACCCTTAAGGCAGGACAGGTCGGCGCCCTCCATGGACGGCAGGCGCAGAAGCGCCTCGTAGAGGGTGGGAACTCCGGCAATAAAGTTACAGCGGTGCTTTACAAGCAGCTTTGCGTAGCTTTCTGCGGTAAATCTCGGCACAAGTATGCATCTTCCGCCGTTGGCAAGCATCGAATGAATGCTTACCCCCAGACCGAAGCCGTGGAATATCGGCATGACGGCAAGCATCTTGTCGCCGGGGCGGAACATCGGGTTGGTCGCGATAATCTGCTCCGCAAGCGCGTTGAAGTTAAGGTTGGAAAGCAATATCCCCTTGGTTACTCCCGTGGTTCCGCCGCTGTACAGCACCACCGCGGGGTCGGCAGCCCTGCGCTGCACGAGATACTGCGAAGGATAGTTCTTACCGAGTGCGATAAAATCGTTCCAGTATACCACCGGAGCGTCCTTCGGCATCTTCGGCACCTTGCGGGCGGAAGTAAGCTCGTAGCCGACCTTCATAATCGGAGACAGTTCGTCTTTTATCGTTGCGATAATAAGATGCGGAAGATCCACCTCGGCACGTATGGCGGCAAACTTGGGGTAAAACTGATCGAGCGTTATTGCCGCTACGCTTCCGGATTCCTTTAAGTAGAATTTTATCTCGTTCTCGCCGGATAGCGGATGCACCATATTGGCTATGGCGCCGACTCCGTTTATCGCATAGAACATCACGACAGCCTGCGGACAGTTGGGCATGCACACGGTTACCTTATCGCCCTCGCGAACGCCGAGTGTCTTAAGCGCTTTTGCGCAGGAATCGAGCTTGACGGAAAGCTCGGCGTAGGTGGTCGTCTTTCCCATAAAGTCGTATGCTATGTTGTCGGGATACTTCTCGCAGATAGATTTTATCCTTTCCCACATCGACCCGTCCGGATAATCCAGAGTCGGAGGAACCTCGCCGTAATTGTTAAGCCACGGAGTTTTTACGGTATTCATATTACTTACTACCTTTCTCTTCTTTCTTTCGGTTTGTATACGCCACAGTCATTGCGGCGAGACGCTTACCGACCTTGCACAGCAACAGTAATCCGCCGAAGATCAGCAGCCAAACCGGCAGCAGAATCGTAATTTTATATCCGTAACCGGTCACAAAGGTACCGGAAAGCAGATCCATTGCAACGAAAACGAACACGACCGCCGCAAGATACACCGTTACCACGAGCTTGCGGGAACGGTATGCGGCTAACCGCATAAGCACCAGCCCGATGACAAGTGTCATTGCAACCGTGCAGTATTTCAGAACAAACGGCACCGGAGCCGTAAGCCGCAGACCGTCGATTACCGCCGGAGACATATTCCCGAACGCGAGCTTGACCAGATATAATATCGGAACGACCGCCGCGAGCGCATACCAGATATACTGAACCGAATCAAGCACCCGTTCTATCGGAGTCTGCCGCGGGATGTTCTGAATAAGCGCACGGCAGAATTCTCGGTAATCGGTACCTATAGCGGACGAGAACGGCTCGCCGCGATGCTGACACTCGAGCGCCATACCGACAAGATCCGATATCGTCTCCTCGTACGCGACTTCGTTAAGATAATGAGCCTGAAGATACACAGCCATACGCCTTATCTCGCGCCTGTTTTCCGCGCTAAGTCTTGACGCTGCCGTCTTCAACTCTCTGTTCGACATGCGGTGCCTCCTTTACGATTATTTCCGCGGCAGCCGTATTCAGGTTTATCCAGCAATCCGTGAACTCGTTAAGATACTGCCTGCCGTAATCGGTTATCGTGTAGTATTTGCGCTTGGGCCCGAGCGGAGACGAACGAAGCTCCGAAGAGATGATGTTTTGCTTTTCCAGCCGGAGCAGCAGGGGATAAATCGTCCCCTCGGAAACGTCCCTGAATCCGCTGCCGCGCAGATATTCGATTATTTCGTAGCCGTATGTCGTCTCGCGGGAAATGATTTTTAGTATACATCCCTCCAGCGTTCCGCGCATAAGCTGTGACCTGTCAAAAAGCATTCCCTGTCTCCTTGCCTGCGCATGGGTACTATGCCGTACCAAGTACTGCTACATTGTATCGCAAAGTAGAGCGCGTGTCAATAGTATATTAACACAAAATACAAAAATCGCATTCCGCCGTAATAAATTTTCGTCAAACACTTCACTCGGTGCAGCTTACCGGACTTTTGAAGATGCACATAAAAATAAGCCCCCGCGAAGCTGTCGCTTCGCGGGGCGTCCGTACTGTTTCGTATTTGTTACTGCTTTGACGAATCCAGCAGCGCTTCCGCGGCGGAAAGCGCTGCGGATCCGGGTGATATACCTCCAATAATCCGGGCAAGCTCGTTTATCCGTCCCTCGCGGTCCAGGTTCGTAACCGTGGTTTCGGTTCTTCCGCCGGATTCCCGCTTTGCAATAAGCATATGAGTTCCGGCGAAGGCGGCTATCTGCGCGGAATGCGTAACGCAGAATACCTGTTCTCCGTCCGAAGCCAGCGAGGCGAGTTTTTTGCCGATACGGGCGCTGGTCGCGCCGGAGATGCCGGTGTCGATCTCGTCAAAAATCATGGTTCCGACAGCGGAGCCTGACAAAACGCTTTTTACGGCAAGCATTATGCGGGAAAGCTCGCCGCCCGAAGCGATACGGGCTACGGGGCGCGGAATCTCGCCCGCATTTGCGGATACAAGAAACTCAACGGCGTCCGCTCCGTCGGACGAGAAGGGCTTTTCGGTAAACCCGGCAACAAAGCTGACCGACGGCATATCAAGGTCTTTCAGCTCGTCCCGTATGCGCTTTTCCAGATCGGCGGCCGCGGTTCTGCGGCGTTCGGAAAGCCGCGAGGCAGCAGAAGACAGTTCCGCTTCCTTCTTCTCAAGTTCCTTTTTTATCTCGGCCCGGCGGGAATCGCCGTTTTGTATGCCCGATATCTCGCGTCCGGCTTCCTCGGCAATCGCAAGCAGCCCCTTTTCGTCGGTGCGGTATTTGCGCTTGAGCGAGTTTATCAGCTGAAGCCTGCTCTCGACCCGGTCGAGCGCGGCGGCAGGGTCGCCCTCTCCGGGGTCGGTATATGAATACAGCGATTCCGCTATATCCGCAAGCTCTATTCTCGCCGAATCCAGACGCTCCGCAAGCAATGCGCACTCGGGTACCGCGTCGGCGAGAGACCTGACCTCCCGCAGGGCGGAATCCGCAAGGGACACCGCGGAAATATCCGCACCGTAGAGCCGCGAATATGCTTCTCCGCAGCCGGAAATTATACGCTCGCGGTTGGCGAGCAGGCTCCGCTTTGCGGTGAGCTCCTCCTCCTCGCCCTCGGTTATATGCGCGGATTCTATTTCGTGCAGGCGGTAAGCGAGCATATCCAGCCGCTCGGCGCGGTCGGATTCCGATTCTTCCAGCCTGCGCAGCTCGTTCTTAAGCGATATATAATCGGAATAAACCCGTGAATACGCCGATTTTTCCGCCTCGTCGCGTGCAAAGGTGTCGAGCATACCCAGATGTGCCGAAACGTCAGCGAGCTTCATGGTATCCTGCTGTCCGTGTATGTCGATAAGCAGTGACGCGGCGGAGCGCAGAAGCCCGGTCGGCACGGAACGCCCGTTAATCCGCGCAGTGCTTCGTCCGTCGGCGGTTATCCTGCGCGAAAGCAGCAGGCTTCCGTCGCCGTCCGGCTCTATACCGATACCGGCAAGAGCGGCAACCGCATCTTCGGTGAGCGCGCCGAAAAAGCCCTCGGCAGCCGCGTAGGCTTCTCCCGTCCGGATAATGCTCCGGTCGGTGCGGGCGCCGCAAAGCAGGGCTATTGAATCGATAAGTATACTTTTGCCCGCGCCGGTCTCGCCGGTGAAGACGGTCAGCCCTCCGGACAGATCGAGGTCAAGCGAGCGGAGCAGCGCGACATTCTCGACGTGCAGCGAAAAGAGCATTTTATCAGATCGCTCCTATCTGTTCCCTCATCATTTGGCAGATGCGGTCGGCATCTTCCTCGTTTTTGGTAATAAGTACTATCGTATCGTCACCGGCTATCGACCCGAGTATGCCCTCAAAGCACATAGCATCGATGGTGGCGCAAGCCGCCGACGCCATTGCCACATAGGTGTGAAGCACAACGAGATTCATTGCGCTGTCGACGCTCTTTACGGTATCGGCAAGCATCTTTGAAAACTTCAAGGCGATATGCTCGGCGGTCGGCACGGTGGCGGAAACATAGCGGTAACTCCCTTTTCCGTTTGACGCCTTCACGATCTTCAGCTCGCGTATATCGCGGGATACGGTCGCCTGAGTGCATTCAAAGCCCGACTCCCGCAAAAGCCGAAGCAGCTCCTCCTGTGTATCGATCTCCCGGGTTCTGATGAGCTCCATGATCTTGGTCTGTCTTTTAAGTTTCATCGGCCTTCCCCTTACAGATTGAATTTTTTATGTACCACGGAATAGAAGCATCCCGGTTTTATGCGTATAAGCGCCAGCTTTTCCGCACTTCTGCGTATCCGGACGGTGTCATCCGGATAAATGTGAACGCACTCGCGCGAATCCAGCGTAAGGCAGGTGGTTCCGCCCTTATGGGCGCGCGCGGTAAGGGTCAGCACCGAATCTGCGGGAAATACTATGGATCTCGCCGCCGCGAGACGGTGCGGGCATACGGGAGTGGCGATTATCGCCTCCATACACGGGTCGAGCAGCGGTCCTCCCGCCGAGAGCGAATATGCGGTCGACCCGGTCGGGGTGGCGCAGATAAGCCCGTCCGCCGAATAACTGCTGACCGGAGCTCCCCCGCAGGAAAGCGTTATATCCACTATCTTGGACACCTCTCCGCGTGACACGAGCGCTTCGTTGAGCACTGTATGCCGCTCGCTCACACCGTCGGCACGCAGTATCTCGGCGTCCAGCATCATCAGCCCCTCCGTGCGGTATTCGCCCGTTTTAAGCCGCGAAAGCAGCCCGATATCCTCAGGCTCGATGTCGTTCAGATATCCGAGTGTGCCGCAGTTGATACCGAGCACCGGAATCCCCAGGGGAGCCGCCTCGGCAGCCGCTCTCAGTACGGTGCCGTCGCCGCCCACCGATATTATAAGCTCCGGCGCTTCGTCCGAAACGGTAAAGCCCAGGCGCGAAAGCTCGCGCGCGGCGGCAACGGCAGTCTCCTGCGCGAAAGGCTTTGAGGTGTTTATAAGCAGCTTGACCCGTTCCATTTAAGTCATACCCTTTCAAACAGTGCGAGATATTCGCGGTTTCCGTCCCCTCCCGGGATCGGCGAATCGGCAATGCGGATAAGCGAAAGCCCGTTTTCCGCCGCAGAGAGCGACAGCCGTGTGATTACGGCGGCGGCAACACTTCCGTCGGGGTCGCGCAGTATACCGCCCTTCCCGATATGCTCCCTGCCCGCCTCGAACTGCGGCTTTACAAGAGATATAAAATAGCCTTTTTCAAGCACCCTGGATACTGCGGGATATACCAGCGACTGCGATATGAACGAAAGGTCGGCGGTAACAAGCTGAGGCTCAAACGGCAGATCGGAGAGATTAAGATATCTCGCGTTGAAGCCCTCGATAACCGTGACCCTGCCGTCGGCGGCGAGCGAAGGGTCGATCTGACCGCGCCCGACGTCAAGCGCGCACACCCTCGCCGCTCCGTGCTTAAGAAGGCAGTCCGTAAATCCCCCGGTCGAAGCGCCTATGTCCAGCACCGAAAGCCCCTCCGGCGAAACGCCGAACACCTCAAGCGCCCGCTCGAGCTTTTCGCCCGCGCGGGAAACGAAACGGCAGGGGGAAAGCACGGATATCTCCGCGCCCTCGCGTACCTCCTCGCCCGGCTTGCGTGCGGGCACTCCGTTTACCGTTACCCTTCCCGAAATTATATATTCTCTCGCCTGACTCCGGCTGCGCACACAGCCGGCGGCGACCAGATAATTGTCTAACCGCATATTTTTCTGAGTATCGAATCGGCGTCGATTCCGGCGGCGGCGCGCAGCTCGGCAATCGTGCCCTGCGGCAAAAAGCCGTCGGCGGCAAGAATCTCGACCCGGCGGCGGGTTCGGTCGGCGGCGCAGAGCGCCGCTATCTCTTCGCCGATACCGCCGCTCTTCATACCCTCCTCGGCGACCACGACAAGCGGCGCGGAGCGGATAAGGCCGGAAATGTCCGGCAGCGGCTTTATTTTTATAAGCCTTATAAGGCGTATGTTCATACCGTTGGCACGGGCGGTGACGCACGCCTTTTCGCACTCGGAGGTCTCGCTCCCATAGGTCACCACCGCGGCATTGGGAAACTCTCCGGAACCGTAATCGGTAACGGCATAGTCGCCGTCCGAAACGGATTTACCCTCCGGAACCGCTCCGCGCGGGTAGCGGACGGCGCAAGGAGCGTCCATATCCAGCGCAGCCTTAAGACAAACGCGAAGCTCGGATTCGGTGTACGGCGAAAACACGGTAAGCCCGGGCACAGCGTTCATAAACGAAACGTCAAACATTCCGTGATGGGTGGGCCCGTCCGCGCCGACAATTCCGGCGCGGTCTATTGCAAGCACGACCGGAAGCGACTGCAGTGCGACGTCGTGTATAAGTTGATCGTAGGCGCGCTGTGCAAACGTGGAATACAGAGCCAGCACCGGCTTTTTTCCGCCGGCGGCAAGTCCCGCCGAAAAGGTCATGGCGTGCTCCTCGGCAATGCCCACATCGAAGAATCTTTCGGGAAACCTGGAAGCAAAGCCGACAAGTCCGGTGCCGTCCTTCATGGCCGCGGTCACCGCGCAGATACGGTCGTCGAGCTCGGCGAGCCTGCAAAGCTCGTCGCCGAATACATCGGAACAGCTCCGTGCGCCGTTGATTATATTGCCGGTTTCTATATCAAAGCCGGATACGCCGTGGTAAAGGTCGGGCTCGCGCTCGGCGGGAGGATATCCCTCGCCCTTGCGGGTGCATATGTGTACGACCGAGCAGACCCCGTCGTTTTTCGCCTCGCGAAGTACGTCCTCGATCTTTGCAATGTCTTTACCGTCTATCGGTCCGAAGTAATGAAGCCCGAGCTGCTCGAAGAAATTCTCGCGTACGAAGACTCTCTTTACACAATTCTTCAGCCTGCGCGCGCCCTTAACGAGATACTTTCCGATTCCGGGCACCGCTCCGAACAGCTTCTCCGTAAAGCTCTTGAACCTGAAATACCGTTTGCTGGTGCGTATCCTGGCGAGATGCCGTGAATTGCCGCCGACATTGCGGGAAATCGACATTCCGTTATCGTTAAGCACGATAATCAGATTGTCGTACTTTGCGCAGTTATTAAGCGCCTCGTAAGCCATTCCGCCGGTAAGCGCTCCGTCTCCTATCACCGCGACGGTGCAGGAATCGCTGCCCGACAGCTTGTCCGCGGCGGCAAAGCCCACCGCCGCCGACACCGACGTGGAGGCGTGTCCGCTCCCGAAGGCGTCGCAATCGCTCTCCGACCGCTTCTGAAAACCGGATATTCCGCCGTAGGTGCGCAGCGCAGCCGCCATTCCGTCCTTCCTGCCGGTGATTATTTTATGTACGTAGCTCTGATGGCTAACATCGAAAATAATTCTGTCATGAGGACAGTCGAACACGCGGTGCAGTGCCAGAGTAAGCTCTACCACTCCCAGATTCGAGGCGAGATGCCCTCCGCGCTCCGACGTAACTTTTATAAGAAATTCGCGTATCTCCGCCGAAAGCACCCTGAGCTGCTCCGGCGACAGAGCTTTTACGTCCTCGGGAGAATTAACATTTTCGAGTATCAAGACAGTTTCCCCCTCAGCTCTTCTTTTTTCTGCCGAATACGCAGAGCACGCGCGCGCAGAAGTGGGTTATTTCGCGGCTTTTCTCCATTGCAATACGCTTGCCGAGCGCCTTTCCGCCGACGGTTACCGAAGCGACCATAGAGGTCATGGCGAGAGTAAGCCAGAACGCCGCGGCGGCGGAAAGCTCGGAAAACAGCACGGCGGCGATCGATGCGGCGGACGCTCCGCTCACGACTCCGCAAATATCCCCGACAATATCGTTACAGAATGACGCGACCTTTTCGGCGTTGGTTATAAGCCAAACCGCCTTTTTGCCGGCAGGGTCCTTCTTCGCCGCCATCGCGTTGAAGGCGGACATCTCCGCCGTTGCAACCGCAAGGCCGAACACATCGAACAGTATTCCCAGCAACACAAACAAGAGCAGCACGATGAGTGCTGCCCACACAGGTAGATCCTCGAGCGTCTCTCCGGATAGAATAGACAGCAACGCGGTCATGATAAAACTGAACAGAAACGCGAAGCCGATCCACAGCCGACGGGCGCGGCGCCGGACTTTTTCTTTGTCGTTTTTCATTAAAAAATATCCCCGTTTGAAATAAAGCGAATGAAAAAATGGCGGCACGGAGCGTAGACCTTGCGGCTTACGGTCAAGTAGGGTTTCCCCGCGGCCTGCTTCTCGTCGCCGATAAAGCGGTTCCCCATTAAAGGCCGGGTCGGAGCGTTACCGCATCCGCGACTTGATTGCCTATGAGTCCGCACTGTAATCCGTCCCATGCCAGTTCCCCCAGCGGGAACAACAGTCTAGGAGATTTCCTCAATAGCAGCAGAACATTCTTTTATCCTCTTTTGCAGACATGATTTCAAGCGCTATTATTCGGGACAGTTAGCTACACTCCCCCGACCTGAACGCTATCCGCCATGCCCACTCAAGGCCGGCTACATCTATCCACAGCATCAGTCTATGGTCTGTACCGCATGATAGGTCTAATCTTAATCCCGTAGCCCCGCGCCAGTATAACCGCGGTCGGCCACAGGAAAAAGCCTCCAAGGAAAGAGGGACGCTTGCCCCATGCCATTGGGGTCGCCCGCAGTCCTATATCTCCCAGCACCCACCCTGCACTGGGCGTACAAAGCAAGCACCAGAAGCTTCATCGATTTGCCGTTCGACGTATTTTTAGGCACGCCTTCAAAAATGCAGTGCTAACTAGAATACTGCGCCATTCCGATTATTAATATACCATACTTCTGCATAAAATCAAGGGGATAGGCAAAAAAATATTCAGCATATCCCCGCTATATTCAGTATTTATCGTATTTTTTCACTTTTTTCTCACCGCCGTCGAGGCGCACAGCTCTATAAGGCGGTCCCTGCCTTCGCAGTCCGGCAGAGGCGAAAGCAGCTTCTGCGCACGGGCGCAGAGAGCGCTCACCGCATCGCGCGTTTTTTTCTCGCCGAGAAGGGTCACGAAGGTCGCCTTATGATCCCGCTCGTCCTTCCCGCGCGACTTCCCGGTTTCGGCCGTTCCGTCGCAATCCAAAAGATCGTCGGTCATCTGGAACAGCAGTCCGTAGACGTCGCCGAAGGACTCGGCAACATCGGTCGGGTACCCCGCGGCAAGGCTCCCGAGCATGCACGAAAGCGAAAGCAGGCAGCCGGTCTTAAGCGACTGAAGCCGTATAAGCTCGCGCTCGGTCGCGGTAAACACGCTTGAAAGCAGGTCTGTCTGCTGTCCCGCCATCATTCCGCATGCCTTTCGGGCGGTAAGCGCGGCGGCGGCGGAATTTACGGAATCCGTCATATACGGGTTGGACGCGGCGGTCTCGCACCCCTTAAGCAGCAGAGTGTCCCCCGCAAGTATCGCGGTCGCCACGCCGTACACCATGTGATTGGTCGGCTTCCCTCGGCGAAGCACGTCGTTGTCCATCGCCGGAAGGTCGTCATGTATCAGCGACGAGGTATGTATCATCTCGACCGCGGCGGCATACGGAAGCGCCGGAGAAAAATCGCTTTTTCCGGAGCAGATCATATAAAACTCCGCGCAGAGATACGGCCGTATCCGCTTTCCGCCGGACAGCGCCGAATACCTCATCGCCTCGTAAAGCTTGGCGTAGGGCGCATCCTTCGGGCAGGAAAGCAGCCTGTCAAGCTCGGCGTTTACCGCCGAAGCAACCTTATTTATCATTGAAGTCTTCCTCTTTTACTCCGGTTGCGGTTTCGGTGAGTATTTTCACGCGCTGCTCCGCGGAGTCCAGCTTTTCCGTGCAGTACTTCACCAGCGAAGTGCCCTCCTCGAACAGCTCGATGGACTTATCAAGCTCAAGCGATCCGCTTTCCAGCCCCCGCACTATCTCCGCAAGCCGCGCAAGCGCCTGCTCAAAGGTAAGCTCGTTTTCGTTCATATCTTTTCCGCCTCCATGGTTCCGTCGGACAGTCTGAGCGAAAACCTCTCGCCCGACGGTATGTCGTCAACGCTTTTTATAAGCTTCCCGTCTTTCCCGAACGCCGCCCCGTATCCGCGTGCAAGTATCGCAAGCGGATTAAGCGGAGCAAGCGCCGCGCTTTTTGTTTCAAGCGCTCCGCGTGCGCGCATAACCGCGGTTTCCGCGGCGCGCACCAGCTTGTCGTCCAGTCTTGCTACCGCCATGCGCTTTTCATCAACCGCCGTGCGCGGGGTTGACATTGCGCGGGAGGATGCAAGAAGCTCCAGCCGGTGCCTGTGTCCGGCGAGCACGCTTCCGAGCAGCGAGCAGAGACGGGTCTGCACGTTGCGGAGCTGACGCGCCGTATCCTTCGAATCCGGAACGGCTATCTCTGCGGCGGCGGACGGCGTGGGCGCCCGGACATCCGCCACAAAATCGGCTATGGTAAAATCGGTCTCGTGACCGACCGCAGAGATTACGGGTATACGGCAGTCGTAGATGCGCCGTGCGAGCTTCTCGTCGTTAAACGCCCACAGATCCTCGATCGAACCGCCCCCGCGGCCGATGATAATAAGATCGCATTTGCCCTCGCGGTCAAAGAAGTCCACCGCGCGTATAAGATTCTGCGCCGCGGATTCGCCCTGAACGAGCGAAGGATACAGCCGTATCTCGGCGGCGGGGAAACGGCGGCGGGTAACGGTTATCATATCCCGCACGGCCGCTCCGGTCGGCGCCGTGATTATTCCGATATGCAGCGGAATCTTCGGGAGCGGCTTCTTATGCGCGTCGTCGAACAGACCCTCCGCCGCCAGTCTCTTTTTAAGCTGCTCGAACGCGACATACAGCGACCCCACTCCGTCGGGTATCATTTCGGAAACGTAGAGCTGATACTTTCCCTGCGCGGCGTAAAGGGATATCCGCCCGCGGCAGATCACCTTCATGCCGTCGGACGGCACGAAAGCCAGCCGGGACAGCTCGCCCCGGAACATGACCGACGGGAGCAGACTGCCCTCGTCCTTGAGCGTAAAGAACAGATGCCCGGTGCGGTTGGGAGAATAGTTGCTTATTTCGCCCTTCACCCAAACGTCGCGCAGCGGCGGTACGTTCTCCAGAATCTCTTTTATAAAGCTGTTAAGCTGGGTTACGGTTATTGCCGATGAACTGTCCATTCCGATCAGCCGTTTCTATCGGCGGCGATACGCCCGAGCACGCCGTTTACGAAGGCGGGCGCTTTGTCGTCGTCGTATCTGCGGGCAAGCTCGATCGCCTCGTTAACGATTATCTCGGTGTCGGTTCCCTCTCCGAACAGCAGCTCAAACGAAGCGAGCCGGAGCACCGCCAGCGATACCCGCGATATGCGGGATATCGACCAGTTGTCCGCCGCGGCGGATATACGCACGTCGATCTCCTTCTCGTGCGCACACGCACCCTCGAACAGGCTCTTTGCGAACGCCGAATACTTCTCCTCGCGCATTTCCTTCGCGCGCTCCATTATCTCCTCCGGAGCTTCTTCCGGTGAAAACCCGTGCTCGAAAAGGAGACAGAGCGCCGCTTCGCGTGATTCACGTCTTGTCATAAAAACTCTCCGGTCATAATTTTTCATTTTATTATATCATTCCGCGCCGAAAAATGCAACCGGAAAATATATAAAAACCGCCCCGCAGAAGCGGGGCGGACGCGGATTACACATGAGCCTTGAGCCTGCCGAGCAGCTTTATAAGCGGCGGCGCGAGAAAGCCGCAGGCGAAGTTTCCGGCGGCGTGTATCGCATCGAACGGAAGTCCGGCGGCTATCCAAGCCAGAGTTTGCGAAAGGCCGAATCCCGCAAGAATCGCCTGCGCGGGCGCGTAAAGCGTACCGAACGCGAGCCCGAACAGCCCGGACACGAGCGGGCAGAAAATATAAGCCCTTTTCCCTTCGAACAGACTGCGGGGCAGCAGCATGACCGCCCCCCAAAGCACCGTCCAGACATAAAGATACGGTATCCACCATATGCCGAACCCGTCGAACAGACCGCATAAAAACACGAAGACATATACCGGCGCGAGCGCCTTCACACGGTATACGACGGTGAACGCCACGATGAACGTTCCGATAAGATGTATGTTCGGCAGCATCTGCATAACCAGCTTCGAAACATACATCAGAGCGCCGAACATGGCAAACAACACATATTCGGCAATGCGGTTATTCCGCTTTGAGCTCATACACCTTTGCGGAATCTATGTTTTCACCGTCAACGCCGGTCATGGCATATTCGCCGTCGATATAGAACGCCCAGTACATTCCGTCGGTATCGTAATCAAGCGTCATTCCGTTTACCGTTTTTACGTACAGGCCGTAATCGCCCTCCTCGCCGGCAATAAGTCCGGCGGCGACCAGCGCGTCGCCGAGCACGGCTTCGTCGGTGGATACGGTAACGGTTATAGTCCTGTCCTCGGCGGTTATCTTAAGTGTAAATACGGTGCCGCCCTCCCCGACCGAAACGTCGGAGTTGTATACGGCGGAAGCCCATATCCCGGATTCCTGCACACTCTCGTTTCCGTTCGATGTTTCCGGAGTCTCCGGAGCGGTGCAGGCACAGAAGAGCATCGTGACGGTGAGTATCGCAGCAAGCAGCAGCGAAAGCTTTTTGAGATTCATTTTTTGTTTTCTCCTTTGTTTTGTTTTTTTGCGCGGAGAAAAGGCGCCCGGTCTCCCCCACGCCGCGGAATGCGCTTCCCGTCCCCGCGCCGGCGGGACAAGGACAAACACGGGCGGCGATCTGCCCGGGAGCCGGGCGTGTTTCACGGCATCGCAGGTATTCCGGCTGTCACGGCAATGGCTGTTGCGGCGGGATCACACCGCGCTTTCCCTGCGGTCGTACGGGGCGCCGGCTGCGCCTTCTCCGTACGGCTCTGTTATAACAAATCGAATGCCGTCGATTTTCTCTTGCCACGGAGGTGATTATACCTTCTTTTTTTCCGCAAGTCAATCCGGGCGGGCGGAATTTTCCGGCTTCCTCTTGATTAATTGAAGGATATGTATTATAATATTTCGAATAATGGAGTTCTGTATCCAAATAATCAATACGGGAGAATGAAATATGACAGACGTACGCACCGGAAAAGCAAAAACGCCGGTAGTAACTATAGTAATGGACGGCGTCGGGCTCTGCCCGCGCACCGAGGGAAATGCGGTCGCGGAGGCCGCGACTCCCACGCTCGATATGCTTATGGAGAAATACCCCACCTTCAGCCTTAAGGCTCACGGAACCGCGGTCGGGCTTCCCACCGACGACGACATGGGCAACAGCGAGGTCGGCCACAATGCCCTGGGCTCCGGCCAGATATTCGCGCAGGGCGCAAAGCTGGTTTCAAATGCGATCAATTCCGGCAGGCTGTTCGAATCCGACACCTGGAACGAGCTTACGGGTAATGTTAAAAAGACCGGCGGAACCCTTCACTTCATAGGGCTGTTTTCCGACGGCAACGTGCATTCGCACATAGACCATCTCCGTGCGATGATTGCCGAATGTAAAAAAGAAGGGGTCAAAAACGTAAGAATACATGTCCTGCTTGACGGAAGAGACGTCGGCGAGACGAGCGCGCTCGAATATATCGACCCGTTCGAGGAGTTCCTGTCCTCGCTGCGCGGAGACGGATTCGACGCCCGTATAGCGTCCGGAGGCGGAAGAATGGTAATAACCATGGACCGCTACGAAGCGAACTGGGGCATGGTGGAGCTCGGCTGGAAAACTCATGTGCTCGGCGAGGGCAGAGCCTTTGCTTCGGCTCACGAAGCGGTCGAGACCTACCGCGCCGAGACCGGAAAGATCGACCAGGACCTCCCTCCCTTCGTAATTGCCGAGAACGGCGCTCCGATAGGCAGAATAGAGGACGGCGACAGCGTTATATTCTATAATTTCCGCGGCGACAGAGCGATCGAGATTTCGCGCGCGTTTGACGATAAGAATTTCGATAAGTTCGACCGTGTGAGATACCCTTCGGTGGTGTACGCAGGAATGCTTGAGTACGACGGCGACACGCATATCCCGAGCCGGTATCTCGTGTCCCCGCCCGAGATTTCGAACACGCTCGGCGAATATCTGGTAAGCCTGGGGCTTTCCCAGTACGCGCTGTCCGAAACGCAGAAGTACGGACATGTCACCTACTTCTGGAACGGAAACCGCAGCGGAAAGTTTTCGGAATCGCTCGAAACCTATGTTGAGATACCGTCGGATACGGTACCGTTCGAGCAGCGCCCGTGGATGAAGTGCGCCGAGATAACCGATGCTCTTATAGCCGCAATCGAGAGCGGCAGATACGATTTTCTTAGGGTGAATTTCCCCAACGGCGATATGGTCGGACACACCGGGTCGCTCCGCGCCACCGAGATTGCAATGGAAGCGCTCGACATCTGTCTTGCCCGTATATTAAAAGCCGTAGACAAGGCGGGCGCGGTGGCGATAATCACCGCCGACCACGGAAATGCCGACGAAATGTACGAATACAACAAAAAGAAGGGCTGCGTGTCGCTCAATGCCGACGGCACCCCCAAGGCAAAGACCAGCCATACGCTCAACCCCGTGCCCTGCATTATATACGACAACACGGGCAGAGACGACTATGTCTGCGTGCCGGGCAGCTACGGACTCGCCAACGTTGCGGCAACCGTGGTGACACTGCTCGGATTCGAACCGAAGTCCATGTGGGAAAAGCCGATGGTACAGCCCAAATAAACCGCTATACAAAGGATTGCCGACATGATAATCGATATCATACAAACCGTATTGAGCGGCGGCGACGTCGTTCCCCTTATACTGATGCTGCTGCTTATGGTTCCTCTGCTGCTCATATCGCTCAGTGTGCACGAGGCGGCGCACGGCTGGATGGCGCACAAATGCGGGGACGATACCGCATATATCAGCGGAAGAGTGTCGCTGAACCCTCTGGCACATCTCGATCCGATCGGCTTTCTTATGCTCATAACCGTCGGATTCGGCTGGGCGAAGCCGGTTCCGGTCAACTACCGCTATCTGCGCAACCCCAAGCGCGACATCGCGCTGGTATCGCTGGCGGGGCCGGTGTCCAATATCATACTCTGCTTTTTGTGCACCGGCGTTTATGTTGCGGCCGAGCGGTTTCTCGGCGGGACGGTCGTCGGCATGGTGCTTCGCCTGGCGTTTATGATTTCGGCAACCCTTAACGCCGGACTTGCCGTATTCAACCTTATTCCTCTGCCCCCGCTTGACGGATCGAAGGTGCTGTCCTGTCTGCTTCCCCCGAACACTGCGGCGAAATATCTTATGCTCGAGCGCTACTTCCGCTATATCATGCTCGCGCTGATATTCGCTTCGTATGTTCCGGTGCTCGGCAGGATCGCCGACATTATATGGACTCCGATATCGCTGGTCAGGCAGTTGCTGACGGGAGGGTTCTATTCCCTGTTCTCGTTTATCTTCGGTCTGTTCTGATTATGGAGGAAAAAATTGTCCGTATAGAGCAGTACGAGGGTCCGCTCGACCTGCTGCTCGCGCTTATACAGAAGCATAAAATAGATATACTCGATATACCCATTGCCGATATATGTACCCAGTACATGGAGTATATAGACACCCTGCGGGAGCATGCAATGGAGGTCACCGGCGAGTTTATAGTAATGGGCGCACAGCTTATGCTTATAAAATCGCGGATGCTGCTTCCGCGCGACGAGGAGGACGAAGATCCGCGGCGCGAGCTGGTGGACGCGCTGCTCGAGCACCGCAGGGCGGTACTGGCGGCACAGCTCCTGCGCGAGCGCGCCGAGACATACTTCGACCGCTTTACAAAAGAACCCGACGAGCTCCCGCCCGAGAGCTATTCGCGTCTGCACCCGGTTTCGCTGCTTACCGAGGCGTTCGCACGGCTGGCAAGCAGAATGTCGGAAGCAGAACTGCCCGAGCCCGAGCTTTTTGAAAAGCTGGAATCCGAGCGGTATTTTACGGTGGACGAGAAGGTCCTGCACATTTCAAAAAGGCTTTCGCGCCTGCGCAGCTGCCGGTTTTCGGTAATGTTCGACGATTGCCGCAGCCGGGGCGAGATAGTTGCTACCTTTCTCGCACTGCTCGAAATGGTTAAAAGCGGGTCGGTGTCGGTCCTGCGCGAGGGCGACGAGACCTATCTCGAAATGCAACCCGAGGAGATGCAGATATGAATATTTCCGCGCTTACTGCCTTGCTCGAGGCGGTGCTGTTCGCCTGCGGAAGTCCGGTCACCGACGAAAGACTTTCCGAGGTGCTGGAGGTATCGCGGACGGATATAGCCGCGGCGGCGGAGGAGCTTAAGAAAAAAACCGATTCTCCCGACAGCGGCATACAGCTTATATACCTTGACGGCGCTTACCAGCTTTGTACCAAAAGCTGCACCGCCGATGTGGTGCGTAAGGCTCTCGAGCTCCGGAAAACGCCTCCGCTGTCAAAGGCGGCGCTCGAGGTGCTTGCGATAGTCGCATACAATCAGCCGGTAACCCGTTCCTTTATCGAAACGGTGCGCGGAGTGGATTCGGCATATGTGGTAGGCTCTCTGCTCGATAAGGGTCTGCTCTGCGAAAAGGGAGTGCTTGACGCGCCCGGCAAACCGACTCTGCTCGGCACCGGCGAGGGATTCCTGCGCTGCTTCGGACTTGAAAGTCTTTCGGATTTGCCCGACGCTTCGCTTCTGTGCGAATCCGCCGAAACGGTCGGCAGTCTTATCCCGGAGGACGAACAGTGACCGCCCTGTATATCATTCTCGGGGTTATTGGCTTTATACTGCTTATCACGGCGGCGGTGCTCGCAGCAAAGGTGACCGTAGGCGTTTCCTGGTGCGGAGATTTTGTGTTTTCGCTTTCGGTAGGCGGGATATTCCGCAAAAGCTTTACTGCCGGCGATATAAAAAGCATTACGTCAAAGCAGCCGGAAAAACCGGCAGCAAAAAAGAAAGAAAAAAAGAAAAAGAAGAAGCCGGCAGAGCCCGGGGAGAGCAGGCTGCCGCTCACCGAACAGCTCGAGATATACAAAAGAGTTATCGCCGCCGCGGTAAAGCACGTCGGGAAGAAGCTTGTAATCGAAAAATACGTGCTTAAGCTCCGCATAGGGACCGAGGATCCGGCGGCATGCGCCGTTATATACGGCGCCGCATGCGGTACGGCGGCGGAGCTGCTGCGGCTGGTGCTTTCGCTGAGGCGGGCAGGAGGAGCCGAGATATATTCCGAGTGTATACCGGACTTCCTTTCGGGAGAGACCGACGTATATGCCGACGCGGCGCTTTCGCTCCGGGTGATATACGGAGCAGTCGCCTTCCTTAAGATAATCAGAATTCTGAATACCGACCCAAAAGCTAAGGAGAAAACGAAATGAACGATATCCCGCTTAAACAAATCATCGAATCGACCCTCGCAAAAATCGGATCCGTCGCCGATGTCAACACGGTAATAGGCGACCCGATAACCATCGACGGAGGGATAACCGTCGTACCGTTTTCAAAGGTATCTGTCGGCTTCGCCTCGGGCGGAGTCGATTACGACGGCAAGAACCCGTCTCCGGACAAGGCGCCGCACTTCGCCGGCGGCAACGGCGCAGGCGTGTGCGTAACACCGCTCGGCTTCCTGCTTATACAGAACGGAGAGGTTCGTCTGCTCGACCTTAAAAACCCCGCGTCGTACGATTATCCGCCGCAGGATCCGGTAAGCAAAACCATTACGGCTATCAATTCTCTTGTGGACCGCGCTCCCGAGCTTGTGCTGAAGGTAAAAGACATGATAAAAAAGCAGCCCGGGGAGCAGGACGACCCGGCCGCCGAATCGGACGCCGAAGCGGAATAAGTAATTTTCGTGCCGCCCGCGCACATATAATTGTTCGGGTGAAACGAAAATATGAAAAAAATATTCGCTCTCATGCTCGTGTGGGCAGTGCTTTCGCTGCCGCTGTTTCCCGCCGCAGACAGCCGGCCGGCGTTCGCGGCGGAATCGCGCACATACAATCCGCGTGCCTATTGCATATCCGGCACGCTGGGGATCTCGGCATCGTCCGCGGTGCTTATCTGCTCGGACGGAACTGTGCTGTATTCCCAATCCGACGGAGTGCGTATGGGCTGTGCGAGCACTACCAAATTAATGACGGCGCTGGTAGCATGCGATCTGCTTTACCCGGACACGACGGTAACCGTCCCTAAGGAAGCATGCGGAATCGAGGGCAGTTCGATATATCTCACCGAAGGTGAGCGTCTTACCGTGCGGGAGCTGCTGCTCGGACTTATGCTCGAATCCGGAAACGACTGCGCCGCCGCTCTGGCTTATGCCGCCTGCGGAAGTATCGAGGCTTTTACCGACGAGATGAACGCGAAGGCGGAAGCTATCGGTCTCGGGGACACACACTTTGTCAATCCGCACGGGCTCCCGGACGAAAACCATTATACCACCGCCTACGACCTGGCGCTCATCACCGCCGAGGCAATAAAGATCCCGCTTATCCGAGATACGATTTCCACGCAAAAGGCGTATATACCCTACCGGGGAATCGAGCGCGGCAGACTGCTTATCAATCATAACCGGCTGCTCGGCAGCTACGACGGAATGATCGGCGGAAAGACCGGCTTTACCCGCGCGGACGGGAGATGTCTCGCAACCGCGGCGGAGAGAAACGGTCTTACGCTTATTGCCGTCACCCTGTCCGCCCCGAACGACTGGCAGGATCACCGCATACTGTTGGATTACGGTTTTTCCGGATTCGCGGCGGTCACGCTTGCCGCCGACGGAGAATATTCGTTTTCGCTTCCGGTTGCCGGAACGGAAAAAACCGTCCGTGTATCCTGCGGCGAGCTTACCGTCTGTCTGCCGTCGGGAACGGTCGCAGAGACCGCGGTATCCCTGCCGAGATTCCTGTACGCGCCGGTTTGCGCGGGGGATATCGTCGGGCAGGTGGTGTTCACCGCAGGCGGGAACGAATACGCGGTTCCGCTCAGGGCGGAATACGGTGTCGATGCTCCGCGAAGATCGCTTATCGACCGCCTGTTCGGAGGATGACGAAAGGATAAGACTGAAAATTTGGAAAGAATACAGAAGTACGTGTCCGCCTGCGGACTTATGTCGCGCAGAGCGGCGGAAAAAGAGATAAAGAACGGAGCGTTTACGGTTAACGGGAAAACCGCCGTAATAGGACAGCCGGTCGGCAGGAACGACGCGGTGTGCTATAAAGGAACTCCGGTTCTGCCCCAAAAGAAGTTCACCACCGTACTGCTCAACAAGCCCGCCGGATACGTTACCACGCTTTCGGACGAAAAGGGCAGAAAAACGGTCGCCGAGCTGATCGATCTCCCGGAGAGGCTGTACCCGGCAGGCAGGCTGGACATGGACAGCGAGGGAATGCTTATAATGACCAACGACGGCGAGCTGGCAAACCGCATCACACACCCTTCGGGCGAAAAGAAAAAGGTTTACCACGTCTGGCTGCGAGGCAGCATCGACGGAAGCGCGCTGGATTCGCTTCGATCCATGAGAACGCTCGACGGTGAAAAGATAAATCCCGTCAAAGCCGAGCTTATACGCCGTTCACCCGACGGAAGCCGTATATCCGTTACCCTTACCGAGGGTAAAAACCGCCAGATCAGGCGTATGTGCGAGCAATGCGGGCTTACCGTAATGCAGCTCAGGAGGGTGCAGATCGGATCGCTCCGGCTCGGGGATCTTAAGCCCGGCGAATGGCGGATTCTGTCAAATAACGAAGTAAAGGAATTGTATTAATGCTTACCGGAAAACAACGCGCATATCTGCGCGCCATTGCAAACCGAACCGAGGCGCTGTATATCTGCGGCAAGGGCGGAATAAGCGAAAATCTTATTAAAACCTTTTCCGACGGACTCGAATCGCGCGAGATTATAAAGATAACGGTGCTCGAGACCTGCCCCGACACCCCGCGTGAGGTATGCGCGGCACTGTGCGAGGCGCTTTCCGCCGATCCGGTACAGGTGATCGGACGAAAGATTGTGCTGTACCGCGAAAGCCGCGATAACAGAAAGATAGAGCTCCCGAAATGAAGATAGGATTTTTCGGCGGGACGTTTGACCCGCCCCATTCCGGGCACGTCAGAGCCGCGTCTGCCTTTGCGGATCAGATACGTCCCGACCGTCTGTTAATTATACCGAACTATATATCCCCGCTTAAGGACAAAGCCGTCGCTCCGGACGAGGACCGTATGCGGATGTGCGAGCTGGCGTTTTCGTCGGTGCCGGGCGCCGAGATTTCCGACCGCGAGATTAAAGCAAAGGGGACAAGCTATACCTACCGTACCGTAGCGGCGCTCGAGCGGGAATTTCGCGGCGCCGAGATCTGGATGCTTCTGGGAAGCGACAGTTTTATGAGTCTCGAGCGATGGGCGCGCTGGCGCGCACTGCTCTGCCACTGTTATATCGCAGTTGCCATGCGCGGAAACGAGAAGCCGCCTTTGTTCACCGAGAAGGTGCGCACGTACGAAATGCACTACGGAGCAAGGATATCTTTACTGCACAACGAGCCTGTCGAGGTTTCGTCAACCGAGATACGCGGTCACCGCAGCGGGCTTGTGCCGCAGGCGGTAGCCGAATATATACGCGAAAAGGGGCTTTACGAATGACACCGGAGCGCGCTTCGCATACCGAGGGAGTTATTTCGGCGGCGCTTTCGATCGCCTCCGACTGCTTCCCGGGCGTGCTCGACCCAACGGTCGTCCGCACCGCCGCCTCGCTGCACGATGCGACCAAGGAGCTTGACCAGATCAGTCTTTGCGCCGAGTACGGGATAACCCCCGACCGGAATATGCTTGCCTGTCCGTCGGTTCTGCACGCGGTAACCGGCGCCGAATACGCCCGCAGGCAGGGCTGCACGGAGGAAATATGCTCCGCCATACGAAGCCATACCACCGGAGCGCCGGACATGACTCCGCTCGCGCAGGTGCTGTTCGTGGCGGATTATATAGAACCGGGAAGAAAACATCAGTCCTGCGTTCTCCTGCGCGAAGAATACATGTCGATGCGCGGCACGCCCGGCTGTATCGACACAATAACGCTCCGGATACTCGATGCAACCCTGCGGCATTTGCTCGACAGAGGGGTTCCGATACATCCCGATACGCTTACAACCCGCAATTTTTATCTATTGAAAGGAACTTCCAACAATGACAGATAATCTTCAGGAAAAGCTCCCGAAGCAGATTGCCGACACGGTGATTTCCGCTCTTGACGGCAAAAACGCGCTTGACATATCACTGCTGGCCGTCGGCAGGCAGACCGTGCTCGCGGATTGGTTCGTGCTTGCCACCGGCACATCGAACACCCACGTCCGCGCCCTGACCGACGAAGCGGTGTTCAGGGTACGCGAGCAGCTCGGGGTAGATCCGCTGCGTATCGAGGGCGAGGGCAGCAGCAGCTGGACGCTTATCGACTTCGGGTCGGTCGTCGTACACGTTTTCACCCGTGAGGGCAGAGAGTTCTACAAGCTCGACCGGCTTTGGGCAGATACCGGCGCGGAAAAGGTTAAAATCTGACAATCAATTTTAAGGAAGACGCATAAATGAAGTACGATTTCAGAGAAACAGAGAAAAAATGGCAGAAAAAATGGGAAGAAAGCGGCATTTTTGAAGCGCATATCGACAAAACAAAAAAGAAGTTCTACGCGCTTGTCGAATTTCCGTATCCCTCCGGCGCCGGAATGCACGTCGGACATATAAAAGCGTACGGCGGACTCGAGGTCATCTGCCGCAAGAAGCGCATGGAGGGCTACAATGTCCTGTTCCCGATAGGCTTCGACGCGTTCGGCCTCCCTACCGAAAACTACGCAATCAAAACCGGTATCCATCCCCGCAAGGTCACCGATATGAATATCGAAAAATTCACCTCGCAGATGAAGAGGGTGGGATTTTCCTTCGACTGGAGCCGGGTTATCGACACCACCGACGAAGACTATTACAAATGGACCCAGTGGATATTCCTTAAAATGCGCGAGCACGGACTTGTGTTCCGCGATAAGGCTCTGGTCAACTACTGTCCGTCCTGCAAAGTCGTGCTGTCCAACGAGGATTCGCAGGGCGGCAAATGCGACATCTGCCACAGCGACGTGGTACAGCGCAGCAAGGACGTGTGGTATCTGCGCATAACCGCCTATGCCGACAAGCTTCTCGATGGGCTTAAGACAGCGGATTATCTCCCCAACATCAAGCTCCAGCAGGAGAATTGGATAGGCAGGAGCGAGGGCGCGTTCGCCGATTTCGGCATTGCCGGCACGGACGATACCCTTCGCATATACACAACCCGTCCGGACACGATGTTCGGCGTTACCTTCATGGTAATGGCACCCGAACATCCGTTGATCGAAAAGTACGCCTCCCGCATATCGAATATGGACGAGCTGACCGCATACCGCGCCGAATGCGCCAAAAAGACCGAATTCGAGCGCACACAGCTCAACAAAGACAAAACCGGAGTAAAAATCGAAGGACTTACCGCCGTTAATCCGCTTTCCGGCAAAGAAATTCCGATATATATTTCCGATTACGTAATGATGGGCTACGGCACCGGTGCGATAATGGCAGTGCCCGCGCACGACGACCGCGACTGGGAGTTTGCGCGTAAGTTCGGAATCGATATTATCGAGGTTATAAAGGGCGGAAATATAGCCGAAGCGGCGTACACCGGCGACGGCGAGATGATTAATTCCGGGTTCCTTAACGGCTTTACCAACAAAAAAGATTCTATAAAGCGTGCCACCGAGGAGCTCGAGAAGCTCGGTAAGGGCGAGAAGGGTGTCCAGTACAAGATGAAGGACTGGGCGTTCAACCGTCAGAGATATTGGGGCGAGCCGATTCCGATTATCCACTGTCCGAACTGCGGCGACGTATCCGTACCTTACGATCAGCTCCCGCTCCGTCTGCCGGAGATAGATAACTTCGTCGCCGGTCAGGACGGCGAAAGCCCGCTTGCAAAGATAGATTCCTTTGTTAACTGCAGCTGCCCGGTCTGCGGCGCCGCCGCCCGCCGCGAGACGGACACAATGCCCCAGTGGGCGGGCTCGTCGTGGTACTTCCTCCGCTATCTTGACCCGCACAACAGCGATCGTTTTGCCTCCCGCGAAGCGCTCGAATACTGGATGCCGGTAGACTGGTACAACGGCGGCATGGAGCATGTTACCCGCCACCTTATATATTCCCGCTTCTGGCACCGTTTTCTCTATGATATCGGCGAGGTAAACACCCCCGAGCCTTATGCAAAGCGCACCGCTCAGGGTCTTATACTCGGCCCGGACGGAGAGAAGATGAGCAAATCCCGCGGAAACGTTGTCGACCCCAACGACATTGTCGATAAATACGGAGCCGACGTGCTCCGCACCTATATAATGTTCATGGGCGATTACGAAAAGGCTTCGCCGTGGTCGGACAGCTCCGTGCGCGGCTGCAAGCGCTTCCTCGAGCGGGTAGCCGGAATGACCGATCTTACCGGCGGCGCAAAAACGACTCCCGAATCGGAGGGTGAGATTCACCGTCTTATAAAGAAGGTATCGTCCGATATCGATTCGATGAAGTTTAACACCGCGCTCGCCGCAATGATGGGATATATCAACGAGGTGTACGACCGCGGATATATCGCCGTCGACGAACTCAAAACCTTCGTAAAGCTTATCTCGCCGTTTGCCCCTCATCTCGCAGAGGAGATGTGGACATATCTCGGCGGGGACGGCTTCGTCTCTCTCGCACCGTGGCCCGTGTTCGACGAAAGCAAAGCCGCCAGAAGCGTAAGCGAGATCGCCGTTCAGTTTATGGGCAGGCTTAAGGGAACCGTAGAGGTGCCCGCCGGCTGCGACGAAGCGACCGCGTGGGATGCCGTAGAAAAAAGCGGACTGCTCGCCTCCTCGCTGGAGGGCAGGCAGATTGTAAAAAAGATCTATGTCCCCAACCGCATTTTCAATGTAGTAGCAAAGTAAAAACCTTCGGCTTTGCCGGAAGGAATCTGCAGATTCCTTCCGGCTTTTATATTCTCCCGATTCCCGGCATACATATCCGGCGCAAAAAACGACAGCGCGTTCCGCCCTGCTTCGCCGGTTTGCGACAGCCGTTTCGGTCGATCGCCGTCGCAACCGGTCGAACGATTTGTGCAATACGCAGAAATCGAACGAATGTTCTCCAAAAAGTTGACAAACAGTCGATAATTGTGGTAAAATATGCTTGCAGAGACCAAAAACGGCGCATTATTCTTCTGCATAAAATTTTTATACGAACATATGTTCGACAATGCCGCTGCGTTCACCGGTGCAGGAACGCAGCGGCATTGTCGCCCGGAGAAGGGGAAAGGACGTTTAATGGACAGGATATCGTATGCAAAACAGCTTCTGTGCAGTTACCTTATAAACAGGTCAACGGTTGATAATTTCCGGTACGAGATGCAGCTTATAAACGGAAAGCTGTACTCCTGCGGCGGCAACGACTGCGAAGACAGGATTATCGGACTTATAGACGCGAAGGACCGGCTCGCGGCGCGCACCGCGAGAGCGAGAGCCGACGCCGTAAGAACCGAGCGCGGACTCAATTCGCTTTCCGATTATCACAGGCAACTGCTTACGGCTTTTTACGTGGTTCGTTCGCGCAGCTCTGCGGATTCGCTCGCGTCGCGCTGGCATATCGAGCGTTCCTCGGTCTACCGCGACAAAAACGAGGCGCTCCGCAGGTTCGCGGACATCGTCTGCCCTCCCGACCCCGCACTTTCCGCGCCCGTACATACTTAACCTGCGCGCAACAACCTTGTTATAACAAACGGCTCCGGAAAATGAATCCGGAGCCGCCTTTTTACTGCGCTGTTTATTTGTATATAGTCTCATACAGATAATTTATATTTTTGCGGAAGTCCACGGTTATAACCGACATGCCGCGTATCGTGGCGTAATTCCATGATCCGTCGCAGGGAATACGCGCGGATTCCACCGAATAATTCATATAAACCGCCGCTTTGTTGACCAGCGCCTTTATCATGCTTGTAGACATGTTCGTCGTTATCTGCGGAAGCAAAACGTTAAGCGCAGTATTTATGTCGAAGATGCTCATAGTCTTGAGCTTGTTAACGCAGGCGGACATAAACAGCCTCTGATTGAGCGTACGGGTGAAATCTCCGTTTGAATAGCATCTCTGCTGAACAAAGCCGATGGCGGTTCCTGCCGTAAGATGAACATTGCCGTTCTCGTCTCTTACATACAGCTCGCATTCGAACCTCTTGTTCAGAGCATCGCAGATCTCCTGCGACACCTGAACATCAACCCCGCCGATAACGTTCACGACATCGGAAAACGCATCGATATCCACCACCGCATAATAATCTATATCCAGCTTGAAATTGTTATATATCGTTTTGATAAGAAGTTTCGGCCCGCCGAAGGCGTACGAAGCGTTAATACGGTTGTTGCGGTAGCCGGATATTCCCACATAGGTATCGCGCATGAAGGATGTGAGGACAATGGTACGGTTTTCCGTGTTAATGGACAGAAGCATTATGGTGTCCGCTCTGCCGTAGCCGCTTTCGTGCAAATCGGCGCCGATAAGCAGTATGTTGGTTACCGCATCGAGGTCGTAATCACCGGCATAATCGGTGTAATCAATAAAAATGTAATCGATATCCTCGTCGGCGCGGTTTATGATATCGGGGTCGGAATCGGCGCCGGAAGCGTCCTTGTCGTCGGCGGAAATCGCACCCGACCCTCCTCCCGACGAACCGCCCGGGCTGACCTCGCCCGAAGCCGATTCTTCGGCATCGCCTATGCCGTTCGACTCCTGCACCCCGGACTGCGATCCGCCGCCGATATCCGATTCCTCCGCGGAAGAATCGGGAACGGAGATCTCCGGAGCCGTGACATCCTCAATAATCTCCTCGTACAGGCTGTAATCGTCGTCGCTGTCGTCCTGTATATTCATAAGCCCGATATAATAATCGAGCGCCAGGTTGTACGCGACAAGACTGACTATCAGCAATATCGCAATTACGATTATCGCGGTCAGCAGTACGCGGATCAACCCGTTTCCTTTTCCTTTTTCGGTTCCCCTTTTCAGCATTTGCTTTTTTCCGTCTCCTTAAGGCGCCTTCCTGCCTCGGCACCGAGCTCCTGAGCGAGGGAGCACAGATACTCCGGCGTTCCCGAAAAGCTTCCGGTCTCGCACAGAGCGGCTGCGGCGCAGGAATTGCATACAAATCTGTTCTTGCAGGATGCGCATTCCCCCGAAAGCGTCATCCGCCTTGCTTCCGACCCGATCTTTTTCCACGCCGCGTCAAAGCCGTCGCGCAGAGGATACGCCTCCGGCTGCGTCATCATTCCGCAGGGAAGCATGCGACCGTCCCACGCCATCCAGAACGACGCCTTTCCGGCACGGCAGGTTATGCCCGAATGCGCTCCGCCTTCGGCGCAGTCCGCCGACGGCTCACGCGGGGCTATACCGTCTCTCAATCCGCGCAGATATTCGTAAAACCGTTCTTCGCCGAGCTGCAGCCGGGCGGTCTCGATCCGCCAGCGCGCCGCCTCCGCCGGTGTGAACCGGTCGTTTTTGCCATTCTCGCCGCCGGGAAGCCGTATCGGCGGGAACATGTAGGTTGCCACCTCGACAATAAGCCCGCGCTGCTCGGCAAACCGGGTTATTGATTCAATATCGTGTGCGTTGTACGGGGTCAGCGAGCAGTTCAGCTTTACCTGTATACCGGCGGAAACCAGACGGTCGATCGCCGCGGACACCCGCGTAAAACCTTCCTTCACGCGGCAGAGCTCGTAATATGTCTCGTCGCTGCCGCCGTAAAGCGTGACATTGATGCGGGACGGACGGGATTTCTTAAGCCAGCCGACCGTATCCGCGTCTATAAGATAACCGTTGCTGTTTACGGAAATAACGAGACCGAACCCGGTAAGCCGCTCGTAAAGACCGCGGAAACCGGGGCGCAGAAACGGCTCGCCGCCGGTGAGAAGCAGATAAAGCATTCCCGAATCTACAGCTTCGCGTGCAATGCTCAGCCACTCTTCGTCGGTCAGCGGCCGTTTGCCGGTCGCGGCAAGCTGCCCGGGCGTGAGATGCACATAACACATACGGCAGGAAAAATTGCACAGCGGCGAAAGCTCAAAGGTTCCGTTTATCGGCACTCCGAGCGCGCTCGCCTTGTTATGAAGATACGTCGTTATAGGAGCCTCTACCGGATTCATTCGGTAACCACTCCGTTTTTCTTCATTTCTTCAATAAAATCCGCCATATCTGCGCGTGCGGTCTCTGCCGTAACATCGTATTCCGCGACTATCGCCGCTACCAGCTCGTCTTCCGGGAGTTCGATGCGCTCGATAATAAACGCTCCTACCGGATTCACCGTAATTATACCGCTCAGACTCTCTGCTGCCTTCCCCGTAGGCACCAGCACGGTTTCGTCCATTATTCTGCGGACTATGTAATCGGAATTAAGGCGCATGGCAATATCCCCCTTGCAAAGATTTCAGCGTCATTATAGCATTGCCCGAACGGTATGTCAATCGGGTATCAGCCGCATATTATCGACCTTTTTTGCGCCTACGGCTCTGTAATGACAATAACCGTTCCGTCCTCGGCGGTTATCTCTGCCGCTTCGCCGATGAATTCGTTGCTTACTCCGACAGGATAAAGCGGAGTCAGTACCTGCCGTGGCAGCGTGTAGGAAAGGCCTTTAATCGTAACCGTTACCGGCCCCGAAAGCGCCAGCACCGACACGATTCCGCTCATACTCTCCGGAAGCACAAGGCTCCCGCGGGAAACGGCGGTCACGGTACAGCGCGTATCCCTGATTACGGCACGCACCCCTTTTTCGGAAAGGAAGCCCACCGTCTGGAGCGCCGCGACGGAATGGGAAAACCGCTTCCCGCCGAGCGCACCGAAAATATCAATCTCGTCCGCGCCTTTTCCGACAGCCAGCTTCGCGGCGGCCATAAGATCCGTGTCGTCCTTGCGAACCGGCAAAACCGTGGCTCCCTCCGGCACATAGCCGAGCGAATCGAAATCGCCGATAATCTCGTCCGGCGCTTCGCCCATGGAGGCGAGCGCGGCGCAGCCGCTGTCGGCGGCGATAAGAATATCGTATTCGCCGCACTTTCCGAACAGAACGGGCGAAAAATCGCCCCCGCAGACTATCGCCGCACGCATCCTCTCACTCCCGGAAAATTTTATCCCTGTACCTCGGACGGGCCCTTAAGGTCCCCGCCGGCCATAAACTTTTTCAGCGGACGGTAAAGCAGCGCGAACACGGCAAGGGTGATTATTATATTCGGGCCCATATAAGCAATATTATACAGCGCCGAATAAAACCACGGCGTGGTCATGGTCATACCGAAGAAGGTTTCGGGCATATACTCCGCCCATACGGTAGCGCCGACAACATAATGAACAAGGAACCGTGCGCCGCCCGCAATAACGGTGCCGATAAACACGCCGTATTTGCGGCGGAAGCACAAGCCCGCCAGACCGATGACCGTGAATGCCACAAGATAATCGCCCACTATCGACTGCCACGATATTGCAAAACCGCCGTCGAGCATGAACTGAAGCACGCCGAATACAAATCCGGCAGAAAGCCCGCGCCACAGACCCCAGCGCACCGCAAAGAGCACAAGCGGTACCATTGAAAGCACAACGCTTCCGCCCCACGGCATTTCCCAGAGCTTGATGTAGCTGAGCACCTGTGCGAGAGCTACCGTCATCGCCGCTTCGCAAAGCGCGATGATGCTGTTTTTGAGTTTGCTGTTTTTCATAATAAACGATTTCCCCTTTCGAAAATCACGCGGACGCGGGTCCGCCTGTGTCGGGGGGAAAGCGCGCCGGAAATCCGGCTGTTTATTCTCCCTGCGTCGGCATTATCCGCATCAGGTTCGTCGGGTATTTTCTCAGCCGCGCTGCACGGTAACCGTGCCCGCAGCACCCCGTTAAGTATTTGTTTTATTTCCGTTTATATTCAACGCGGTAATCCACGCTGACGGCAGTCTGATAGTTGCTCTTCTTGGGAGCGGATCCCGGAACGTAAGGCGGCGTATCCTGATACACCGCAGTGAGTGTCAGCGCATACGATACCGGGTTTCCGTCGTCCGAAACGGTGTATTCGCACACGATATCGGTAAATCTCGTCTCGTCCTCTATAACCGCGGCAAGCCCGAGCGTATGAGGAAGCCCCTCTCCGAGCAACCCATACAGTCTTTCCGACCCGGTAAAATCCTTAATATACCAGCGGTAAAGGGTACCGGAAAGAGTGTTGATTATTTCGGCGGACTTTATATCGTCGCTGCCGAACAGCAGCGGCGGGGAATATATAAGCTGAGCGCGGAATTCCTCCTCGGTCATCTCGGTTTCGGTATCGTCGGCGGTGAATACCCCGTCCGAAAATGATATTACCGAGGTTCCGAGCTTTTCGCCGTACATGGTCTGTTCGATCGTGCCGTACACGGCATACGGGCTTTCCGACACTTCGATACCGCCCTCGGCGAAGATAATACACGCTCCGCCTGACCGTTCAATCCGCAGAGCGAACCCGTAATCGCACACGGCGGAACCGGTAAACGCTTCCGTGACCGGCGTTACGAGCCGCTCATCCACCTCGCAGGAGCAGAGCAGAAGCAGCAGCGGAAGCAGCAAAAGGGTCAGACGCCTCAATGCGGCACCTCTTCTCCGGCAAGCAGCAGGGCGAGGTTGTTCTCTATCTTCATAATGTCGTACACAAGCGTGTAGTACTGTCCCGTTCCGTCGATCGTATAATACGCCTTGGTCGAGCTCACACGGTAAAAGACTATTTCGTCGGTCTTTGTCTCGCTGTGAATCTTTATCCTAAGCATCTCGCTGGTCTCGGCGTCCTCGCCGGTATATTTACCCTCGAGCGTTACATTTATTATCGAAACGTACAGATATCTGAAGTTGCGGAGATCCACGGGGTTGCCGTTGCAGGTAACGGACGAAAGCGTGCCCTCCTCCTTAACGAGATCGAAGCGGTAATCGTTGCCGTTAAAGGAAACATCTATGGCGTCAACGTCGTCAATATACATCGATATCAGGGTATGGCTGAGAAAATCCTCGGCGTCCCAGTCCATCCAGGCGGCGGTTTCGAGCGAAAGATACGCCACATACGGATTTACGTACTTGACCTCCTCGCCCTCGTGCACGGTGGTTATCATGGATGCGGCGAATCTTCCGCCGTTTTCGTCCGGATCAGACAGCAGGATATCCATATCGTAGCTGCCGTAGGTATAGTGTATCTGTATTGCCGGCTCGTCGAGCCCGTATCGGACAAGCGTTTCTTCGTCAATGCCTATATGCTCCACCCTGTCGCCGACAAGCGCGCAGACCGAAAGCAGAAAATCGCAGTAGTTGGTCGTATCCACATACGCAAAATTGCGTCCCTCGGGTATGAACTCCGCAGGATTTTTCATCATCCAGAGTCCGGTGAAGGCATCGGCGGGATTGGCGTCTTTGCCGTCGGCAAGAATTCGTATCTCGTCGGTAACCACGTATTTGCCTTTTTCGACACCCTCGAAGTCCAGCCTGACATACAGCACGGGATCCTCCGAGGTAAACGACATCTCGTAAGCCCGGCAGGTGCCGTCCTTCTGCCCGGACATATCTACGGATGCGTCAACGCTGTTGAAGGTGCTTCCGTCGGTGCAGATAAGCAGCTTTACGTTGTCCGGCAGGTATGCGTCGTTGTCCTCGTCCCTTACCAGAGTGAATCTTACCTTATATTCGCCGTCCGCGGCGTACTTGCACAGCGCAATCGCTATCTTTGCGGTTTTGCCGTCATCGGTGGTGAAGGCGGCGAACGCTTCGTCCTCGGTCCAGTCGGAATAGGTTCCGCTCATACGCTTAAGATCGGTAATAAGCGTTGCCAGATCCGCGTCGCCGTATACCTTAAGATTGTTCGACGCGGATACCTTGCGCTGGAGACGTATGTTTACTGCCGTTTCGGTGTCGCGGTAATACACGGTCATCTTGTCAATTCCGTATATCTCGTTGGTGTCGGATATGGAATATACCAGATTGGCGGTAAGATAACTCTCGCCGCTGACCTCGAAGGTGGACGCAACGTCCCCCGCGAGCAGCAAATATACAAACGGCTTGTCGTCACAGCGGGCGTACTTATAGCTCCCGGAGGAATCGGTATCGCCGATAACGATTACATGGGTATCACCGCCGGTGGTAACGACTGTCACCTTTGCGGTGCTGCCGTCACCGTCAAGTCCGTATTCCGAAAAGTCCTTCGGGTTGCTTATCTTGCTCTCGGCGCAGGTATAGGTCGAATTGACAACAAGATACGAAAACATCTCGGAGTTGAAATCGACTCCCTCGGCGTTCTCCATATAGAACGTAGAGGAATCGTAGCGGTAAATTTTGTAGCTGCCGCTTTGGTTGGCAACGGTTATCGACTGCACGTCCGACCGCGAAATGGCAGGATACATAAACGGCTTTCCGGTCGAGGTGACCGTGTCCCCGTCGGTGTCGTAGCCGTTGAGCGCACGGAGCGGAAGGGTTATACCGTCCTTGCCGTCAAGCTTAAGCAGTGCGTTAACATACAGGCTCTCGCCGTCAAAGGCGTATTTTGTCCCGTCCGGAAGTGCGCGGAACAGCTCGTCCTCGCCGAACTCCACGCTTTCTCCGTTCATCGAAACGGTTACGAAAGCTCCGCCCTCTCCGGTTTCCACTTTAACTCTGCCCGCCTTCTCCACGGATTTCGCAAAGGTATACGCGATATATCCGTATTCGTCCTCAATCAGCTCTGCGGCAGAGGAGGAAAATGCAATGGTGCCTTTTCCGTCAAGCCCCGCTACCGCCTCCGATGCGGCGTCGGTCAGAATATAAAACTTATCGGGCTCGGTTTCGGTCTCCGGCTCGTACAGGAACAGAAAATACCCGCCGATAAGCAATACGGCAGCCAGCAGCACCGAGCCGATAACAATAAGCTTGGTCTTTATCCCTCCGCGGCGTTTTTTGCCGTCCGGCTTATCGACCTCGGCAAACGACATCATCTCGGGCGTATAGTCGCTCCCGTCGTCCTTTGCTTCGTCTGCGGCGACGGATTCGTTCTCCGCCTCGCCGTCCGGGGTATAGGTCTCGGAATCGGTGTAAATGATCTCGTTGCGTCGTTTCATGGCTTACATGTGTCTCCTCTTAATGAACACGCCGATACCGAGTACCAGCACTATCGCCGGAGCGACTACTATGATAATTATCGAAAGTGTCTCGGCGGTGCCGCTTTCGAGGGTGAGCGCCGTATCCGTAAAGGTTTTATAATCTATATCCGGAGATACCCGCTCGGTGGCCATCATACGCGCCGCCGCCTCGATTATCTCGCGGTTGCCGTAAGCCGAGGTAAGCGAATCGTTCGAAACGAAATCGGTGCTGCCGCACAGCATGACGTATTTATAAAGCAGTGCGTTGTTTTCGCCGTAGGTGCGCCCGGTGGATATCTCGATAAGCGGATATTCACCCGCGGCACCGCCCGTTGCCGGTGTTGCGGTGGGGTATGTCTTGCAGGATACCTCGACCACCGCGCCCAGAGCCGACGACGACGAGGTAAGCCTTACCGCGTTGCCGAACACGGTCTTTGCGTCCGCGGTGAGCGTATCGTGCAGCAGATCCGCCGCGCCTCCGTCCTCGCCCGCATACTGACATATAAGCTGGTATCCGTTCGACCCGTTCATTACGGAATGCGTCGGATCGGTCAGCTTTCCGTGCGCATCATAGCCGACTCCCCACATGTCGCCGAGATACTCCTGAAGATTGGGAAGCTCCGGTGTGCCCGCGTCGACGAACACCATAAGCGACTTGTTGTCGTTAAGGAAATCGTTAATGATATCGGTTTCATCCTTGGTGTTGGGGTCGTTCGCGTCGTAGCCGACAAGATCGTACTGCGGGTCGCAGATAACCATTATGCGCGCGTTTTCAAGCGTGCGCTCAAGCTCCTCGTCGGTCAGAGTCATAAGATCCGCCGTTACGACCTCGAAGCCGGCGTCGTCGAATATAGCGGCAAGCTGTGTCGGAAAGCTCTCGCCGTGGCCGGTGGTGAACACCACGGAATAGGCCTCTTTGATCGAGCACTGAGTTATTGCCGATACCATCCGCGCCTCGCCGTTATAGGCGTAAAGCTCGCCCGTCGACTCGGCTATCATGTAAAAGGAATCGTAATTGAGCACCCTCGTGTGATATTTACCCTCTACAATAATATTGTTTGCGTTCAGGGTTGTCTGGGTATAATGCTTTATTTTATCCACATACTTCGGGTCGGTGGTGACGTCGAAGTATTCGACCGAAATATTGTCCGGGAACTTCTCGGCAAAGGCAAGCACCGTCTCGTGCACCATGCGGATATAGTTGTAGCCGCTGGTCGTAAGTGTCTCGAGCTTGTCCTGTGCACAGCAGAAATGCACCGTTACCTGAAAATCGCTGCCGAGCGATTCGAGATATTCGACGGATTCGCTGCTTATGCTGTAAAACTCCTCGTCGGTGAGGTCTATCGAGAATATATGAGTGACGTCAAACGCCGAAATAACGAGATTCAGTCCGATTATCAGCGCGACAAACACCGCGGTGAATACCACCGAAAGCGACCCGTAGCGGAAACGTCGGGAAGACAGCGCCTTTTTAAGGCTGAAGCCCGTTTTTTTGTTGTTTTCCATATCCGTACCCTCCTCAGGACCAGCGGCGCTTTTCGTATACCCGCACCGTAAGGAACAGGAACACCGCGGCGAAGCTTATGAAGTATACGACCGCGCTGAGGTCGAGAATGCTGGAAAGGAAGGGCGAATACCGGTCGGTTATGGAGAACCACTTAATAACCACGCGCACCCATTCGACGGGTATGTTATCGGAAAGCAGACCCGCGACGAGTATTACCATTATAAGGCCCATCGATCCGATTGCCGCGATAAGCTGGCTTTCGGTCAGCGCCGAAATAAGCAGTCCGACCGCGATAAATGCGGCACCGATAAGGAACAGGCCCAGTATATTGGCAAACAGATACGCCGCCGAAGGCTCTCCGTAAAGATACAGCAGATAGAAGTTAAAGGAATTAACGGCAAGCACCGCCGCAAACACGGTGAGCGCGGCAAGATACTTCGCCAGCACCATCGAGGTAAGCGAAACCGGCGCCGTCATAAGTAGCTGCTCTGACTTTGTGCGCCGCTCGTCCGCAAACAGCTTCATGGTGAGCAGCGGGATGAGTATGGCAAACACGAACAGCAGCATTACGAAGTACAGCGACATCGAAGAGGTGTCCGCCCGAAGCAGCACGGTGTACGCAAAAAGCGAACCGGATACGGCAAGGAACACCCCCGCGAAGACATATCCTATGGGAGTTACGAAATAGGAGCGCAGCTCACGCTTATATATCGCCCACATTACGCTTCACCCACCCTTCTTACCCGCTTCTGGGTCTTCTTTGCTTCCTTGTTCTTTTCCACCAGACGTATGAAAATATCCTCGAGATTGATTTCCATTCCCTCAAGTCCGATCAGCGGCCAGCCCGCGCGGGACAGCATTCCGAACAGCGGCTTGCGGACGTCTATCTTGTCCTCGGATTCGATCATATAGCTCACCGAATCGGTGTCGCGCCTGCCGAGAACCTCGGCAAACTTCACGCCGGGAAGAGCTTTAAGCGCCTTGAGCACCTCCTGCTCCGGACCGACTATCTTTGCCACCAGTCTCCGCGATCCGTCGACCGCATTAACCAGATCCTGTGTGCGCTCGTTGGCGACTATCTCGCCCTTGTTTATAACCACTATCCTGTCGCAGACCGCCTGAACCTCGGGCAGTATATGCGTGGAAAGTATTACGGTGTGCTGCTTTCCGAGCACCCGTATAAGATTGCGTATCTCGATTATCTGCTTCGGATCAAGACCGACCGTCGGCTCGTCGAACACCAGCACCTTCGGATTACCGACAAGCGCCTGAGCTATTCCGACTCTCTGACGGTAGCCCTTGGACAGATTGCGTATGCGGCGGTCGAAAACATCGCTTATCTTTACAACCTCGCATATTTCCTTCAGATGTCTGTCTTTCGGGACCGAGCACTTTTTAAGCTCGTACACGAAGCTAAGATATTCGCGTACGGTCATGTCCGTGTAAAGCGGCGGCTGCTCCGGCAGGAAGCCTATAAGCTTCTTCGCCTCCACGGGATGCTCGAGTATGTCGACGCCGTCGATACGGCAGGTGCCGGAGGTGGCGGAAAGGTAACCGGTCAGTATGTTCAGGGTGGTTGTCTTTCCGGCGCCGTTCGGCCCCAGAAATCCCATTATCTCGCCCTCGTCCACGTGAAAGCTGATGCCCTTGACCGCTTCCTTGTCGCCGAAGCGCTTGTAAACGTCGCAGATTTCGATCATCGTTTACTTCTCCTGTTTGTTTATACTTATGCCGAGATCGTCCAGCGCCTGCTGCGGCACCTCGGCGGGGCAGTCCGTCATAAGCTCGGAGGCGTTCTGCACCTTCGGGAAGGCAATAACGTCGCGCAGAGTCGCCGCGCCGAGCATCTGCATGACCAGACGGTCAAGCCCTATGGCGAGTCCGCCGTGAGGAGGAGGTCCGTACTTGAACGCGTCCAGCAGATATCCGAACTTAAGATATGCCTCCTCGTCCGAAAGTCCCAGCAGACGGAAGATCTCCGCCTGAAGCTCCGGGTCGGTAATTCTTATGGATCCGCTCGAAAGCTCTATGCCGTTGAGCACGAGGTCGTACGCCTTGGCACGCACCGATCCTTTGTCGGTCTCGAGATACGGCAGGCATTCGTCAAGCGGCGCGGTGAACGGGTGGTGCATTGCGATCCATTCCCCGGATTCCTTGTCGTATTCGAAGAACGGGAATTCTACCACCCACAAAAAGCTGTAGCCCTCTCTGGGCACTCCGAGCCGGTTCGCCGTCTCAATACGAAGCTGTCCGAGCTGGGTAAGCACCGAGGAATCGTTGCCGTCGGCTATAATAAGCACGGCATCGCCCTCGCGGCAGGCGGTACGCTGACAGATGGAATTCATCTCCGCCTCGGTCATAAACTTAGAAAACGAAGATGTGACCGTTCCGCCGATATTCTTTATCCATGCAACACCCTTGGCTCCGCAGCCCTTGGCGTAATCGGTAAGTCCGTCCAGCACCTTTCTGGTCAGCCTGTCTGCATAGCCCGATACGTTTATGCCCCTTACGGAGCCGCCGTCGGCTATCGCGGAGGTAAACACCGGGAATCCGCAGCCCTTTACTATATCGGAAATATCGACAATCTCCATTCCGAACCGCATATCCGGCTTGTCCGATCCGTAACGGTTCATGCACTCGCGGTAGGTATAACGCGGTATGGGCGGCACGTCGACTCCGAGGCATTCCGAGAACACGCGGCGGATAAAGCCCTCGCCTACGGCAAGCACGTCGTCCATTCCGACAAAGGACATCTCTATGTCTATCTGTGTGAATTCGGGCTGACGGTCGGCGCGGAGATCCTCGTCGCGGAAGCACCGGGCGAGCTGCATGTAGCGGTCAAAGCCGGCGACCATCGAAAGCTGCTTGTAAAGCTGAGGCGACTGCGGCAGCGCATAGAACGAGCCCTTGCGGATACGGCTCGGCACGAGATAATCGCGTGCGCCCTCGGGGGTCGAGCGTATCAGCATCGGGGTCTCTATCTCGATAAAGCCCTGCTCGTCGAAGTAATCGCGGGTGACCTTGGCAACCTTGTGCCTGAACAGCAGGTTTTTCATCAGGTCGGGACGGCGCAGGTCCAGATAGCGGTACTTAAGCCGCAGATCCTCGCCCGCCCGGCTGCCCTCGGTTATCTCGAACGGAGGAGTCTGAGCCACGGCGAGTATTTTAAGACTGTCAACGGCGATTTCGATATCGCCGGTCGGTATTGCGGGGTTTTTGGACGAGCGCTCGCGCACTGCGCCCTCGGCGCACAGCACGTATTCGCTTCTTACGGTAAACGCCTTTCCGAACGTATCGCGGTCGGTCTCGTCGTCAAACGCGAGCTGTACTATGCCGGTCCTGTCGCGCAGGTCGATGAATATCAGACTTCCGAGATCGCGCTGGCGCTGGCACCATCCCATAACGCAAACCCGTTCACCGATATTTTTTGCGGTGAAATCTCCGCAGTAGTGCGTCCTTCTGGAGCTTCCCATTGCTTCTGCCATTTACATAAGGCCTTCTTTCAACATTTTATATATGGTAACTTAAACCGATATTAAACTCTACTTCAGGTTTGCGGCAATATCCTCGGCGGTAAGCGCAACCTCAATGCTTTCGCCGCCGGTCATGCTCTTCATCACCGCTCTGCCGGCGGCAAGCTCGTCGCCGCCTATAACGATAACCCGTTTTGCGGAAATCTTATCGGCGTATTTCATCTGCGCCTTTACGGATCTGCCGCACAGGTCCGACGTTACGTTTATCCCGGCGGAGCGAAGCTTCTCTCCGAGAGCAAACGCGGCGGCGGCGGAATCTTCGCCCAGCGGTGCGATATACAGCTCCGGCGACCCGTCCGCCCCGGGCAGAAGCCCGTCGCGCTCGAGGCATGCGAGCAGGCGGGTAAGACCCATTCCGAATCCGACCCCGGGTATCTCGGGCCCTCCGATAGACGATACCAGCCCGTCGTAGCGGCCTCCGCCGCATACCGTGGACTGCGCGCCTATCCGGTCGTCAATAAACTCGAACACGGTGCGGGTGTAATAATCCAGACCGCGGACTATATGCGGATCGACCGTATATTCGATCCCGGCGGAGCCGAGCAGTCTTTCGACCCCCTCGGCGTGCCCGCGGCAGGTATCGCAAAGATAATCCGTCGTTCTGGGCGCGCCGGCGGCTATTCCGGAGCAGACCGGCGACTTGCAGTCGAGAATGCGGAGCGGATTGCGGTACAGCCGGTCGCGGCAGGTGGGGCAGAGCGCGTCTATGTTCTTTTCGAAGTATCCGATAAGCGCCTCGCGGAAGCGCGGACGGCAATCGCGGCAGCCCACCGAATTGATATGCAGGCTGACGGAAGTCAGCCCCAGCGCCGAAAACACCCGGTGAGCGAGCGCTATCGCCTCGGCGTCCGCAGAGGGCAGGGCCGATCCGAACAGCTCGGTTCCGAACTGGAAAAACTCACGGGTGCGTCCCGCCTGGGGCTTTTCGTAACGGAAAAAGTTTGTAATGTAATACAGCTTCAGCGGCATCGCTCCGGCGCACAGTCCGTTTTCGATAACGCTGCGGGCGACGCACGCCGTGCCCTCCGGACGGAGCGAAAGCGATCTTCCGTCGCGGTCGGTAAAGGTGTACATCTCCTTCTGAACGACGTCCGTGGTGTCGCCGACGCCGCGGTCGAACAGCTCGGTCTGCTCGAAGGTGGGGAAGCGTATCTCCCCGAACCCGTAATTGCGGCATACGCCGCGTATAACGCTCTCGACATACTGCCATGAGGCGGTTTCGCCGGGGAGTATGTCGATGGTTCCTCTCGGTTTTCTTATCGGTTCCATATCAGAATTGCCGTTACTTCCTATCTCTGTTTTTTCTGCAGCATTCTCCAGTCCAGGTCGCCGCGTCCCAGCGCGAGTATAAGCGCCTCGGCGGTGGCTATGTTGGTGGCTACGGGTATGTTGTGACTGTCGCACAGCCGTATGAGCTGAAGTGAATTGTCGGTATATTCCGCGTCGGAATTTGTGTCGCGCAGGAATATAAGCAGGTCTATCTCGTTGTAGGATATGCGCGAAGCGATCTGCTGGGCGCCCCCGTGCGACCCGGACAGCATCCGCTCTATTTTAAGCCCCGTTGCATCGCTTATATATTTTGCGGTGGTAGCGGTGGCGCAGATATTATGTCTCGCAAGTATACCGCAGTAGGCGATACAGAATTCGGTGATAAGCTCTTTTTTCTTGTCGTTTGCAATTATGGCTATTTCCATTTTCCGCTCTCACTTTCCTCTTCGTCTTTTATGTTAGGTATGCTTTTTTTCTCATGGTGCGGAACACTCCCTTGAACAGGGGCACCTCGTTCCCGCACAGCCGGTAGGCGATATTCACCGCCGCGGCCTCGTAGGGTCGTATCCGGCTTCCCTCGCCGGAAAAGGCGATTCTTCCCAGCTCGCCGTCGGCGGCGGCGTGTACGTCGTAGGGTATAATCCCGATAAGCCTCACCGACGATGCCGATATTATCTCCTCTGCCGTCGGGAACGCACCTTTTTTTGCCATATCGCGCCGGTACATATTTATTACCAGCCTCTGGTCGGTAAGCCCGGAGGCCGCAAGCGTTGCCGCCGCCTTCCCCGCGGCGCGCACCGATGCGGACGAATGCGATGTGACTATAAGCGCGCGGTCGGCACAGCCGGCAAGCGCGGAATAATAACCGGAATACTCCGCGGACGAATCTATAATCACGAAGTCGTAAACGCTTTTAAGATACGCGAGCAGCTCCGAGGTGCGGACGCGGTCTATCTCCGCTCCGTCGTATATCTGGGGAGCGGGCATAAAATCCGGCCTTCCCGGGTGCTCCGCTTTTATCAGTGCGTCGCCCACCCGGCACACGCCGGAAATAACGTCCGAAGCGTCGAACAGCGCGGAGGAATCGCATCCCAACAGCATGTCGAGGCTGCGCATTCCGAAGTCGCCGTCGATGGCAAGCACCTTCTTGCCGAGCGCCGTGAGCGCGCCGGCGACGGACGCCGAAACAAAGGTCTTTCCGACCCCGCCCTTGAAGGCCGTGACAAAAACCACCTGACCCACGGTAAACGCCTCCTCTTCGGTGTGCCTATAGTTATAAATATTATATAACGCCCGCCGTCGTTTGTCAACGGAAAAATACGTCCCCCGCACGGGTATAAAAACGCTTGACAAACAGCGTCCGCCGTGATATTATGTTTGGCGTGATATAGTGTCTGAAACGATCTTTAAGCGCGGTACAGTGATGCCGGCAAGATTGCGCGACGTACGGGGAGCAGCTCCGTCATTTCGTCTTGCCGCGGGCAAGGCGTTTTTTGTTGCACAAAGCTGTCGAAAAAAGGGGAAAGGACATGTATATACAAAAAGCGGTAATTCTCGATTCCGCCGCGGTCGGCAGATCGCTTATGCGGATTTCCCACGAGATAATAGAGAGCGCAGAGGGCGAAAAGAGCGTATGCATTATCGGGATACGGCGCCGCGGAGTCCCTCTCGCACGGCGTATAGCCGAGAATATCCGGAAGTTTTCCGATATCGACGTGCAGGTCGGCGAGCTTGATATTTCACTGTACCGGGACGACCTTTCCGAAACCGGCTCACAGGCAAATCTTAACGGCACCGACGTCGGCTTTCCGGTGGAGGGCAGAACGGTCGTGCTGGTGGACGACGTGCTGTATACCGGGCGCACCGCCCGTGCCGCAATAGAAGCCGTAATACACATGGGGAGACCTTCAAGACTGCGGCTTGCCGTGCTGGTGGACAGGGGTCACCGCGAGCTTCCGATACGCGCCGATTACGTGGGTAAGAACGTACCGACCTCGCGCCGGGAGCTTATAGCGGTGCGTGTGCCGGAATACGACGGCTGCTGCGAAGCGGCAATACTCGAGGAAAAGTAAAAAATTTTATATAAACCAAATAAACGGAGGAAATCAAATGAAACTAACCTATCAGGTAAGCGACCGCCCCTCGTTCGGAAAGCTTGTAACCTTCGCAATCCAGCAGCTTCTTGCGATCATGACCGCCACCCTCGTCGTGCCGGTTGTCGTGAACAACATCTGCGGCACCTCGCTCAGCCCCGCCGCGGCGCTCTTCGGAGCCGGAGTCGGCACGCTCGTATACCTGCTGTTCACCAAATTCCGCAGCCCCGTGTTCCTCGGATCGTCCTTCGCGTTCATCAATTCGATGTGCGCCTCCTTTGCCGGCGCCGCCTCGATGTCAGTCGGCTACATAGGCCTTATCATAGGCGCCGCAATGGCAGGTCTCGTTTATGTTGTCATTGCACTTATAGTAAAGCTTGTCGGCGTTAAGTGGATATCCAAGATCATGCCCGCCACCGTTATCGGCCCGACCGTCGCCATTATCGGTCTTTCGCTTGCGGGCAACGCCACCGGCGATCTCGTTTCCGGCGGTCTTAAGATTGACGGCGCTTCCGTTTGCTCCCCCTATATTGCGGCTCTGATCGGTCTCGTAACCCTCGCGGTCGCAATGGTCTGCTCGGCTTACGGCAAGAAGTCCGGAAAGCTCATTCCGTTCATATACGGCATACTCGCGGGCTATGCGCTTGCGGTAATCCTCACCGTTATCGGCAACGCGGCCGGAGTCGATGAGCTTAAGGTAGTTTCCTTTGAATCGTTCAGCGCGCTCTTCGCGGACGGAGTCAAATTCTCCTCCTTCATCAGCCTCCCCGATTTCACCTTTATCAAATTTGCGGATCTTGACGCGGGCATTACCGGCAGCTATATCGCCTCGCTCGCAGTCGCGTATGTACCGGTTGCGTTCGTTGTCTTTGCGGAGCATATCGCAGACCACACCAACCTTTCCTCCATTATCGAAAAGAATCTGCTCGAGGATCCGGGACTTGACAGAACCCTGCTCGGCGACGGTGTCGGCTCGGTTGCCGGCGCGCTGTTCGGCGGCTGCCCCAACACCACCTACGGCGAATCGATAGGCTGTGTGGCGATAACCAAGAACGCCTCCGTTTACACCATACTCACCGCGGCTGTCGGAGCGATACTCGTTTCCTTCGTGTCCCCCTTTATCGCGCTGGTCAACTCGATTCCGTCCTGCGTAATGGGCGGCGTGTGCATGGCTCTGTACGGATTTATCGCGGTATCCGGACTTAAAATGATAAAAGATATAAACCTTAACGAGAACAAGAACCTGTTCGTCGTGTCGGTCGTGCTTATTTCCGGCGTCGGCGGACTGTCCTTCTCCTTCGCAAACGGAACCGTAACCCTTACCGCGGTAGCCACCGCGCTTATACTCGGAATACTTACCAATCTCCTTCTCCGCCGCGCTCCCGAGACCGAGAGCTCCGAGGAAAACCGATAAATCTTACCGAAGCATAAGCCCTTTTTAAGGGCTGTGCCCATGCGGCAGCAACAGCCGCGGCAGATAAAACTGCCGCGGCTGTTTTTGTGTTTTGCTAAGGTTTGCGTCAATACGGAACCGCAAAGCTCCGTTTATCGGAAAACTCCCGGATCTATTATCCGGGAATCGACGCATTTCCGCCGGTCCCGGTATCTTTTTTTCTGCCGATGCCCCGGATTTTATGTATCCTGTGCTTTCTTCGGAAGAATAATATTTATCGCGCCCGGGAGCACCGTTATCTCGGGGTCGGTCATGAGTATAATCTCGCCGTCCACGTTAACGGGTATCCGCTTTCCTGCGCAGATACAGAAGCTGCGGCAGCGGCGGAAGGTCACAATGTCGCGCATCGTATCGATATGCTCTCCGCGCCGGTACTTTCCCACCAGCGAAATAAACTTAAGCCTGCTCACCGTGTCAACACAGACAAAATCTATAAGTCCGTCGTCCGGCAGCGCCTTGGGTGCCGCTTTATAGCCTCCGCCGTAATACTGTCCGTTCCCGCCCAGCGCAAACAGAAAATCGCGCTTGGAGGGAAACAGCTCCTCGCCGTCGCACTTAAGCGTATACCGGTTTTTGGTTTGCGAAACGAGACACTCTATAAGCGAAAGGTTGTACGCGGCGTTTCCGCCGAATACCCTCCGGTACTTGCCCATTCCGTCGGCGACGGCGGCATCGAAGCCCGCCGACACGAGGTTCACGCACGGATACACCGCGCCCGTCCCGGTATCGGTTACGAGCATAAGATCAATGGGGCGGTATTCGCCGGCGGTAAGCGCGGCGAGATCGCGGAAATCTGACGCCGAATAGCCGTCGAACATCTTTATAAAGTCGTTCCCGCTGCCCGTCGGCACCGAAGCGACCGCGCACCGGCGGTACCCCGAAAGGTAAACTCCGGTAATTACCTCGTTAAGCGTACCGTCGCCGCCGCAGGCATATATTCTTATAAAATCGTTAGCCTTCTCCAGCCGGTCGCATACCTCGCGCACCGCGTCCTTCGGGCAGGCGGTAACATATATTTCGGCGCCGCTTAGCCCGAGCCGGGCAACCGCATCGGCTATTACCGAACTGCGGTTTTTCTTTCCCGCAGCGGGATTGACTATAAACAAATGCTTCATTCATCGGCTCCTTGTATATACGGCGTGCGGCTCCGTGCGTCCGGACTGCCGTACAGCGTTCTGAGCAGGCTCTCGGCCTTCGCTTCTCTTATAAATCCCGGAAAGCCCGCCGCGTCGGACGGTCTCGTAATAACGGGTATTTCCGATATCCCCGAAATATTCCTTATTACCGGAGTTGAGGCGGCCCTCGCGGAGAGCAGCAGAGTGTACTCCGGATCTGCCGCCGCCTGTTCACGGGTTATTCCGAACAGCAGAGATATAAGCGCCCGCCGCACTCTCGCATCGGTAAACGCGGCGGACCGGCACAGCGGCACCATATCCTCCGGCTTTTCCGCCGCTGTCGCCGCCCGGGCAAGCCGTCCCGCAAGCGTGCGGTCTATTCCGTAAAGCAAAGTCATATCGCCCGAAAAAGTTTTAAGCGCGGAAAACAGATATGCGTCAAGCGCGCTGTCCGGCACCGTGTCGAAAAAAAAGCGCCTCGCCGGCTCCGGTATACCCTCCGTCATGCCGGCGCCCCTGCTTCTCAGCGAACCGGCGGATTCCTCGCCGGCTCCCCTCTGCACGACTTCTACCGGCGGACCGGAAACGGCGGCGGAAGCGCGTATATATTCGGCGGCAAGAATGTTGTTCGGCTTCGCCATATCCGCGGCAATCTTATCGCCGGCCGCGTCGGCTATAATACGGGCGACCGCCTTGGGATATGAAAGCCGCTTCTCCGCCCGTATAAGCTCGTCGGCACGACCGGCAAAGCCGGTATCGCACAGAATACTCGCGGCAGCCCGCACCGAACCGGGATCTTCGGCGCCGCAGACAATAACACTCATTCCGATCGACCGTGCAATCTTTACCCCGGCAGACGCAAAATCGCGGGCGGAAAGGCAGGAATACGGGAACGGAAGAGAAAACACCGCATCGTAGCCGCACTCGGCGGCGGCGGCGGCGCGGAGATACCTGTCGGCGCAGGCGGGATACCCCCGCTGCACCAGACTTCCGCTCATAATACCGCATACGAACCCGGCGCGGCGCTTTGCCTCCGCCAGAACACGCATATGACCGTAATGAAACGGGTTGAACTCGCAGATCACCGCGGCGGTACCCGGTATTCTTTCCATAAAAATCCCTTGCTTTTTGATAATATGGGTAGTATAATGGTTTTCGACAAAAAAGTCAACAAGGAGCAGATTAAATGTACGTATTGGTCGTAAACGCGGGCAGCTCGTCGCTTAAATATCAGCTGTTCGACATGGACGGAGAGAAGCTTATCGCAAAAGGCAACGCCGACAGAATCGGAATCGACGGCGTTCTTGAACATCAGGTAATAGGCAGAGACAAAACAAAAACCCCGGTGCCGCTGCCCGATCACGCAGCCGCAATAAAAACGGTGCTTTCGACCCTCGTCGATAAAGACGCGGGCTGTCTCGACAGCATATCGCAGATCTCCGCGGTGGGTCACCGTATAGTCCACGGCGGCCCGTGGCTTACACATCCGGTAATGGTAACCGACGAATCGGTGGCCGATCTGGAAAAATGCATGCTTCTCGCACCGCTGCACACCAAGGGGCACCTCCAGGGCATAGAGGGCTGCCGCAAGGCGATGCCCGGCGTTCCGCAGGTGCTGGTTATCGACACCAGCTTCCACAGCACGATGCCGCCGAAGGCGTATACCTACCCGATCGACTGGGACACCGCTCAGCGAAACTACGTACGCCGCTACGGCTTCCACGGCACCTCGCACAGATACGTTTCCGGTGTCGCCAACGAATATCTCGATGTCCCCGCCGACAAATCAAAGATAATTACCTGCCATATAGGCAACGGCTCGTCCATAACCGCCGTTCAGGGCGGTAAATGTATCGATACCAGCATGGGCTTCACCCCGCTCGACGGAATAATCATGGGTTCGCGCTGCGGCGCCGTCGACCCGGCAATTGTCCCGCACATTATGGAGGCGGAGCATATTTCGCCCGACGAGATGGCTGACTGGATGAACAAAAAGTGCGGTCTGCTCGGCGTTTCCGGCGTTTCGTCGGATATGCGCAACGTCCGCAGGGCGATCGAAGAGGGTAACGAGAGGGCGCGTCTGGCGGTTGATATACTCGTGTACGAAATCAAGAAGTTTATAGGCGGCTATACCGCCGCGATGAACGGTCTGGACTGCCTCGTGTTCACCGCCGGTATCGGCGAGAACGACGAGCTTGTGCGCAGTGAGGTCTGCCGCGACATGGAGTTCTTCGGCATAAAAATCGACGAGGAAAAGAACCTCGCATGGCGTTCGCTGCCCGTCCCGGGCGATATTTCCGCTCCGGACAGCCGCGCAAAAGTGTTCGTAATAGCCACCAACGAAGAGCTTATGATCGCACGCGACACGGTCGCAATGTGCTCGATGGCGTAAAAACGGAATGGCAGCCCTGCTGCTCGTATTCGAGCTTATAGGAACCGTCGCGTTCGCCGTATCCGGCGCGATGACCGGTCTTAAAAAGGGCATGGACCTGTTCGGAGTTTCCATACTCGGCATAAGCTGTGCCGTCGGCGGAGGGATAATCCGCGATCTCCTGCTCGGGATAACGCCGCCGACCACCTTCCTGCACCCGATATACGCCGCAGTAGCGGCAGTAACGGCGCTTGCGGTTTTTCTGCCGCCGGTGCGGGCGCGTGTTTCGGCAACAAACCGGATTTTCGAACTGCTTCTGCTGGTAATGGATTCCGTCGGGCTGGGCGTGTTTACCGTAATCGGCATAAGCACCGCGGCGTCCGCGGGGCAGAGCGGAAACGTATTTTTAATGGCGTTTGTCGGAGTTATAACCGGAGTGGGCGGTGGCGTACTGCGCGATGTGCTCGCCGGCAACACACCGTACATATTCATTAAGCATATCTACGCCGTCGCGTCCCTTGCGGGAGCGCTGCCCTGTGCGGTTCTGTGGAATTATATCCCGCATTACGCTCTTATGCTCGTATCGGCGGCGCTGGTAATAACCATACGGTTTCTTGCCGCGCACTACCGGTGGAGCCTGCCGAAATAGCCCAAAAACAGCATGTCACCCCCGCAAAACGGTTGTTTCCGCTTTGCGGGGGTTTTGTCGTCCGTATATTACAGCGTGCCCAGAAATGCGCGCTTTATCCACAGATAATCGGTTGCGGATATTCTTCCGTCGCCGTCCAGGTCGCCCCGTGTAAGCTGATCCCCGGACAGCTTAACGCTGCCGAGGAACGCACGCTTTGCAAGCAGAACGTCGGCTGCATTCACAAGACCGTCGCCGTTGATATCTCCGGCAACGGTTTCGGCGGGGTAATACACAAAGGCGTTCAGCTTTCCGTGCTTTTTCCATTTGCGGGCGTGATATCCGTCCGGCGCGCCGACATTGCTTACGCCGGTTATCTGAACTCCGTCCGCCCATATCGGGGTGCATTCAACCGCCAGTCCTCCGCCGATATACACGCCGACGTGCCCGCTCATCCACAGTATTTCACCGACTGCGATCTGCGTGAAGTCGGAGCTCACCCCGTCGCACAGCGCGAGCAGACCGTCCACGCCGACGTCGGGTACACCGTTTGAAGCGTATTCGGCTCCGCCGCAACGGGAATTGCTGTCGCCGGACCAGCCCCACAGCATGCCCTTTATAAGGCAGACGCAGTCGAATCCGAACACGTTTTTGCCGATAAGCGCGCGAAACTTCGCCTGTTTTGCGGGGGTGTACCACGAAGGGTACTGCTTCGACTTACCGGCAATCAGACTTTCCGTGACCGGCGCCCCGTACACACCCTTCATATACACGGTGTCGTATTCGGTGGCGCAGTCCATAAGCTTTGCCGCAAACGTCCGGCTGTCCGTTAACGCCGCGGCGTTTCTGCATATCCTGCTTTCATAACGTCCCGAGTATGTTTCACTCATTGTTTGTCGTCCTCCCGTATCATCATATGACGCCGATCACCCGCCCGACACCTGCGGATTCAAACCCGGTTCCGCCGCAAACCGCCTGCGCACAGACAACCGTACGGCCGCAGACGACGGTCGGATTAACGGTTCTCATTGTATGGTATCTCCTTTCGTGTTCCGCCGCTCCGTGCATAAAGCCCGTAAAATCCGTACAAAAAACCCCGAAAGACGCTTTTCGGGGTTAATAGGTATTTGTTTTCAGGGCGTCCGCTCCGCGGCGTTGTTCCCGTATCCGTATTTATTATAACACGCTCCCGCGGGTAAAGTCAACTTTTTGACGGACTTCGTCATATACTGCAGTGATATTACTGTCGAAAAACCGGTGATTTATATATTATGTTACGCTGCTGCACCGAATTATCCGTTTCCGCGCCCGGCTGCACGGGCCTGCTTCCGGAAACGATTACCGCAGGCTCCGTCCTGCTTAAAATATCCGATTCCGCGCCGGACTCCGCGCTTACGGTCCTGTTTGCCGATACCGATAATCTTCGTCTTACTCTCGCCTGCGCGCTCGCTGCGCTCGATAAAACCGAAAACCCGCTTTTATGCTTTGTTGACCGCTCCGGAGACGCACTCATACGCACCTGCGCGGTAACGGATATGCTCGGAATCCCCGCGGTGCGGCTGCGCCCGGGAGTCCGCGCGGATATATCGGCGTTTGCGCGCACCGCGGTTTCGGCTGCCGCAAGCCCTTCCCGGCCCGATCCGGTGCCGCTGCTTCCCGAGCTTTCGGAAGCGCTTATGTTCGTACAGCCCTTCCTGCCGTCCCGACTGCGCGGCGAAGCAATTTCACTGCTTACCGGCGAAAAAGAAGGACTCTGCGACGCCGTCCGCGACCGCAGCGGCATGTCCGCCGACCGGGCGTCGAGGCTGTACGCGGATTCGATGGAACACGCCGCGGAATCGGTTATCCTACGCTGTACCGACCGTCCCGTCTCCCCGGCTCCGCCTCCCTCGGAACTCCGCTGCGTCTGTTCGCTTGCGCTCGTAATGCTGCTGCTTGCGGCGGTATCCCTGCTGTCAGCTCCGGCGGTACGGTATATCTCGGCCCTGTCCGGCAATTCCAATCCGCCCGCACAGCCGCTTGACCGGGCGATTAAGCTGTTTATCGCTGCGCTTTCTTCGGTGCTTCCGACTGCTGCGGCGCTTGCCGCGCTTATGACGGCGGCAGACAGGTTTTCACTGTTTCCGGCGTGCTCGCCGTATATCCGCAGAATGCTGCTCGGCAGAGCGCCCCTGCTTATTTCGCTTGCCGGAGCCGCGGGCGCTTCCGCGGCGGAAAGCGGACTTTTATCCTTTGCGCTGGTTCTGCTCTTCTGCGGACTTACCGCGCTCTGCACGCCGACGGCGGAAAGAAGGGCGCTGTTTCTTCCGCCGCGAAGAAAGCGCCCCTTACCCGATTCGTCTGTCCTTATCCTGCGCGATACGCTTCCGTCCGCTTTAGCCGCGGCGGCTCTTGCTTTGCCGACGGGAGCGGTTTTGCCTCCGGAAGTCCTTCCGGCTATTGCTCCGTCCGCGGCGGTTTTCGTCGCATGTCTCCCCGTAACCGGCAAAAACGGAAACAAGGGCGGCGGTAAATCGTCGCCCGTGCTTCAGACTGCGGCAGGCATTCTGCTCGGCGCTCTGTGTGCCCTGATTACGAATTGAAAACGCAGTTGTTTTCAGACGGTATGCGGTAGCAGACCCCCTCGTATTCTCCGCTGTCGCACACCTGTATACAGGCGGGCACGTCTCCCGTAAACACCGTCTCTGCACCGTTGTGCGGACGGAAGCCGCAGGTGCAGAAGGACATGTTGCCGGGTCTTTCGCAGCCGTAGGCTATATGCGTGCTCAGCTCGAAGCTTTCCACGCCCATCGCCGGCGGACTGTAAACGTTTTTCATGCCGTAAATCACTCCCCTCAGCTACGGAAATTCGTTTTCGCCGCGATTTCTTCCCCGCTTCCTGCCGTATCCCGCGGCAGAGCGGAGAAGAATACGCTGCGGGCGTGACGGTATCGGAGCGATACCCCGTCCGGCCGCGGCCGTTTCCTGCCGCCGCTACGGTATGGTACTCCATATTCCCTGCAAATGCTGTCGCTTTCCGTCGTCTTGTCGACATAATCGACCGACGGAATGCGACTTTTTTCGTCTTCTTATTTTTCCGTAAGTCTCTTTTCCGCCAGCGCGGAGATCTCCTCCGCCGCCTCGAAGGACGATGCCTCCGCCAGCAGACGGAACCCGCTTCTTATCGGCGTGACGGTTACGCAGCCGGACGGATACCTCAGCCGTATACCCCCGTCCCCGCTCTCCTTCCCGGCGAGCTCGGCTATAACCCGCGCCTTTCCGTCGCCCCGGGCAACGGTCGCGGTGCGCACGAACATATCCGGTATTCCGGCCGCAAGCTCGTCCGTTGTCTGCTTTCTGTCGGCGGCCCGCTTCATCACCCTCAGCACGGCGGCCGCTCCGTCGTGAGGATAGATACATTCGCCGGCTCTGTCCCGCGCAACGCTTTCGGTGCTGTCCCACAAAAGTATTCCCGTTCCGCGGCGAATCAGGTATTCGGTAAGCCTCTGCGGACAGGCCCTCGGAAGCACACAGTACGGCTCGCCCTCCGCCGCAAGTGCGGTAAGCTGCCAGAAATTCAGCCTTCGCCCCGCCGGCGTAATAAGCTCCGCGGATTCGCCGTCATCGGAAATTATCGCTTCGGCGGCGTTTTCCCCGTCCGCGGTTACGCCCGCCGCTTCGGCGGCGGCCTTAAGAGCATCCGCAGCCCTTCCGATGCCCCGAATTCTTAGTGCCGTGCCGCGAAGATATCCGGCACATCGCCTCAAAAATCCCGCATATCTCTCTGCGGCGGTTGCTCCCTCGGGTATCAGCGTCTCCGCTCCGGGCATTTTCGGCTCGTCGGGCGGGAAGGCAAACGCCTTTTCCGCCTCCCGCTCGGCGCGGCCGGTAAGCGGAAGCCCTCCGACGGTGTAAACCGAAACGCATACGTCTTCTCCGCCGCTTACAAACACGGTAAGAAGTCCGGTGTCGGCAGCGTAATAGCGGCTTTCGGCGGCAAAACCGCTTTTTCCGCGCAGCACCGCGCCGCCGGTGCTCCGTATCCCGCAGGACAGCGCGTCCGCTACCGCCGCGGCATAGGCTCCGCCCGAATCCAGCACCGCCGCGGTCCCGCCGGAGACCGCTCCCAGCGCCTTACCGGCACGGAACGCCGTCGAAAGGCTTACCCCTTCGCCGTATTTTCCGCTTATTCCGAAGTCGTCGAACAGCTTTTCCCGTCTGCCTCCGAAGCAATAACCCATTATTCTTTCATCCTTTCCGATTCTGCTTCCCGGAGGAAGCACTGCACCCGAAAGACGGGCGCCCGCACCTATTACCGATCCTTCGCCGATACAGCAGCCCTTTTCGATAAGAGCGCCCTTTCCGATATTCACATTCCGGCATATAATACTGTCCGAAACCCTGCCTTCAATCCTGCATCCGTCCATTATCACCGATCTCACCGGAGATTCGGAGACCTTCGAACGTCCGACCGCGCTTTTTCCGCCGGTAAAGTACATATTCGCGGCGTGATACCCCGCAAGCGTACCTATATCGAACCATCTCCCCTCCGTTTCGATTCCGCCTATACGGATTCCCTCGGACACCAGCAGAGGAAACAGATCGGCGGCAAAATCGAAGAAGGCGCCCTCGGGGATATACGAAAATATCCTCTCCGACGCGACATATATCCCTGTGTTCACAAGATCGCTTACCGCCCGGTCCCACGCGGGCTTTTCGTAAAACCGCGTAATAAAACCGTTTTCCGCCGAAACGCATCCGAAATCGGTGGGATCCTCCGCCTTAACCAGCACCACGCTGAATTCGGCGCCGGATTCGCCGTGCCTGCGAAGCACCTCGTCCAGCCCGAAGTCGAACACCGCATCGCCCGATACGATAAGGGCGTTTTCGGCGTCGGTAAAGGCATTTTTCGCCCCGCCCGCCGATCCGAGCGGCTTTTCCTCGCAGACCGCGCTCACCGTCATTCCGGGCACCGTTATCCCCTCAAGCGCCTCCGACCGGTAGCCTGCGGTAAGCACCGCACGCCTTATGCCCGCGGCCTGCATAGCCTTCACCGTCCTTACCGCCGCGGGAACCCCCGCAACCGGACAGATCGGCTTCGGCATGGTTTCGGTTATCGGGTAAAGACGCTTTCCTCTGCCGCCGGCAAGGATTATTCCGAGTGTATCCTTCATTGCTGTTCCTCCTTTGGGTTATCTTTCCCTTTTTTGTGCCAAAGGTATACTTATCTTGACAAAATCCGATCGGCGGTGTATGATGTATTCGTGAGATTATATTTTCGGAGGCGGCGTTGAAAAGATTTATATCCGCGGCGGCATGCTTTCTCGCGCTGCTGCTTCTTCTTCCGTCTCTGACGGTATACGCATCCGGTCCGGATATTGCTCCGGGCTGTATGGCGGTCGTATATAACCCGCAGTCCGGAAAGTTTCTGTTTTCGCAGAACGGCGGCGGTTCGACCGAGCCCACCGTCACCGCAAAAATGGTGGCTCTGCTGTTAATTTACGCAGAATTCCGCACGGATATGAGCGCCGAGATCACCGTAACCGCCGAATCGATACGCAACGTCGGAACGGCGTACGACACCTCGACTCCCATGATCGGACTTACCTCCGGCAGTACCTTCACCGCGCAGGAGCTTATCTCGTGCGCGGCGGTCAGTTGGGCAAACGACTGCATAAACCCTCTGATCTACGCCCTTTGCGCCCGGCAGGGAATCGAATATTCGGATTTCGACGAGAAAATGACCGAATACGCCGAATCTTTAGGCTGTAAGGCTACGCTTTATAAAGAGCCGCTCGGCAGAGCCGGACGCGGAAGCAAAACCACCGCCGAGGACGTCGCTCTTATCTGCTCGGAGTTCTATAACTGCTACGATCTTCTTTCGCTTTCCTCTGCAGGTTATTATTCGCTTCGCGGTTCCACGATACATAACCGCAACTATCTGTTTTCCGAACGCATTGTCTCCGGCTGTACGCTGGGAGGTATGCGCGGAATGTGCGCCGGCCAGTATGCTTCATCCGGCGGATATTGCCTGTGCAGCGCCTATGATTACGGCGCGCTTACCTATATTTTCGTTATAATGAACGGCGGCATCCTTCTTTTCGACGAGGAAGGCAACCGTTATTTCAATCCTTCCGCCAATCCGTATGCCGATATTTCCGCGCTCCGCACCTGGGTAACTGCGGAATACGGCTACGTTACCCTTTGCGAGAAGGGCGATGCGGTCGCCGAGCTTACGGCAGACCGCGCCCAGGGCACCGACCATCTCGTACTCTCCGCGAGCGAGACGGTACGGGTTCTGCTCGAATCGTCTTACTCCGAAGCGGATATTACCGAAAGAATCAACTACGATCTCTCCCGTATCACTTCTTCCCGTGACAGCTCCGGCAAAACGATATACACCATTTCGGCTCCCGTAACGAAAGGAGAAACCCTCGGCATGATAAGCTATCTGTACAACGGTGAGGTTATCGGCTCCTCGCCTCTGGTCGCCTCCGACAATCTCGACACCGATACGGTTCTCGATTTCTTCGATAAAGCAAAGGAAATGCTCTTCAGCCCCACCGCACTGACCATCTTCAGGGTTCTGCTTATTCTTGCGGCGCTGTATGTCGCATACTGTATTGCCGCATTTACCGTCCGGGTAGTAAAAAAAGTAAAGAAAGACGCGGCCGAAACAAAAAAGCAGCAGAAATACGGCGGCAAAGCCACGTCCCGAAAAAAGCCGCGCTGACCGTCCCGGTTTTAACATATTGTGAACATATTATTAATTTTCTGCTGTCCTATTGCATAAATTTCGGCCCTGTGTTATTATATGCTATGCGTCTGCGCCCGCCGCAGTCGAAAACCGACTACATTCTGCCGGCATTATGCCGCGCAACGGAGGAAAATATACATGAACGTTCTTACTCTGATACTCGCTCTGCTCACCCTGGCAGACTGCATTCTCATTATAGTTCTTGTCGCACTCCAGAACAGCAAGAAGGGCCTTTCCGGCGTTATTACCGGCGGCAGCGGAGACAGCTATTACGACAGAAACAAGGGCCTTACCAAGGAAGAAAAACTTAACAAGGGCACCGCCGCAGCCTGCATTGTTCTTGCACTGCTTATGTTGGGACTGTTCCTTTCGCAGTATAAGCCGTCCGCAGATAAGCCCGACACATCCGACACTTCCGTGACCGAGAGCACCGACGTTTCCGATGTTTCCGATGTTTCCGCCGCAGACGCTTCAGGCGATGCCTCTGCAGATACGGCTTCCGGTTCCGTTTCGGAGTAAGTTTAACAAACCGTAAATTATAACGCCCCCTTATTGCAAGGGGGCGTTCTTTGTGTTAAGATGTTTCACGTGAAACACGGGCGGAAAGCGGTTTTCCGTATTGTTTCACGTGAAACGGGAGTGCTTGTTATGAAAAAAATTATATGCGCCCTGCTGCTTGCCGTGTGCCTGCCGCTTGCCGCCTGCGCCGCAGATATACCGGACACCAGTGAGCCCGACAGGTCGGACGACGAAAGCAAGGCGGGAACGATATCCGTTCCTCTGGACGTTCTGCCTGACATGGAGTATAACCAGAGCGAGTTTGTTATCTGGACTACCGAGCCTTCGGTAGTTACCGAAAACGACGCCGTTGCCTCAAGCATTTCAAAAGTGTTTGCGGAGCGCACCGATGAGCTTGAAAACAAGTTCGACGTTGCAATTTCGGCAGTCGTTATGAGCAAGTCCGAGATTCTGTCCTCGCTTCGAAGCGGCAAGGCCGCCGGGACAGGCGGCTGCGACCTTATCCTTATGCCTTCCGACTCTGCCGGAACGGCGGCGGCAGAGGGCTGTCTTGCCAACATGTGGTCACTGCCTTATTTTTCCGCCGCGGCGAAATCTCTTGACGGGCTGGCAGAGGAGCAAACAATCAACAACTCGCTGTATATGCTGGCTTCGAACGACAGCTTTGCGGCGCAGAATGCGGTTTCCGTGTATTACAACCGCGATATAATATCGAAGAACGGACTTAAGGACCCCTATTACGCCGTGATTAACGGTACATGGACCGTAGATCTGATGCTCGAATATATAAAAGCCTGCTCGACGGTTGCGGACAAGCGTTCCCCGGATATCAAGACCGATACCTTCGGATTTACCTGCGAGGGGCTTGATTACACGGATCTTATCAATTCCGTTTGGAACGGCTCCGGAATCGAATACTTCGGAGCGACAATGGGAAGACCGATATATGCGGAGTTTGACGAGTCAAGAGGAAAGGCTGCCACTGCCGCCGCAAAAGCTCTTATCGACAGCAACACGCTGCTTTACGACAAATCGGTAAACGGAAGCGACGTTTTCCTTTCCGGAAGAGTCGTGTTCTGCCTTACCGTGTTTAACCGGTATCTTACCGACGGTTCACTTAGCGGCATGAACTGGGGCATCGCTCCGATGCCGAAAACCGAATCCGGCCAGGAGGGGTATTCCTGCATGCTGCCGGAGGCGCTCTGCCTGTGTGTGCCAGCCGGTACCGCAGATTCGGAGCGGGCGGGTCTGCTGCTCTCCGGATGGATTATTGCTTCGGGCGAGGCGGAGGACGCTCTGCTGAAATTCTATATAACCTACTGCTCAACCGATAATATGAACACGGTGATGATGCAGACCGTGTTTGATTCGGTTCAGTTCACCAAGACCGAGCTTTACAGCGGTATATACCGCATAAACGAGGTCGGGCGCAAGCTTATTGCCGCTTCGGTCACCGACGGAATAGATCTGCTTAAGTATATACGCTGGCAGGATTCATATGTTACCGCCGCAATGGAAAAATTTAAATAACTGTTGCTTTCCGTCCGCAAATATGCTACAATCAGTAGTTGAGGTAAAATAATTTTTTGAGGTGAAATTATGACCAACAAAAAATCAGTTGAGGATATCAACGTAAGCGGCAAGAAGGTTCTTGTTCGGTGCGATTTCAATGTACCGCTCAAGGACGGCGTCATTACCGACGACAGCCGTATCCGCGGCGCACTTCCCACCATCAAGTATCTGCTTGCTAACGGCGCGGCAGTTATACTCTGCTCGCATCTCGGCCGTCCGAAGGGCGAATTCAACATGAAGTACTCCCTTGCTCCGGTCGCGGCAAAGCTTTCCGAATATCTCGGTATTCCCGTAACCCTTGCCAAGGATGTTATAGGCGAGGATGCGCAGGCGAAAGCGGCCGCGCTCAAGAGCGGCGAGTGCATGCTGCTCGAGAATGTCCGTTTCCATGCAGAGGAAGAAAAGAACGACGCTGAATTTGCCAAAAAGCTCGCATCTTTGGCAGATATATATGTAAACGATGCATTCGGTACCGCTCACAGAGCGCATGCGTCGACCGCCGGCGTTGCCGATTATCTGCCCGCAGTCTGCGGATATCTTATCCAGAAGGAAATAACCGTTATGGGCAAGGCGCTTGCCGATCCCGACAGACCCTTTGTCGCAATACTCGGCGGCGCCAAGGTATCGGACAAGCTTAACGTCATAAACAACCTGCTTACCAAGGTCGACACTCTTATTATCGGCGGCGGAATGGCATACACCTTCCTCGCGGCGAAGGGATATACCGTCGGAAAATCCCTTCTTGACGAGAGCAAGATAGATTATTGCCGCGAAATGCTCGCAAAGGCCGAGGAGAAGGGCGTAAAACTGCTGCTTCCGGTAGATACCGTATGCGCAAAGTCCTTCCCCGATCCCATTGACGCCGAGATCGAGACGGTAGTTGTGCCTGCCGATGCTATCCCCGACGATATGGAGGGTCTTGATATCGGTCCGAAGACCAGAGAGCTGTTTGCCGATGCCGCCGCCTCCGCGAAGACGGTAGTATGGAACGGCCCGATGGGCGTTTTCGAGAACCCCGTGCTCGCCGCCGGAACCAAGGCTGTGGCTCAGGCGCTTGCGGATTCCGGAGCGATAACCATAGTCGGCGGCGGAGATTCCGCGGCGGCTTGCCAGTCCATGGGATTCGGCGACAAGATTACTCACATTTCAACCGGCGGCGGAGCGTCGCTTGAGTTCCTCGAGGGCCTCGAGCTTCCGGGCATCGCCTGCCTTAACGACAAATAAGGAGCGTCCCAGAATGAACCGAGCATTAAGAAAAACCGTTATAGCCGGAAACTGGAAGATGAACAAGACCCCTTCCGAGGCGGTCGAGCTTATAAACGCCATAAAGGCAGAGCTTGCAGGCAAGAAAACCGACGGCTGTGAGATAGTCGCCTGCGTCCCGTATGTCGATCTTGTACCGGTAATCGAGGCGGCAAAGGGCAGCCCGATAAAGGTCGGTGCCGAAAATGTCCATTTTGCGGCGTCCGGCGCGTACACCGGCGAGATTTCCGCGGCCATGCTGTGCGAAATCGGAACCGAATATGTAATTGTCGGCCATTCCGAGCGCAGGCAGTACTTCGGCGAAACCGACAATACCGTATCCGCCCGTCTTACCGCGGCTCTCGCGGCGGGGCTTAAGGTTATCCTCTGCGTGGGCGAGACCCTTGAGCAGCGCGAGCTGGGCGTCACCGCCGAAACGGTGTCGGCTCAGACCAAGATCGCGCTTTCCGGAATTACCGCCGAACAGCTTAAAAACGTAATTATCGCGTACGAGCCCGTATGGGCTATCGGCACCGGAAAGACCGCTACCGCCGACCAGGCTGACGAGGTTTGCGGAATAATCCGCGGTGTTATCGCTTCCCTGTACGGCGAATCTTCCGCCGATGGCATTACCGTTCAGTACGGCGGATCCATGAACGCAAAGAACGCCGCAGAGCTTCTCGGCAAGCCCAATGTCGACGGAGGTCTTATCGGCGGAGCGTCGCTCAAGGCTCCCGACTTTGCGGCAATAATCGCGGCGGCAAACGCATAAAAAGTTCCCCTTACCAAAAGGCTGTAAACAGTTATACCGGCTTTGTCTTAATAAGACAGAGCCGGTATTTTTTCGTAATTCTCCCGCTTCGCATCGTAAGCGATCGGAATCCCGCCCGCATCCCCAGAGGCAGGGTTATCCGTGCCTCGGGGGACGCTTTATGAAATGCGGTTTTTCGGTAAAAAGCTGCCCTACCCGCCGTGAAAAGAAAAAAAGAAAGACGCGCCAAGGGGGGAAAGACGCGTCTTTCGGGAAGATCTGCGTAAGGGGGGGAGTTACGCAGAAATTCCGTATGTGCCTAAAAAGGCTTAGAGATTGTCATATGTATCGTAGCTTTACCTACGGGAGAAGTATATCACGGCGTAAGTTAAAAATCAATAGTTTTTTTGTGCGACTATTCGTTTCCGGCTATCGCAAAGATATAGTCTGAGCTTCCGGGGAAGTTCACCGCGAAGCGTTTTATCGGCACTCCGTTAACTTTTGAAAAGAACCTCTCGCCGTCGGTTACCGAAAACGAAGGAAATTCCGAAAGCCCGCGTCCGGTGTATTTGACGTACGCCTCCTTGCGTACCCAAACCCGCGCAAATGCGGTCGGGTTTCCGTCGTTATCGCGAACGTAATCGGCTTCCTCCTCGGAGAAGAAGCGCTCGGCTATCGCCGTATACTCGGGGTGATCTCCGGGAGAAAACCTTCCGAGATATTCGCCGTCGACGCCGACCGGCATATCGGAGAATACCACCACCATAACCGCACCCGTCGTCGTTACGGAGACATACTTTTCCGGCGTTACGCCGGTGACTGAAGGCTTTCCCTTTGACGAATACACCACCTCGGCTTCGGGGGTGCCGAAATACTCCCGCGCCTTCTCGTTAATCATTTCGTGGCGCCGGCTGCGGTCCGCAATGTTATCAAGAATAAAGGTTTTGAACGCCATATGCTTATTCCTCCTCGGTGACCGCGGCAACGGTGCCGTCGGTTTCATCTTCTGCGGCGTATTCCGCTTCGCCGTCTGCGGTATCGGTATCGGGGTCGGGTTTAACCCGTGCAAACCGCGCTATCGACGCGCCGTCGCCGGTACGCATTACGATAACTCCGGAAGCCGCACGGCCGTAAACGGGTATCTCGCCGACCGCAGTGCGGATAATAATGCCGCTGTCGGTAATAAGCATTATATCATCCTCGGGCCAGACCAGAGCAATGCCGCATAACGGACCCGTCTTTCCGGTTACGCGGTGGCAGATCATTCCCTTGCCTCCGCGCTTCTGAAGGGTGTATTCGGAAATATCCGTGCGCTTTCCGTATCCTCCGGCGGTAACGGTAAGCAGTTTGACATCGTCGTCGTGATTTTCGGGTATCGCGGCGGCGCCGACGATATAATCGTCGCCGGTCAGGGTTACCGCGCGCACTCCGCGAGCCTGCCTGCCCATACAGCGGACATCGTTTTCGCTGAACCTTACCGACATTCCTTTGCGGGTGGCGCATATAATGTCGTCGTTGCCGTCGGTAAGCATAACGTAAAGCAGGTTATCGCCCTCGTCGAGGTTTATCGCGTAAAGGCCGGTGGTGCGGCGTGTGCGGTAATCGGTGAGTTTTACTCTTTTTATTACTCCCAGACGGGTAAGCAGAACAATGTATTTATCGTCGTCAAACCCGGCAACAGGTATTATTGCGGTAATCTTCTCGTTTTCGGCGAGCGAAAGCACGTTTACGAGGTTGGTTCCCTTCGCCGTTCTCGATGCTTCGGGCACCTCGTAGCATTTCTTGAAATACATTCTGCCGAGATTCGAGAAAAACAGCAGATATTCGTGCGAATGCGATATTATAACATCTTCGACGAAGTCCTCGTCCTTGGTAGCCATTGCGGTTATGCCCTTTCCGCCGCGGCGCTGGGAGGAATAGGTGTCGCTCGGCAGACGCTTAACATAACCGTCGTGAGTGGCGGTGATAACGCATATCTCACGTTCGATAAGATCCTCTATAAGGATCTCGCTTTCCGCCTCTTCTATCGTGGTGCGGCGTTCGTCCCCGTATTTTGAGCGGATTTCCGCCATATCGTCCTTGATTATCTGAATAATCCGTCCCTCGTCCGAAAGAATGGCACGGTATTCGTCGATCATGCCGTAGAGCACGGCAAGACGGTTCTCGATCTTCTGCCTTTCCAGACCGGACAGCTTTCCGAGAGTCATGTCGACAATCGCCTGAGCCTGAATGTCGGACAGTGCAAACCGCTCCATAAGTCTTACCTTGGAATCGGGTATGCTTTCCGACGACCTGATAATCTGTATTACCTCGTCTATATTGTCAATGGCTATCTTGTAGCCCTCGAATATATGCGCCTCGCGCTCCGCCTTTGCGAGATCAAACTTGACCCTGCGGGTTACGACCGACTTCTGGAATTCGACGTAATGCGAAAGCAGTTCCTTTAACCCGAGAGTCTTCGGCTCGCCGTTTACCAGAGCAAGCATATTTATCGCACAGGTGTCCTCGAGCTGGGTGTATTTGTACAGCAGATTAAGCACCACATCGCGGTTGACATCCTTTTTAAGGTCAATCACTATCCGCATTCCGTCTCGTCCGGATTCGTTCCGTATATCGGAAATACCTTCTATACGCTTGTCCTTAACGAGCTGCGCCATGTACTCGAGCAGCATCGAACGGTTGACCTGATACGGCAGCTCGGTAACGATTATCGACGTTTTGCCGTGTTTTTCCTCGAAGTGGCATTTGGCGCGCACCTTAATCCTGCCGCGTCCGGTCATGTACGCTTCGTAAATGCCGGCGGTGCCGTGAATCGTTCCGTAGGTCGGGAAGTCCGGACCCTTAACAAACTGCATAAGATCCTTTACCGTGCAGTCCGGGTGATCCATAAGATAATCGGTCGCATCGATAACCTCGCACATATTGTGCGGCGGTATGTTGGTAGCCATTCCGACCGCTATACCGATCGAACCGTTAACCAGCAGGTTCGGATATCTGGACGGCAGGCAGACCGGCTCGAGCAGCTTGTTGTCGAAGTTGGGAACCATATCGACAACGTCCTTGTCGATATCCTGAAGCATTACATTGGCGAGCTTCGCCATTCTCGCTTCGGTATAACGGTAAGCCGCGGCTCCGTCTCCGTCGATATTACCGAAGTTTCCGTGACCCTCGACCAACGGATACCGCATCGAAAACGGCTGTGCAAGACGCACCAGCGCGTCGTATACCGCGCTGTCGCCGTGCGGATGATAATGACCGAGCACGTTACCGACGGTGGTAGCGGACTTTCTGAACGGCTTATCGTAGGTAAGATGATCGTCGTACATCGCATACAGAATGCGGCGGTGGACGGGCTTAAGCCCGTCGCGCACATCAGGCAGCGCTCTGCCGACTATTACCGACATCGCGTATTCGATATAGGAGGTTTTTATCTCCTTCTCTATACCGACATTCATTATCGCCTGATTTTCGTGTGAACTGTAATCGTAATCGTCGTGTGCCATGTTTACCTCCCCGCCTTATACGTCAAGATTTTCGACGTACTTCGCGTTGGCTTCTATAAACTCGCGCCGCGGCTCAACCTTGTCGCCCATGAGTACCGAGAACAAAGCGTCGGCCACATAGGCGTCTTCGATAGTCACTCTCTTCAGAATCCGTGTTTCGGGATTCATGGTGGTGTCCCACAACTGATCCGCGTCCATCTCGCCGAGACCCTTGTACCGCTCGGCCTGTGTGCCGGATCCGAGCTCCGCTATATACTTGTCCCTCTCCTCGTCAGAAAAGGCGTATCTCTGCTGCTTGCCCTTAAATACCTTGTACAGCGGGGGAATGGCGGCGTATATGTGTCCTTCCTCGATAAGCGGACGCATATGCCGGAAGAAGAAGGTAAGAAGCAGGGTTTTTATATGGGCGCCGTCAACGTCGGCATCCGCCATAATAATTATCTTGCCGTAGCGCAGCTTGCTTATATCAAATTCACTGCCGATACCGGTGCCGAGCGCAAGAATTATCGGTATTATCTGTGTAGACGAATATATACGCTCAAGCCGTGCCTTTTCGACGTTCAGTATCTTACCGCGCAGCGGAAGTATTGCCTGGAACTTGCTGTCCCGTCCGTCCTTGGCAGTGCCTCCCGCGGAATCTCCCTCGACCAGATACAGCTCGGTGTATTCGGCGCGTCTTTCGTTGCAGTCGGACAGCTTTCCGGGCAGCGAGGACGATTCGAGCAGCCCTTTCCTGCGGGTAAGCTCTCTCGCCTTTCGTGCGGCCTCGCGCGCTCTCGAAGCGGAAAGCGCCTTATCGAGTATAATCCTTGCGGTGGTTGCGTTCTCCTCGAGATAGGTGGAAAGCTTGTCGTTCACCATTGTCTCGACCAGCGTACGCATTTCGGAATTTCCGAGCTTTGCCTTTGTCTGGGATTCGAACTGTGCGTCCACCAGCTTTACCGAAACGACCGCGGTAAGTCCTTCGCGCACATCGTCGCCGGACAGCTTGTCGCCGTCCTTCAGAATTCCGTATTTCTTTCCGTAATCGTTAAGAACCTTTGTTATTGCGCTCCGGAATCCGGTTTCGTGGGTTCCGCCCTCGACGGTGTGCATATTGTTGGCAAACGAAATAACAGTCTCGTTATAGGTGTCGTTGTACTGCAGTGCGACCTCGGCAATCGACGTTCCCTTACTGCCGGAAACGTATATAACGTCCTTGTGAAGCAGCTCCGCGCCCTTCTGCTCGTTAAGATACGATACGAAAGAGCGTATGCCTCCCTCGTAGCAGAAGCGCTCCTCGGTTCTGGGCTCCGCACGCTCGTCGATAAGAATTATCGATGCGCCCGCATTAAGGAACGCCTGCTCGCGCAGACGGCTGCGCACCGTGTCGGTGTCAAACTCGACGGTCTCGAACACGGTCTCGTCCGGCCAGAACCTTACGGTAAGACCGGTTTTATCGGTATCGCCCAGACACTGCATCGGCTGAATCAGCTTTCCGCGCTCGAACACGACCGAATATTCCTTGCCGTCACGGTGATTGTATGCCTCGAGCCGACGGGAAAGCGCGTTTACCACGGACGCGCCGACCCCGTGAAGTCCGCCGGCAATCTGATATCCGGATCCTCCGAATTTTCCGCCCGCATGAAGTATCGAGAATATAACCTCCAGAGTAGGTCTGCCCTGGGTGGGATGTATTCCCGACGGCACTCCGCGTCCGTCGTCCTTAACGGTAACGGATCCGTCGGTGCCGAGATACACAATAATATCCTTGCAATAGCCTGCAAGCACCTCGTCGATGGAATTATCGACTATTTCGTAAATAAGATGATGAAGTCCGCGCGATGAGGTGGTGCCGATATACATTCCGGGTCTTTTGCGTACCGCTTCAAGACCCTCGAGCACCTGAATCTGACTGTCGTCATACGAATTCTTTACGATCTCGCTCATTTTCTTTCCCTTTCGTTTACTCTGTTCGCCCTTTCCGCAAGCGTTGTCGCGGCGAACTGAGTTATATATACGCTTTCGGTGTATTCGTTGTCTGTAAGCACAAAGCTCTGCGGAATATCCGCGCACAGATTCACCGTCTTCATTTCAGACTGCATTTTTTTCAAAAAGTCGCGTGTTACCGGCGATACGGTCGCCGCGTCCATATCAAAAAAGCCTACCACGTCCTTTTCGCGCACGCTCTCGCTTTTTCCTAAATGTACGAACATTCCGCTTTGCCGTCCTTTACGGTTATAAGAGTTCCTGCTCCGAGAGCGGAAGCGATTCCCGGGTCGCATCCGGTAATAATCACCTGTCTCCCGGATATCCGTCCGAGCACATAGCTTCTGCGGCGTGCATCAAGCTCGGAAAGCACGTCGTCAAGCAGAAACACCGGATATTCCCCGGTCAGGCTCTTTGACAGCTCTCCCTCGGCAAGCTTAAGTGCGAGCACTGCGCTTCGCTGCTGCCCCTGCGAACCGTACAGGCGCACCGCACGGCGGTTTATATATATAAAGAAATCGTCCTTCTGCGGACCGCAAAGGGTGACCCTCTTTTCGATCTCCGCTGCCCTTTTGGAGGCAAACATCGAAAGATAGCTCTGCCGTATTTCCTCTGCGGTATATCCCTCCGCCTGTGTGACATACATTATCGAAAGCTGCTCGGTATGCTCGGACATCTCGTCAAGTACCGTGCGCGCCGCCTTTTCAAGCTGCTCAAGATATTTGCGGCGGTTAACGGTTATTGCGGCGGCAAGAGCCGCCATGCGTTCGTCATACACGTCCAGAAGTTCCGGAACCGTAATATCGCCCTTAAGATGTGCGTTTTTTTGTATAAGCAGGCGGTTGTATTCGCTCAAAGCGGCAATGTGACGCGGAAAAGACTGGCATATCGCCATATCGGTAAATCTTCTTCTGCCGTCCGGAGATCCCTTTACGAGATCAAGATGATCCGGAGTAAAAATCACCGATCTGAATTCTCCCAAAAATTCGCTCATACGGACAATCTCGTTGCCCTCGCGGTAAAAACGGCGCCTCTCGTTTTTTTTAAGCCTTACGCCCATTCGCTTCTCGGCTCCGCCCGAAACAAATTCAATATCGGCGGCAGACTGATCGCACCCGAACCGTATCAGCTCCTTCTCGCGGCAGCCCCTGAAGGATTTTCCCGCGGCAAAAAAGAATATTGCCTCGAGCAGATTTGTTTTGCCGGCGGCATTGTCTCCGCAAATAAGGTTTACCGAATCCGAAAATTCAAGCCGTGTTTCGCCCGCGTTACGCCAATCGCGCAGCAGAAGCTTTTTAATTATCATCAGTTTTTTACCCTGCAGGGCAGAACGAGGTATATATACGAGCTGTCCCTGTGACCGGTAGGTGTGAGCATCATGGAGGTAAGCGGCCCGGTCAGCGAAGCAAGAACGGTATCGTCGCTGCAGGCGCGGAGCGCGTCAAGCAGATAGCGGTTGTTAAAGCTTATCTCAAGGTCGTCGCCCTCTTTGCTTATACGGATATCGTCGCTTACCTTTCCGTATTGGGTCGAGCAGGATATATTCAGCTTTTTATCCTCGAATCTCAGCTTAAGCGGCGTCTTCAGCCGCTCGTCAACCAGAAGCGATGCACGCTCTACGCTCTCGATAAAATCGGCGGTGTTAATCTCGGCAAATATTTTGCTCTGCTGCGGAAGCGCACGGGTGTAATCGAGATATTCACCCTCGAGAAGTCTTGAGAAAAAGATAATCTCGCCGGTACGGAAAACAATATGCTTGCGGGTAAACTCCACCTTAACAAGCTCCTCGCTGTCGCTTATAAGCTTTGAAAACTCGCCGAGCGCCTTACCCGGAACGACAAATCTGAACGAATCGCGGTTGTCGAATACAGCGTTTTTTTCTTCCCTCAGGGCAAGACGCGCACCGTCAAGCGCAACTATGGTCAGCTTTTTTTCCTCTATCTGGAACAGCTCGCCCGTAAGTATCGGTCTTGCGTCGATCTGAGCAACGGCAAAAATGGTAGAGCCTATCATCTCTTTAAGCAGCCCCTGAGATATCGAAAAGCTGCGGTCGCCCGTAAGCTCCGGCAGATTCGGGAACGCCTCGGCGGCAAGTCCGTGTATCATAAAATCCGAAGCTCCGCCCTTTATACCGACAGCGTTCTTTTCGTCTGCGTTTATCTCTATCTCGCATTCGGGAAGATTTTTAATTATCGCATATATTTTCTGTGCGTTAAGAATTACCGAACCGACCTCCTTCGGATAAACCGGAGCCGATGTTTTTACTCCTTTTTCAAGGTCGTATCCGCAAACGGTAAGCATACCGTCGCTGCCGAGCGAAAAAAGCAGTCCCTCAAGTGCTGGGAGAGTGCTTTTGGTCGAAGTGGCAGAAAGCGCCGGCTGTATAAGCGAAAGCAGTGTCTTTTTATCGGAAATAAACTTGATTGCCATATTTTTCCGTCCTTTCGGCAGAGTAATCTTTTATCTCTTTTCTTAAAAGGAATAGTAGTATTAGTAATAGTAGGGGGTATTGATAATGTTGAAAATCAAAAAAAGCCGGTAAAAATCGGTATACATTCTGTTTTTTCGTTGTTTATAATACCTTATAAACGGTGTTGAAATCCTTGTGGCTGAATGTGGAAAACCGTTTTGCTTTTGTGGAATATTATTTTTGGGTTTATTCGCTTATCTCACGCAGAACGGTCTGTATCTCGCGTTCGTATGCCGTCTCGTTTTTCATGCGGTTTTCAACTCTGGTTATGGAATTAATGATGGTTGTGTGATCTCTTCCGAACAGAGCTCCGGTCTTTTTGAGTGAAAGATCGGTGAGCTTTCTTATACAGTAGATTGCTATGTTCCGGACATAGACTATATCCGAATCGCGCTTTCCGCTGGTAAGAACTTCTTTCTTTACGGAGTATTTTTTGCAGATATAATCGAATATTTTTGCGACCATGCTGTCTGAGGTTTCTGCCGTGCGCAGGTATTCTCCGAGCACATCCACCGCCATTTCAAGGGTAATCTCCTTACCCTCTATAAGACTGTGAGCCTTCAGCTTGCGTATCGCGCCTTCGATCTGACGGATATTGGTTCGTATATTCTCGGCAAGAAATGCGAGCACCGTATTGGGAATCGCAACGCCCAGATCCTGCGATTTCCGTTTAAAAATAGCGGTTCTCAATTCGGCGTCCGGCGGCTGGATATCAACTATAAGACCCATTTCAAAGCGGCTTTTAAGCCTGTCCTCGAGGTTTATCTCCTTCGGAGGACGGTCCGAGGTGATTATCAGTTGCTTTTTCTGTTGAAAAAGTGTGTCGGCAGTGTGGAAAAATTCCTCCTGCACTTGAATTTTATTTTCTATAAACTGAATGTCGTCTACCAATAATACATCGAGTTTACGGTACTTTTCACGGAATGCGACGTTTTTCTTCTGAACTATTGCATCCACCAGCTCGTTTGTGAATTCCTCACCCGTTACATACAGTATGTTGAAATGTGGAAAATTCTCGCGAAGGCGGTTGAGTATGGCAAAAAGAAGGTGGGTTTTGCCGAGTCCGGGAGGGCCGTATATAAAAAGAGGATTGTAAAGCTCGGCGGGATTATCCGCAACAGCGTGCGAGGTTTTTGCCGCGACCTGATTTGAAGAACCCACGACAAAGGTATCGAAGGTATATGCCGGGTTATAACGCAGCTTGTATGCTGTGTAATCCGAGCTGTCATCCTCGGCTTTCACCGGTTCCGGGCGGTCATCGCGCGAGCGCAGATTAAGATTAATTTTGTGTCCGACCGCTTTTTCGAACGCACCGGAAAGCGCCTCCCAGTGGTGGGACATTATTGTTGTTTTTTTAAGCACATTGTCCGTCAGCAGATCCGCCTCGGTATCGCTAAGCGAGGTTATTTTAAGGCTGGAAAAGCAGAAGTTGAAGGTAGCCTCGGAAAATCTGGATTTCAGTTCGTCAAGCACAGTCTGAAGTATTATTCCCGTTTCGGTCGGTCCGGCATAATTCACCTGGCACACAGCCTCCCAACATAAATCTTTATACTTAATATATATATTATATCATATAAATCTGATTTTGCAATCTTTTTTGCCACAAAAACAGCATAAAACTGCCGTTGCGTTCAGGAAAAGCCCTTGACAACAGGCAGAAAATGTGGTTATAATAACAGATGCCGCATTTTGGCTTCGTCGGGAACAACGGCAGCCCGCATGTATAAAGCAAAAGGGCGGAGTTTTTAAAATTTGTAAGGAGGTGCATCGAAAATGCTCAGAACATAT